>CAZZZA010000059.1:0-16287 GCA_964658455.1 uncultured Lichenihabitans sp.
ATCGTCGCCGCCGTGCTCGGCGTGATCAAGACCATGTCCAAGATCAGCGAACCGCCGGCGGTGCTCGGCGAGATGATCGGCGGCGCCCTGGTCGGGACCTTTCTTGGGGTGCTGCTGGCCTACGGCGTGGTGGCGCCGATCGCGGCCAGGCTGAGCGCGGTGGTGCTGGAGGAGGCCAAATACTACGAGCTGATCAGGGCCGTCATCGTCGCCCATCTGCACGGCAACCCGCCGCAGGTCAGCATAGAGAGCGGCCGCAAGATGGTGCCGAACGAGCATATGCCGAGCTTCCAGGAACTCGAGGCGGCGGTGCAGAACCTGCAGATCGCGTGAAGCGCGTGGCGCCGACGGCGGTCAGGCCGACGGATCCTCTGCGCGCCGCCGCGCATCGGGCAAGGTTTGCGGTCCGTCCTGGGGCTGCACCTCGAACAGCGCCCTGGCGACCGCCGCGGTACTGCGGCTGAAGCGGGGATCGCCGTCGCCGATCGCACCGACCGCGAACCAGCCCAGCTCCAGCGCATCGCTGGCGGCCACGGCGAGGCCGTCCGGTGCGTCGCAGGCGATGGCGACCAGGACCACATGATGCCCGGCGCCGCCATCCCTAGGCTCCCGGATCACGTCAATCGCGGTCACCACCGCCGTCGCGGTCGCGACCAGTCCGGTCTCCTCGCGCAGCTCCCGCTCGGCGGCGGCGAACAGGGTCTCCCCCCATTCGACGTGACCGCCCGGAAAGCCCCACAGGCCGGGATCCGGCGGGTTGGCGCGCCGCACCAGCAGGACGCGGTCGTCGCGCCGCACCATCGCGATCACCGCCGCGGCCGGCCTCATCGGGCAGTGCTCCCGTGATCAGGCCAGGGAGCGCACCAGCAACGCTGCCGCCTGTTCGCAGAGCGCGCGGTCGTCCTCGGAGAACCGGCCCGGCAGCGGGCTGTCGATATCGAGCACGCCCAGCAGCGCATCGCCCCGCAGCAGCGGCACCACGATCTCGCTGCGGGAGGCCGGATCGCAGGCGATATGACCGGGAAACGCATGCACATCCTCGACCACGATGGTGCGCCGTTCCGTTGCGGCGGCGCCGCAGACGCCGCGGCCGAGCGCGATCCGCACGCACGCGACCCGGCCCTGGAACGGTCCCAGAACCAGTTCATTGTCGCGAAGCAGGTAGAAGCCGGCCCAGTTCACGTCCGGCAGGGCTTCTAACAGCACCGCCGCCATATTGGCCATGTTGGCGATCAGATCGTGCTCGCCGGCGAACACCGCCCCGAGGGTCTCAAGCAGGGAGGCGTCCGCGGGGCCGCCTGTCGTCTGGAGCTGCATCGTTTCCGACTGACGCAAGGGCGTGGCGCACCCGGAAAGACTCGAACTTCCAACCCCCAGATTCGTAGTCTGGTGCTCTATCCAATTGAGCTACGGGTGCCTGCCGTGGGAGCGCGGTGTAACCGAAGGTCCCTCCAACCGCAACCCCCCTCTTCAGTTGCCCAGCACCCGCGACAGCCCGTGATCGGTCGGGCGCAGCAGCACCACCGATGCCCGGCAGGCCGGCGTGCCGAAGCTGCCGGCGATCTGGTGCCCGTCCGGTGCCAGGGTGCCCTCGAACACCATCGGCAGCGGCTTGTGGTTCATGTCGGTCAGTGCGACCTGCGCATGTACCCTGGACCCGCCCTGGTCGTGATGGCCGGTCAGGACCAGGACGCCGCCCGCCGGGACGAACCTGACCGCACCGGCATCGACCAGCAGCCTGGACGGCGCGCGATCGGGACAGCGTCCCTGCTCCGTGTGCAGCGTGCCCGCCCATTCGCCGTCCATGTCGTTCGGCACCGGGCCGCCGCACCCCGACAGGGCCACAGCCCCGATCAGCAGCAGCGCCGGCAGCAGGCTGGCCGTCATCCAGCCATGGGTCTCGCGCATGGTCATCGTCCCTCTCCGCCCTGGTTCCCGGTCGGCCTGCTCGGTATAGCAGGGCGAGCCGGTTCTACGATCCAAAGGTCACCATCATGAGCGAGCTCGACGCCGTCCTGCACGAGGACCGAATCCTGATCCTGGATTTCGGCAGCCAGGTCACGCAGCTGATCGCCCGCCGGGTCCGCGAGAGCGGGGTGTATTGCGAGATTTGGCCGTTCAGCGCCAGCCCCGAGCGGATCCGGGAGTTCGGCGCCCGCGGCGTGATCCTGTCCGGCGGTCCGGCGAGCGTGCTGGAACAGGCGGCGCCGACGATCCCGGAGGTCGTGTTCGCGCTCGACGTGCCGGTGCTCGGCATCTGCTACGGCCAGCAGGCGATGTGCGCGCAGCTCGGCGGCGCGGTCGAGACGCACGAGCATCGCGAGTTCGGACGTGCCCATGTCGAGGTGCTCGAGGACAGCGCCCTGCTGCGCGGCACTTGGCAGCGTGGCGCCCGCGAACAGGTCTGGATGAGCCATGGGGACAGGGTGACCCGCCTGCCGCCGGGCTTCCGCGCGGTCGCGGTCAGCGAGGGCGCGCCGTTCGCGATCATCGCCGACGAGGGACGCCGCCTGTACGGGGTGCAGTTCCATCCCGAGGTCGTGCACACGCCGCACGGCGCCGCGCTGCTGCGCAACTTCACCCATGACGTCGCCGGCTGCGCCGGCCGCTGGACCATGGCCGGCTTCCGCGACCTGGAGATCGAGCGCATCCGCGCCCAGGTCGGCAAGGGCCGGGTGATCTGCGGCCTGTCGGGCGGCGTCGACAGCTCGGTGGCAGCGGTGCTGATCCATGAGGCGATCGGCGACCAGCTCACCTGCATCTTTGTCGATCACGGCATGCTGCGCGCCGGCGAGGCCGAGGAGGTGGTGGCGACGTTCCGCGGCCGGTTCAACATCCGGCTGATCCACCGCGACGCCAGCGACCTGTTCATCGACGCGCTGGCAGGGGTCACCGACCCGGAGACCAAGCGCAAGATTATCGGCCGGTTGTTCATCGAGGTGTTCGACGAGGAGGCGCGCACGCTGGGCGGCGCGGACTTCCTGGCCCAGGGCACGCTCTATCCCGACGTGATCGAGAGCGTCTCCTTCACCGGCGGCCCGTCGGTGACGATCAAGAGCCACCACAATGTCGGCGGACTGCCGGAGACCATGCGCATGAAGCTGGTCGAGCCGCTGCGCGAACTCTTCAAGGACGAGGTTCGCGTGCTCGGTCGCGAACTCGACATCCCGGACACGATCGTCGGCCGCCACCCCTTCCCCGGTCCCGGTCTTGCGATCCGTATTCCGGGCGACATCACCCGCGAACGGCTCGATCTGCTGCGCAAGGTGGACACGATCTTCCTGGAGGAGATCCGGTCGGCGGGTCTGTACGACGCGATCTGGCAGGCCTTCGCGGTGCTGCTGCCGGTGCGCACGGTCGGCGTGATGGGCGACGGCCGCACCTACGACCAGGCCTGCGCGCTGCGCGCCGTCACCAGCACCGACGGCATGACCGCGGAAGTCTATCCGTTCGACATGGGCTTCCTGAACCGCGTCGCCGGCCGCATCGTCAACGAGGTGCGCGGCATCAACCGGGTGACCTACGACATCACGTCGAAGCCACCGGGGACGATCGAGTGGGAGTGATCCGGGCCGTTGCTCGGATATCCGACATGAGCCTCGGCACGGTTTGACTTCCCGACTAGATAAGACGGCCGTTTCGATACTCTGAGGCATTTACAAAAGGACTGCCGATCACGGTCGATGGAACGAGTCTCGTCGGCCGTCATCGCCTCGCTTTCGCCCTCCGCTGCGCGGCAGCTTTCCTGTTCTCCTCCACGGCCGCACGGACCATCGCCTTGAACGCCGCCTCGTCGATCATATCGCCCTCATGGATGTCGATCGCGCGGCGGGTGCCGCCATCGAGGCCGGCGTTGAAGAGGCGGCACGGGTCCTCGAGCGCGGCGCCCCTGGCGAAGGTGAGCTTCACGACCGCCGTGTAGGTCTCGCCCGTGCAGACGAGACCGTCATGCTCCCATACCGGGACACCTTGCATACCGTTCGACGGCTTCCGCCACTTGATGTCCTCGACGATTCGGGGGTCCGCTTGCCTGATCAGGGCGCGGATCTTGTCGATCGTCTCGCCACGCCAATCGTCATGCCGTTTGTGGGGCGTTGCCGCCGACCGGGCGTCACCCGCTCCCAGCGTCGATATATCCTGGGCGGATCGCTTCTCGATCATGCTGCAGGCCTCACCACGTTTCCGAGTTCGCCGCTGGAAACCGGAAAGTCTCGAACGCTCCGCGCTTCCTCACCCGTAGAGGTAGGTCAGCCCCATGCGGAAGATCGAGCCGATGATCAGCACCAGCACCAGGGCAAGCGCGATCGCCACCGCCCAGTCGCGGGGGCGCATCGGTTCCCTGGATGCCGGATCAGGCGTCATGGCCGAGGCCTCGCCAGCAATCGAGCAGGATCCGGCATTCGCCCAGCGTGATCGCCACCAGCAGCAGCGCCACGCCGGCCACGATCAGTCGGTCGCGCGTGGTCCATGCCCGGTTCGGCGCGCGGCGCCATTCCGGCGGGGCGCCGGCGCCGTCGAACGGCATCAGGCGCCGGATTTGCGCGAGGCATGCCCGTCGCCGGCATCGGCCTTGGCGGCGCCGGCCTCCGGGGCGATCACGCAGACATGGCCGGACTGGATCGGCAGGCTCCCGGTCTGGCCGGGATTGACCGGGTCGGGGAAGCTCAGCGCGGCGCCGCCGGCGGTGGGGGCGGCGGAGATCGTGGCGGCGCCGGACAGCATCAGGCTGCCGTCGCAGGTGACCGAGAGCGTCGCCGGGCCGGGCGTGGAATGGCCGCAGCCAGCCAGCAGCGGCGCCAGACCGAAGACCACCGGCAGCACTTTCATCGTCACGTCGCGCATCGTCCCGAACTCCCAGACCGGCCGTCAGAGCAGGCCGAACCGCTAGCATCTGCGCCGGTCGCGGACAATCCGGCGCCCCGGGATCAGGCCAGCGCCCCCTCGCCGCCCTGTCGCACTGCGCGGCGCTGGAACGGTGGCCGGTATAGAGCACGAACTGCTCCAGCCCCTGCAGCACCAGCACCGCGTCGCCGGTGATGGTCCGCACCCCGGCGGCCCGGGCGGCCCTGATCAGCGGTGTCTCGACCGGGATCGCCACCACGTCGAACACGACGCCGGCCCGCGCGATCGCCGGCCGGTCGAACGCCAGGCCCTCGCTCTCGGCACCGCCGGCCATGCCGATCGGCGTCACGTTCACCAGCAGGTCGGCCTCGATCGCCGCCGCATCGTCGGTCCAGGCGAAGCCGCACGCCTCCGCCAGCGCCCGGCCTGCCGTCGCGTTGCGGGCCAGCACGGTGGCGCGGGTAAAGCCGGCATCGCGGAACGCGCAGGCGACCGCCCTTCCCATGCCACCGCTGCCGCGCAGCACCAGCCGCATGTCGGGGGTCAGCCGGTGCCACGCGATCAGCTGCGCGACGGCGATGTAGTCGGTGTTGAAGCCGCGCAGATGGCCGGCGTCGTTGACGATGGTGTTGACCGATCCAATCGCCGCCGCCGACCCGTCGAGCGAGTCGAGCAGCGGGATGCAGGCCTCCTTGAAGGGCATCGAGATCGCGCAGCCGCGTATGCCGAGCGCCCTGATGCCGCCGATCGCCGCGGCGAGGTCGGTGGTGGTGAACGCCTTGTAGAGATAGTCCAGGCCCAGTTCGGCATAGAGATGGTTCTGGAACCGGGTGCCGAAATTGCCCGGTCGCGCCGAGAGCGACATGCACAGCACGGTATCCCGGCTGACCGAGGCCAGTGTCCTCGTAACGATCGTGTTATCCCGCGGCGCCGACATCAGCGCCGCCGTGGTGTCGGACGCCAGCCTGGCGGCGCCAGTTCGAACCCCTCGAAACGAAACGCCGGCGTCACCACGCAGCTCATGAGGCTCCATCGCCCCATCGACACCGCGGTCTGCCAATGGCCGCGCGGCACGCGCTGCTGCAAGGCCTGACCCAGTCCCAGATCCGGCCCGAGCCGCTGCGCCGCGGCGTCGTGCCCGTCCGGCGAGAGGGTCAGCACCAGCGGCGCGCCGGCCTGCCAGATCCAGAGTTCCTCGGCATCGATACGGTGCCACTCGCTGAATTCGGCGTCGGCGAGCAGGAACAGGATCGCGGTGCCGGCGCCGCGCCCGCCATCCGCCGGCAGGTCGCGCCAGGTCTCGCGGTAGTGCCCGCCCTCGGGATGGGGCTGCAGCGCCAGCCCGCGTATCACCGCTGCCGCATCGAGGCCAGGATCGCGAAGATCGACCATCTCGTTACCACCCGCGCCGTTCGCCCGAGCCACCTGCCCCGGCCAGCGGGGCGGCGTCAATCGCCGCGATCCCGGCCGGCCGCGTTATATCGAAGAGCAACCGGGCCTTGGTCCAGGTAATGAACGTGTTATCATCACTCACGTTGCGGAACGCGCCGTCGCGGTCCGCGATCCGCCAGTATCGGACACCAGACGAGCAGGAAGCGGCGGATAACCGGACGATGCACCAGGGCCTTCCATCCGCGAGGGGCAAGCCCTCCTTCCTCGCCAGCCTGTTTCGACGTCACCCGTCGACGGTCGGTGTGCAGCGCCCCTATGGCACCGCCTTCGAGGACCGGATCGAGGGCGACGGCGACGCGTCGGAGGACTTCCCGGTGCGGCTGCTGCTGACCAGCGATTGCGCCAGCGCCGGTCCGGAGGTGGCGCGCCGCATTCTGGCGCTGTGGCCGCAGGCCAGCATCGTCAGCCGTGGCCTTGCCGACCCGCTGGCCCCGGAGGACCTGTCGGCGACGGCGATCATCGTCGACTGCCGGCAGGATCACGAGGCCATCCTGCGCATCCTGGGCGAGATCGAGCTGCTGGACGGGTCCGGCCGGCCGCACATGGTGCTGCTGATCGAGAACGGCGATCGCGACAAGTACGAGAGCGACAAGGGCTGGGCGCTGACGATCGGCGCCGACGACATCCTCGCCTACCCGTTCACCGACGCCGACCTGCGTCGCCTGTTCGGCACCGCCAGCAAGGTCTCCGGGCTGAGTTCGGAGAACGTCCGGCTGCGGCACAGCCTGGAGACGCTGGCGCAGGACGCGCACCGGCTGCGCACCCTGGCCTATACCGACCATCTGACCGGGCTGCCGAACCGGCTCTATCTGACCAGCTGGCTGACCGAGGTGCTCGGCAAGGGCGACGCCACGCTGCGCTTTGCCGTGCACATGCTCGACCTGGACGGGTTCAAGCAGGTCAACGACCAGTACGGGCACCGCTCCGGCGACCGCATCCTGCGTCAGGTCAGCGAACGGGTCACCAGGATCAGCCGCAAGCTCGACCTCGTGGTCCGCCTCGGCGGCGACGAGATCGCGATCGTGCAGGTCGGCGTCGAGACCGCCGACGATTGCCAGGCGTTCCTGTCGCGCCTGTCGGCGATGTTCGATACGCCGTTCGAGATCGACCACAAGACGATCCGCATGCAGGCCAGCATCGGCACCGCGATCTATCCCAACGACGGCAGCACGCTGTCCGACCTGCTGCACCATGCCGACCTCGCCATGTACGATTTCAAACCGGAGGGCTCGCGCCGGTCGCGCGGCGGGATCGCGACCGCCGAGCCGTCCCCGGAGCAGACCCTGGCGACCCAGGCGACCTACGGGCTGGCCTTCGGGCTGCGCGACGGCAAGCTGGCCGGCATCCTGTGCGACATCGCCCCGGCCGCCGAGACCGGCGCCACCGACGCCGCCGACCCGTTCCGGGCGCTGCGGATCGCGCTGCTGCAATGCGCCGCCTGGACCAGGGACGGTCCGCCCGCCTTCTTCAGCGCCACGGTCGATGCCCGCGCGTTCGCCGCCGAGGACGCGCTCTCGGTGCTGCGCGACCTGCTGACCGAGACCAAGGCCGACGCCGAGCGCTGCGAGATACGCCTGAGCGCCGGCGACCTCGAGGCCCGCGCGGAGACCTGGCACCGGGTGCGCGAGCTGGGGTTCCGGCTGGCGATCGATGTCGAGGCCGACAGTTTCTCGCCGCAGCGCCTGCTGCGGGTGCCGCTGACGCGGCTGCATCTGGTACGCGGCTTCACCGAACCAGAGACCGAGCCCGCCGAGCTTCGCATGCTGCTGGGCATGGCGGTGGTGTTCGCGCGCGCCGCCGGCGCCCGCACCCTGGCGCACGGCGTCAGCAGCGCCGCCGAGATGGAAGCGCTGCGCAATGCGGGAATCGACGCGGTGACCGGCCCGTTCGTCGGCATGTCGGTCAAGGGCCACGAGTTGCCCGCGGTCCGGCAGCGGGTCGTGCAGCACGATCCCGGAACACGCGGCGCCGACGGCGGGAGCTGACGCCGCGCCAGACGATTTAGGTGTCTATCACGCTGCCCGCGCGCTATTATCGGTCTGAACGGGTCGTCTCGCCTCACCGGCAGCCGGATCGCTCCTCCCATCACCAGGCTCCAGCAACGCGCTTCGTTCGGGCGTGATCATCGGCCGCTTGCCGCAGCACCGCCCCGTCAGGACATCCCACGATGAAGTTGAGCTTGGCCTTCCTGTTCGCCGCCGTCGTTGGCATCGCGCTGGCGATGCTGAACCACGATGTCCGGCACCTGGCGGCGGTGATGCCGGCCTAGGCGGCGCTCAAGGAAAACGTGATCGCCCAGGCAAAGCCCTTTCCGAACGATACCCCGAGCCGCGCGCTACCGGTCGCACAGCACTGGGAGAGCGGACATGGACGATGCAAGGATCTGGGGTTCCGAGGAACGCCTCTGGATCGGTGACGCCGAGACCTACCGCGCCACCATCGATGCGGAATGTCTGATGGTGCTCCCCGCGCCGCCCTACGTGATGAGCGGCGGTCAGGCGGTCGAGGCGGTCTCCTCGACGCCGCGCTGGGCACGGGTCGATCTCACCGAGCGCCAGGTCTCGCGGCCGCAGGAAGGGCTGATCGTCATCGCCTACAAGGCGAAGGCGGAGCGTGACGGCATCACCCCCTACGAGGCGCACTGCACCACCACCTACCGCATGATCGAGCACGGAACTTGGCGCGTGGTGCAGCACCAGCAGACCCCGCCGCTGGTGCTCAACAAGTAGCTGCCCGCGCAGTCGATCCTGTTCATGGCGGACCCGAAAGGATTCGAACCTTCGACCTCTGCCTTCGGAGGGCAGCGCTCTATCCAGCTGAGCTACGGGTCCCGCGCCGGTTGCATAGCCCGAACCGGTCTGGAGCGCCAGTCCCGGTCGGGTCCACGCCGCTAGCGGCCGGCGATCCCGTCCAGGTTGGCGGGCAGCCAGGCCGGGACGGTGCCAGACCAGCCCTCGCCCGCCGTCCAGGCCGCCGCGGCGATGTCGCCGCCGGACGGCAGCGGGCGGCCGGGGTCGGCGATCCAGGACGACACGTCGTCGATCACCGCGTCGCGGTCGGTGTCGCGCATCAGCAGATGGTAGCCCGCCGGGTAGAAGCTGCGCCGCACCGGCGCCGGGAGCAGGTTCCAGGTGGCATCGGTGGCCAGCGGCGGCACCAGCTGGTCGCGTCCGCCGTAGGTCACCAGCATCGGGGTGCGCACATGCGGCGCGGCCTGCTGCGCCCGCGACATCAGATCGACCAGCCCGGACAGGGTCGCGGCCCTGGTCTGGTGCAGGGTCAGCGGATCATATGCCAGCCGGTATAGCGCCGCGCGGTTGTCGCTGGCCTGTATGGTGAGCGGCAAAGCGCGACCGGTCAGCGACCAGTCCGGCGCCACGCCGGCCGCGACCGACAGGCCGGCGACCATCAGCGGGTTCATCTGCCTGCGGCTCCAGACCGCCGGGGCCAGCAGGATGGTTCCGGCGACCGGCGGCATGTCGGGCCGCGCCGCCAGGCACAGCAGCACCGCGCCGCCCATGCTCTCGCCCATGAGATAGAGCGGCACGCCCGGTTCGCGCGCCGCGACCTGCCGGGCCAGCTCGGCGGCGTCGGACACCATGCGATCGACCCCGGCCCAGTGGCCGCGCTGCGGCGCGGCGCCGAAACCGCGCTGGTCGGGGGCGTAGAGGGTGATGCCCCTGGCCGCCAGCACCGGCGCCGGCAGTTCCCAGGCATCGCGGCTGTCGTTGAAGCCGTGCAGCGCCAGGATCACAGCGCGCGGCGCGCCGTCGGCGCGCCATACCCTTGCCGGCAGCCTGGCGCCGTCCGACAGCGTGAACCACAGATCGGGCGGCACCAGCCGGCGATCCGCCAGGTGCGACCCGGCCGCAGCACCCTGTGCCGCCGGCGGCGGCCGATGCGCGAGCGGCAGCGCCGCGCAGCCGCCCAGGAGCTGCACCAGCGCCATCGAGGCGGGCAGGACGGCACGAAGGCGGCGAACGGGCATGCGACGGTCTGGCTTCCGCGACGGAGGTTTCAAAAGCTGGACGCCTTGCGTATCATCCCGCACGTTTCCCGACCATCTTCGAGGCCTCCACTTCATGCCGTTCGGCGCAGCCACCCCGACCCCGCAGCTTGGCAGCGATGCCATCGAGACCGTGACCGTGACCAGTCGCGTCGTCGCCTGCGATGGCGAGGCCGGGGCGCTCGGCCATCCCAGGGTCTGGCTGCGGATCGTCGGCGAGCAGACCTACTGCCCGTACTGCTCCCGGGTCTATGTGCTGGCGCCCGGGGCCGGCGAAGGCGACGATAGCGGCCATTGACCAGCACCGACGACGCCCTGGCGATCGACCGGGCCGGCCCGCCGGACGCCGAGACGGCGCGGTTCGCCGACACCCACCTAGTGCTGATCGACGGGTCCGGCTTCATCTTCCGCGCCTTCCACGCCTTGCCGCCGATGACGCGCAAGGACGGCACGCCGGTCAATGCGGTGTTCGGCTTCACCAACATCCTGGCCCGCTTCCTGCGCGACCATGTCGGCACGCATCTGGCGGTGATCTTCGATGCCGGGCGGCTGACCTTCCGCAACGACCTCTACCCGCACTACAAGGCGCACCGGCCCGACCCGCCGGAGGAGCTGATCCCGCAATTCGCCCTGGTGCGCGAGGCGACCGCCGCGTTCGGCATCCCGGCGATCGAGCTGGCCGGCTTCGAGGCCGACGACCTGATCGCCACCTACGCCACCCATGTCGCCGCCGGCGGCGGGCGCTGCACCGTGGTCAGTTCCGACAAGGACCTGATGCAGCTGATCGCGCCTGGCATCGACATGCTCGATCCGATCAAGCAGAAGCCGATCGACGCCGACGCGGTGCGCGATCGGTTCGGCGTCGGCCCCGACAAGGTGATCGAGGTGCAGGCGCTGATGGGCGACAGCGTCGACAACGTGCCCGGGGTGCCAGGGATCGGACCGAAGATCGCCGGCGCGCTGGTCAGCGAATACGGCGATCTCGAGGGCATCTACCAGGCGCTGAAGGCCGGCGCGATGAAGCCCTCCAAGCGCCGTGACGCGCTCGAGGCCCACGAGGCGGCGGCGCGGCTTTCGCGGGAACTGGTGATCCTGCGCACCGACGTGCCGATGCCGCTGCCGGTCGAGCAGTTGCGCTTCAGCACCCCGGACGGCGAGCGGCTGGGCAGCTGGCTCGGCCTCATGGGCTTCAAGTCGATCGCGCAGCGTCTGGCGATCGAGGCACGCGAGCCGCCGGCATCGGACCGGCCTGCCGGGGCGGAAGCGGGCGATCCCGCCGCGACCGATCTCATTCCCAAACATGACGCGCCGTTCGCGGACTATGTCTGCGTCACCGATGCCGACGCGCTGGCGCTCTGGGTCGCGGAAGCCGCCGCCGCCGGCCTGTGCGCCATCGACACAGAGACCGACGGTCTCGATCCGTTGCGCGCCAACCTAGTGGGGATCTCCCTCGCCACCCGGCCGGGACGCGCCTGCTACATCCCGCTGCGTCACGAAGGCGATCTCGAACACCCGACCGGCCCGCAGCTGCCGCAGGATGGCGCGCTCGACCTGCTGGCACCGCTGCTGGCCGATCCAGGCGTGCTCAAGGTGTTCCAGAACGCCAAGTTCGATCTGGCGATCCTGGAGCGCGCGCGCCCCGGCCTGGTGATCGCACCACTCGACGACACGATGCTGATCTCCTACGCCCAGGCCGCCGGCCTGCACGGGCACGGCATGGACGAGCTGGCGGCCCGGCATCTCGGCCACACACCGATCACCTACGATCAGGTCACCGGCACCGGCCGCAACCGCATTCCGTTCGCGCGGGTGCCGATCGCCAAGGCCACCGACTATGCCGCCGAGGATGCTGACGTCACGCTGCGGCTCTGGCACATCCTGCACCCGAAACTCCGCACCAGCCGCGCGCTCGCGCTCTACGAGCAACTCGAGCGGCCGCTGGTGCGGGTGCTGTACGACATGGAAGCGGCCGGCATCGCCGTGGACGAGACCGAGCTGCGGCGCATGTCGGCGGATTTCGCGCAGCGCATGGCGGTGATGGAAATCGAGATCCACGCCATGGCCGGCAGAAGTTTCAATCTCGGCTCGCCGAAGCAGCTCGGCGAGATCCTGTTCGACGAGATGAAGCTGTCCGGCGGCAAGCGCATGAAGACCGGCGCCTGGAGCACCGATTCGGCGATGCTGCAGGGGCTTGCGGAACAGGGCAGCGAACTGCCGGCGCGCATCCTGGACTGGCGGCAGATCGCGAAACTGAAATCGACCTACGCCGACGCGCTGGTGGAGCAGATCGACCCGCGCACCGGGCGGGTGCACACCTCGTTCCAGATGGCGATCACCTCGACCGGGCGCCTCTCCTCCAATGAGCCCAATCTGCAGAACATCCCGATCCGCACCGAGGAAGGCGGCCGGATCCGGCGCGCTTTCGTCGCCGCGCCGGGCAACGTGCTGGTTTCCGCCGATTATTCGCAGATCGAGCTGCGGCTGCTGGCCCATGTCGCCGACATCCCGGCCTTGCGGGAGGCGTTCGCGCAGGGACAGGACATCCACGCCCGCACCGCATCCGAAGTGTTCGGCGTGCCGATGGAGGGCATGGACAGCCTGACCAGGCGGCGCGCCAAGGCGATCAATTTCGGCATCATCTACGGCATCTCCGCGTTCGGCCTGGCGCGTCAGCTCGCCATCCCGCCCGGCGAGGCGCGCGCCTATATCGATGCCTATTTCGCGCGCTATCCCGGCATCCGCGACTACATGGTCGCGACACGCGACGAGGCGCGGACCAACGGATATGTTCTCACGCCGTTCGGCCGCCGCTGCTGGATTTCCGGCATCGCCGACAAGAATGCGGCGCGCCGCGGCTATGCCGAGCGCCAGGCCAGCAACGCGCCGTTGCAGGGCGGTGCCGCCGACATCATCAAGCGCGCCATGGTGCGGCTGCCGCCGGCGATGCGCAAAGCCGGGCTGGCCTCGCGCATGCTGCTGCAGGTGCATGACGAGTTGCTGTTCGAGGCACCGGCGGCGGAGGCCGACGCGCTGGCGGCGCTGGCCCGCACGGTGATGCAGGACGCGGCGCGCCTGTCGGTGCCGCTAGTGGTCGAGACCGGCATCGGCTCGAGCTGGGCACAGGCGCATTGAGGACCATCCGGCTCTGGCTGCCGTTCCTGATCCTGGCGCTGTCGGCGGCCCAGATCGGCCGCGCTCTGCACTGGTTCGGCCACGACCCGGACGCGGGCATCACCATCGGCGGCCCGTTCACGCTGTCGAAACCCGACGGCACGCGCGTCACCGATCGGGATTTTCGCGGCCGGTGGATGCTGCTGTATTTCGGCTATACGCATTGTCCGGATTTCTGCCCCGCCACCCTGAACGCGATCGGCGGCGCGCTGCGGGCGCTCGGACCGCAGGCCGACAGGATCGCGCCCCTGTTCGTCACCATCGATCCGAAACGCGATACCGCGGCGCTGGTCGGCCGCTACACCGCGCAGTTCGACTCCAGGATCATCGGCCTGACCGGCACGCCGGAGCAGACGCTTGCCATCGAGGCCGCCTATCACGTGGCAGCACCCGATCCGAACGGCGCGGCGCCAGATACCGCGGCGCTGGAAGCGATCGAGCATAGTTCGTCGATCATCGTGATGGACCCCGGCGGCCGGTTCGCGGCGGTCATTCCCGGCAATGCCGGCGCCGACGCCATCGCCGCACGGCTGCGCGGGCTGCTGCATTGAATATCGGCCGCCAGGTCCTGGCCGTGCCGCTGGCGCTGCTGCTCGCCGCCGCGGCGCCCGCGACCCGCGCGCCGGACTCGACCGATCTCCCACCGGTGATTGCCCCGAACGGCCAGACCGCCGGCAGCCCGCATCGCGGCGGAACGCTGCGGCTGACCGCCGATGCCGGCGCCGGGACCGCCGATCCGCAGATCAACTACAACTCCGAGATGATCACCGTGCAGGTGAACGTCTATGACGGGCTCGCCGCCTTCGCGAAACTGCCCGGCGATCCGAGCAACCGGCCGGTCGCAGACCTGGCCGAGGCGCTGCCGGCGCCGCAGGATGGCGGCCTGACCTACGTGTTTCACCTGCGCCGGGGAATCCGGTTCGCCGACGGCAGGATGGTCACGGTCCGCGACGTGGTCGCCAGCTTCCAGCGCATCTTCAAGATCAACGCGCCCACCGCGGGCGGTTTCTATGGCGGCATCGTCGGCGCCGACGCCTGTCTCCGGGATGGCGCGCACTGCACCCTGGCGGGCGGCGTGATCGGCGACGAGAAAGCCGGCACCATCACCTTCCATCTGACGCAGCCGGATGCCGAGTTCTTCGACAAGCTCTCGTTTCCGCACGCCTATGTGCTGCCGGCCGACACGCCGGCCCGCGATCTCGGCAACGACGCGCCGCCAGGGACCGGACCCTACCGCATCACCAGCTACGACCCGAACCACGGCATGCTTGTCGAGCGCAACCCGTTCTTCAAGGTCTGGTCGCCGGAGGCGCAGCCCGACGGCTATCCGGACCGCATGACCTATTCGTACGGCCTCACCGACGAGGCGCAGGTGACGGCGACCGAGAACGGCGAATTCGACTACATGTACGACAACGTGCCGCTCGACCGCTACGGCGAACTCGGCGACCGCTTCCCGGACCAGGTGCACATAAACCCGGTGTTCGGCACGTTCTATATGCCGATGAACGTGAACCTGCCGCCGTTCGATTCACTCAAGGCGCGACAGGCGGTGAACTACGCCGTCAATCGCCGCGCGATGCAGACCTTCTATGGCGGGCCGGCCGCGGCGACCTTGTTGTGCCAGAATATCCCGGCCGGCCTGAACGGCTATGAACCCTACTGCCCCTATACCAAGGGCGCGGATTTCGCCCATCCCGCCACGGCCTGGAAAGCGCCCGACCTCGCCTTGGCCCGCAGGCTGGTCGAGGAAAGCGGCACCAAGGGCATGCATGTGACGCTGGTGGTGCCGAACCGCGCGGTGGAGGTGGCGATGGGCACCAACCTGCAGAACATGCTCAACGCGATCGGCTACGACGCGGACGTCAAGCCGATCGCGTTCGCGATCCAGTTCACCTACATCCAGAACACCGCCAACAAGGTCCAGATCTCGCTCAACGACTGGTATGCGGACTACGCCGCACCCTCGGACTTCCTGACCGCGCTGTACGGGTGCGAGAACTTCCATCCGAACTCCGACTCGTCGGTCAATATCTCCGGTTTCTGCGACAAGACCTTCCAGGACCTGATCCATCGCGCCGCGCTGGCCTCGGTCACCGACGACGCGGCCGGCAACCGGCTCTGGGCCGAGGCCGACCGTGAATTGCTGCGCGAGGCCGCCTCGGCGCCGCTGATCCAGTTCAAGAAGATCGAGCTGGTGTCGAAGCGCCTGGGCAATTTCTACACCACCAATCTCTATCACATGCTGTTCTCGCAGGTCTGGGTGCAATGAGTGCCGGCATCGACACGTCGGCTCCGCCGGCCTCGCGCGTCAGGGGACCGTGGGAAGTCGCCGCCCGCACCCTGCTGCGCATGCCGAGCGCGATCGTCTCGGTCTCGGTGCTGGCGCTGCTGGTGCTGGTCAGCCTGGCGGCACCGTTCTATGCCGGAAGGGTCGCCCATACCGACCCGTTCAACGCCGATGTCGCCGCCAGCGTCACCATCGATGGCGAGGAGGTGCCGGTCATGCAGCCCAATGCCAACCGTCTACATCTCGGGCTGACGCCGATCGGTCCGACCTGGCGCCCGTCCGCCGACCTGCTCGGGGCCGACAGCCAGGGCCGCGACGTCGCCGCGCGCCTGCTCTATGGCGGCCGCAACTCGCTGCTGATCTCGTCCAGCGCCGCGATCCTGTGCATCGTGCTGGCGGCGATCGTCGGCATCTGCGCCGGTTTCTTCGGCGGCCTCGTCGATATCGTGCTGTCGCGGCTGATGGACATCATGTGGGCGATCCCGGTCTATCTGTTCGCGATCTCGCTCTCGATCGTCACCGTCAG
>CAZZZA010000060.1:0-16070 GCA_964658455.1 uncultured Lichenihabitans sp.
CGGCCTCGACCTCCATCGTCGCCTTGTCGGTCTCGATCTCGGCGATCACGTCGCCGGAGGCGACGCTGTCGCCCTCCTTCTTGAGCCAGCGGGCCAGCGTGCCCTCGGTCATGGTCGGCGACAGCGCCGGCATCAGGATGTTGACCGGCATCAGACCAGCTTCCTCACCGCATCCACCACCCAGTCCGGCTGCGGCAGCGCCAGCTTCTCCAGGTTCGCCGCGTAGGGCAGCGGCACGTCGAGGCCGTGCACGCGCACCGGCGGTGCATCGAGCCAGTCGAACGCATGCTCGATGATCTGCATCGTCACCTCGGCGCCGATGCCGGCGAACGGCCAGCCTTCCTCGACGGTCACCAGGCGGGAGGTCTTCTTCACGCTCTCGACCACGGTGGCGGTATCGAGCGGCCGCAGCGACCGCAGGTTGATCACCTCGGCCTCGATCCCCTGCCCGGCGAGAATCTCGGCCGCCTTCAGCGCCACCCCGACCATGATCGAGAAGGCGACGATGGTGACGTGGCTGCCCTCGCGCTCGATTCTGGCCCGGCCGATCGGCAGCACGAACTCGGGGTCGATCGGACAGTCAAAGCTCTGGCCGTAGAGGATCTCGTTCTCGAGGAACACCACCGGGTTGGGATCGCGGATCGCGGCGCGCAACAGCCCCAGCGCGTCGGCCGAGGAATAGGGCGCCACCACCTTCAGGCCCGGCACATGCGCGTACCAGCTCGCATAGCATTGCGAGTGCTGCGCTGCGACCCGCGAGGCGGCGCCGTTCGGCCCGCGGAACACGATCGGGCAGCCCATCTGGCCGCCGGACATGTAGAGCGTCTTGGCGGCGGAATTGATGATCTGGTCGATCGCCTGCATCGCGAAGTTGAAGGTCATGAACTCGACGATCGGCTTCAGCCCGGTCAGCGCCGCGCCGACCGCGAGCCCGGTGAAGCCGTGCTCGGTGATCGGCGTGTCGATGACGCGGCGGCTGCCGAACTCGGCCAGCAATCCCTGGCTGATCTTGTAGGCGCCCTGGTATTCGGCCACCTCCTCGCCCATCAGGAACACGTCGTCGTCGGCGCGCATCTCCAACGCCATCGCGTCGCGCAGCGCCTCGCGCACCGTCAGCGCCCTGGTCTCGCCCCAGTCCTTTTCCGGAACCGTCCTGGCCAGCTCCGGAGTTTTTGCCAGCGAGGCGCGATCGGCGATGTCCTTCATGCCCATGCCGCCCGGCACCGATTCCGGCGCCGGCGCGGGCGTGGGCGCGGATGCCGGCGCGGCGTCGGCCTCCGTCTCGCCGCCGGCGGTCAGCACCGCGATCGGCGCGTTGACCGCGACGCCGTCGGTGCCTTCCTCGACCAGTATCCTGGACAGGGTGCCCTCATCGACCGCCTCGACCTCCATCGTCGCCTTGTCGGTCTCGATCTCGGCGATCACGTCGCCTGCGGCTACGTTGTCGCCGACCTTCTTCAGCCAGCGGGCCAGCTTGCCCTCGGTCATGGTGGGCGAGAGCGCCGGCATCAGCACCTGCGTGGACATGGATCAGACCTCTACCAGGATGTCGGTCCAGAGCTCGGCCGGATCCGGCTCTGGGCTCGATTGCGCGAACGCGGCGGCATCGGCGACCAGCGCCTTGATCTCGTCGTCGGTGGTCTTGAGCGCTTGCTCGGTGACGCCCAGTTCGAGCAGCGCGCGCCGCACCCGTTCGATGGCGTCGTGCTCGCGCCGCATCTGTTCGACCTCCTCGCGGGTGCGATACTTCGCAGGGTCCGACATCGAATGGCCGCGGTAGCGATAGGTGCTCATCTCGAGCAGATACGGGCCGCTGCCGGCGCGGCAATGCTCGACCGCGATCCTGGCGGCGTCGCGCACCGCGACCACATCCATGCCGTCGACATGGCGGCCGGGGATGCCCCAGGGCTCGCCGTTGCGATACAGTGCCTGCGACGCCGACGACCGTGCCGCGCTGGTGCCCATGCCGTACTGGTTGTTCTCGATCACGAAGATGCACGGCAGTTTCTGCAACGCCGCCAGGTTGAAGCTCTCGTACACCTGGCCCTGGTTCGAGGCGCCGTCGCCCATGTAGGCGACCGCGACCTCGTCGGTGCCGCGATACTTGTTCGAGAACGCCAGGCCGGCGCCGATCGAGACCTGGGCGCCGACGATGCCGTGGCCGCCGTAGAAATGTTCCTTCTTGGAGAACATGTGCATCGAGCCGCCCTTGCCGCGCGAGTAGCCGGTGGCGCGCCCGGTGAGTTCGGCCATCACCCCGCGCGCCTCCATGCCGGCGGCCAGCATGTGGCCGTGGTCGCGATAGGAGGTGACGATCTTGTCGCCCTGCTTCAGCGCCATCTGCACGCCCACCACCACCGCTTCCTGGCCGATATAGAGGTGGCAGAAGCCGCCGATCAGCCCCATGCCGTAGAGCTGTCCGGTGCGCTCCTCGAACCGGCGGATCAGCAGCATGTCGTGATAGGCGCGGCTGTATTCCTCCTGGGTCATCGACGGCGCGTTGCCCAGACGGGGCGGCTGGGCCTTGAGGGTGTCCGCATCGCTCATGGTCGTCTCCGGGCGAAAGGGGTTCGGGATCATTCTGATGCGGTCTCGTCGTAGCTGCCCGACGCGCCGCCGGATTTGTGGATCACCCGCAGGGCCTCGATCCGCATGCCCCGGTCGACCGCCTTGCACATGTCATACAGCGTCAGCGCCGCCACGCTGGCCGCGGTCAGCGCCTCCATCTCGACCCCGGTCGGGCCGGTGGTCAGCACCCTGGCCTCGATACGCACCGCCGCGCCATCCGGGTCCGGCCCGAGTTCGACCGAGACCGCGGCGATCGGCACCGGATGGCATAGCGGGATCAGATCGGCCGTGCGCTTGGCGGCCATGATGCCCGCGATCCTGGCGGCTGCGAAGACGTCGCCTTTCGGCGTCCGGCCCGACAGGATCAGCGCCAGCGTGTCCGGCCGCATCGCCACCCTGGCGCCGGCGACCGCCTCGCGCGTCGTCGCCGGCTTGCCCGACACGTCCACCATCCGCGCCCGGCCCTCGCCGTCGAGATGGGTCAGGCCGCCGGTCACGCGAGCGGGCCCAGCAGGGCGGCGCAGGCCAGCCCGACATCGGCCTCGCGCAGCAGGCTCTCGCCGACCAGGAAGCAGGACGCGCCGGCGGCGGCCAGCATCAGCACGTCGTCGCGGGTCCTGATGCCGCTCTCGGCGACGACGATCCGGTCCGCCGGCACCAGCGGCGCCAGCGCCAGGCTGGTGGCCAGATCGGTGCGCAGCGTGCGCAGATCGCGGTTGTTGATCCCGACCAGGTCGGTGTTCAGCCCCAGCGCCCGGTTCAGCTCGGTCTCGTCATGCACCTCGACCAGCACGTCGAGATCGAGCGACCGGGCCAGCGACAGCAGCTCGCCGGCCATGCGATCGCTCAGGCAGGCCATGATCAGCAGGATGCAGTCGGCGCCGATCATCCGGCTCTCGTAGACCTGCCACGGCTCGAGGATGAAATCCTTGCGCAGCACCGGCAGCGCGACCGCATCCCTCGCCTGCGTCAGGTCGGCGATGCCGCCCTGGAACGACGGTCCCTCGGTCAGCACCGACAGGCAGGTGGCGCCGGCCTGCTCGTAGCAGCGCGCGATCGCCGCCGGGTCGTAATGCGGCCGGATCAGCCCGGCGGATGGCGACGCCTTCTTCAGCTCGGCGATCATGCCGACCTGCCGCTCCGCGGTCTTGCGCTTGAGCGCCTGGCCGAAGCCGCGGGTGCGGCCGCGGTCGCGCAGCCGCGCCTTGACCTCGCGCAGCGGCATCGCGGCGGCGCGGCGCGCCACCTCCTCGCGGGTGGCGGCACAGATGCCGGCCAGCACGTCCGGGATGGCGGGCTGAGCGGCGTCACTCATCGACGCTTGCATCCAGGCGGGGTCGGAACACGCAGCACAAGCCTGGTCATCCTCATTGCTCCGCCGCGCGCAGCGCCTGCAGCACGGCCAGCGCCCTGCCGTCATCGAGCGCGCGGGACGCGGCCTCGATCCCTTCCCGGAGACGCTCGACCGGCACCGCGTGAGGGGAAATGCACCCGGTGCGGCCGGTCTGCAAGGCACCGACCTGCAAGGCAGCCGCCGCATTGAGCAGCACCATGTCCCGGTAGGCGCCGGCCTCGCCGCGCAGCAGCCGCTCCAGCGCCGCGGCGTTGTCGGCCGGGCTGCCGCCGGCGATCGCCGATACCGGCCGCATCGCCAGGCCGACCGCCTCGGCGTTGAAGGCGAATCCGCCCAGCACCCCGCCCTGCAGGGTGACGACATAGTTGGTTCCGGCCAGGCCCAGCTCGTCGAGCCCGCCGGCCAGGCCGGTCTCGCCATGCACCGCCCAGACCGATTCCGAGCCCAGCGCGCAGAGCGCAAGCGCGATCGGCTGCAGCCAATGGCGGTCGTACACGCCCACCATCTGCCGGGTCACGGCGGCCGGGTTGCAGAGCGGGCCCAGCAGGTTGAACAGGGTGCGGATGCCGAGTTCGGCGCGCACCGGGGCGGCATGGCGCATCGCCGGGTGGTGCAGCGGCGCGGCCATGAAGGCCAGCCGGTGGCGCGCGAGCCGCTCGTGCAGCCGCAGCGGGTCGCCCTGCGGCGGCAGGCCCAGCGCCTCCAGCGTGTCGGACGCGCCGGCCCGTGAGGAGACCGCGCGGTTGCCGTGCTTGGCCACCGGGACGCCGAGGCCGGCCAGCACGAAGGCGACCGCGGTCGAGACGTTCAGCGTCGCATGGCCGTCGCCGCCGGTGCCGCAGACGTCGATCGCGCCGGCGACCGGCGCGACCCTGCTCATCCGGGCACGCATGGCGCGGGCGGCGCCGACCAGCTCGCTCACCGCCTCGCCGCGCACCCGCAGCCCCATCGCCAGGGCGGCGATCTGCGCCGGGGTCGCCGCCCCGTCCATCACCAGCGCGAACGCCGCCTCGGCCTGCGCCTCGTCGAGAACGGCGCCCGAGGCGATCCGGGCCAGCACGGGTCTCAGCGGCATCGGCGCCGGCCCGCCGGCCGGTCAGGCGGCACGGCGCCGATCGTTCCGGCCGCGCGCCAGATCGAGGAAGTTCGCCAGGATCGCGTGGCCGTGCTCCGAGGCGATGCTCTCCGGGTGGAACTGCACGCCGTAGATCGGGAAATCGCGATGGCGCAGGCCCATGATCACCCCGTCCTCGGTATGGGCGGTGGCGACCAGCGTCTCCGGCAGGCCGTCGGGCGCGACGGTCAGGCTATGGTAGCGCGTGGCCTGGAACGGCGACGGCAGGCCGCCGAACACGTCGCTGCCGCGATGCAGGACCGGGCTGACCTTGCCGTGCATCGGCGCCGGCGCGCGCACCACGCGGCCGCCGAACACCTGGCCGATCGCCTGGTGGCCGAGGCATACGCCGAACACCGGCACCCGGCCGGCGGCGGCACGGATCAGGTCGCAGCAGATCCCGGCCTGGTCGGGCGCGCGCGGCCCCGGGGACAGCACGATCGCATCGGGTTCGAGCGCCATCGCCTCCGGCACGCTCAGCGCATCGTTGCGGCGCACGTCGCACGCTTCGCCCAGATCGCCCAGGTAGTGCACCAGGTTGAAGGTGAAGCTGTCGTAATTGTCGATCAGGAGGATCATGCGGCGATTGTGGGCAATGCAGGAAGGCTGGTCAAACGCGCGCCGCTGCAGGTTCAGCCGTGGATCAGCATGCCGCCATTCACGTCGATGGTGGCGCCGGTGATGTAGGTGGAGAGGTCGGAGGCCAGGAACAGGAAGGCGCCTGCGACATCGGCGGCGTCGCCGAGCCGGGCGAGCGGGATGCCCCGGACGATCTCGGTGCGCATCGCCGGCGTGAGCTTGTCGCCGGTGATGTCGGTCTGGATCAGCCCCGGCGTCACGCAGTTGACGCGGATGCCGTCCGGGCCCAGCTCGCGCGCCATCGCCTTGGCCAGGCCCAGTATGCCGGCCTTGGCCGCCGAATAATGCGGGCCGCCGAAGATCCCGCCGCCGCGCTGCGCCGAGACCGACGAGGTGCAGGCGATCGAGCCCGCCCGCTGCGCGCGCATCGACGGGATGAAGGCCTGGCTCAGATACAGCGTGCCGCGCAAATTGACGTCGAGCACGAAATCGAAGGATTCCGGCTCGATCTCCATGATCCTGACCGGCTGCGTCACGCCGGCATTGTTGATCAGCACGTCGACGCGGCCGAAGGCGGCGAGCACCGCGTCGGCGGCGCGCCGCGTCGCGTCGCGATCGGTGACGTCGCAGGCAAAGCCGCGATGCGCGGCGCCGAGCCCGCGTGCCGCCTCGCCCGGCGCCGCCGCATCCAGGTCGAGGATCGCGACCCTGGCGCCATGGGCGGCGAACAGCCGCGCCGTCGCCATGCCGATGCCGCGCGCACCCGCCGCGCCGGAAATCACCGCGACCTTTCCATCCAGGAGCATGACGCCGTCCGTGTCGGTTCGATCGGCTGCACATCGGGCGGAACGCGGCCCGCCGGCAAACGAAAAGTTTGCGTGAGAAGGTGAGCAGCGCTCACGCGTCGTAGGGCGTGCCCAGTTCCGCGCACAGCCAGGCGGCGAACAGCTGCACGGTGCGGCGTCGCCGCGCCGATGCCGGATAGACCAGATAATGGCCGACATAGCTGACATCGACGCTGCGCCCCTGCAGCGGCGCCACCACCCGTCCGCCGGCCAGTTCGCGCTCCGCCAGCCTGGTGGATTCGAGCGCGACGCCGAGCCCGTCGGCGGCGGCGGCGATCGCCAGGAAGCTGCGGTCGAAGCGCATCCCGGTGCCCTCGATGCCGGGCGGGGCGATGCCGTTGGCGTTGAACCAGTCCGGCCAGCGCACCTGCTTGCGGTCGCTCTGGATCAGCACCAGCCCGAGCAGGTCGGTCGCGCTGCGCAGCCGATCGGCCATGGCGGGGGCGCAGATCGGGGTGACGATCTCGACGCCGAGCGGGATGATCACCCGTCCATCCGCGCGCGGCCGGCCATAGACGATGTCGAGGTCGAAATCGTCGATCACGAACGCGGCGGCGTCGGTGCTGGCGGCGAGCCGCACGCTGATGTCAGGGTGCGCGGCCAGGAAGCGCGACAGGCGCGGCGACAGGCACTGGGCGGCGAAGCTCGGGGTGCAGTGCAGGCGCAGCACATGCGGGCCGCGATGGCTGATCGCCTCGACGCCGCGCCGCAGCTCGTCGAACGCCAGGCCGACATGGCGCATCAGCTGCTCGCCGTCGCCGCTCAGCCGGATCGCCCGGCCCTCGCGCTCGAACAGGAGCGTGCCCAGCGACTGCTCCAGGCTGGCGATGGCATGGCTGATGGCGCTCGGCGACAGGCCCAGCTCCTCGGCGGCACGCCGGAATGAGCCGTTCCGGGCCGCCGCCTCGAACGCGCGGATCGCCGGCAGCGAGAGGTTCTTCAGCATGATCCGTTGAACTCACTTCACCTACTCATGTAATCTTCGCATTTGTCGCGCGCCAGCCCCTGGTGGAAGCTTAACCCTCGCTCAAGGCAGCGCCCCGCGACCGTGCGGGGGCTCAGACGCGGTCACAAGGCCGGCCGGGCGGGGAGGAAATGCTCGATGGCAGGCCCGGAACCGGACCCGCGCGACAGGACCAATGTCAGCCTTTCCGAGCGCGCCGTGCGCATCCGCCGCCACGCGCTCCGCATGGGCGAGGTGCAGGGCCAGGGCTACATCGCCCAGGCGCTCGGCATCGCCGACGTGCTGGCGGTCGCGTATTTCCACGCGATGCGCTACCGGCCGGACCAGCCGGACTGGGAGGGCCGCGACCGGTTCCTGCTCTCGATCGGCCATTACGCGATCGCCCTCTACGCCGCGCTGATCGAGGCCGGGCTGCTCCCGGAAGAGGAACTCGAGACCTACGGCTCCGACGACAGCCGGCTGCCGATGTCGGGCATGGCCGCCTACACGCCGGGCATGGAGATCAGCGGCGGCTCGCTCGGCCAGGGGCTGCCGATCGCGATCGGCGTGGCGCTGGGGCTGCGGGCGAAGCGCGCGCCGAACAAGGTCTATGTGATGTTCTCCGACGGCGAACTCGACGAGGGCTCGACCTGGGAGGCGGCGATGTCGGCGGGCAGCTACCGGCTGGACAACCTGATCGGCATCGTCGACGTCAACAACATGCAGGCCGACGGCCCCTCGACCGGGGTGCTGGATTTCGAGCCGCTGGTGCCGAAGTTCCAGGCCTTCGGCTGGCTGGTGCAGCGTGTCGACGGCAACGACATCGAGGCGCTGGTGGAAGCGTTCGATCGCGCCCGCTCGGCGCAGGATCCGCGTCCGCGGCTGGTGATCTGCGACACCAGGATGGGCAAGGGCGTGCCGTTCCTGGAACAGCGCGAGCGCAACCATTTCCTGCGGGTCGAACCGGACGAATGGCGCCAGGCGCTGGCGATTCTCGACCAGGCGGGGCCGGGCTGATGCGCGACAAGACCAGGCCGTCGGTGCGCCACCCCGCCGGCGAGCGGCTCCGGACGTCGGCGATGATCGCCTCGATCGCCGATGCCGACCAGCCCACCCGCCCCGCCCCGTTCGGCAACGCGCTGGTCGCGCTGGCAGCGGAACGGCCGGAGATCGTCGGCCTCACCGCGGACCTGGCGAAATACACCGACCTGCATGTGTTCGCGAAAGCCTATCCGGACCGGTTCTACCAGATGGGCATGGCGGAACAGCTGCTGATGGGGACGGCGGCGGGGCTGGCGCGCGAGGGCTTCATCCCGTTCGCCACCACCTATGCGGTGTTCGCCTCGCGCCGCGCCTACGATTTCATCTTCATGGCGATCGCCGAGGAGCAGCTCAACGTCAAGATCGTCTGCGCGCTGCCCGGACTGACCACCGGCTACGGGCCCAGCCATCAGGCGACCGAGGATCTGGCGATCTTCCGCGGCATGCCGGGGCTCACGATCGTCGATCCCTGCGACGCGCTCGACATCGAACAGGCGGTGCCGGCGATCGCGGCGCACCAGGGGCCGGTCTATATGCGGCTGCTGCGCGGCAACGTTCCCCTCGTGCTCGACCGGTACGACTACCGGTTCGAACTCGGGCGCGCCAGGCTGCTGGTCGAGGGCTCGGACGTGCTGTTCATCTCCAGCGGGCTGATGACCATGCGGGTGCTGGAAGCGGCCAGGATCCTGGCCGGCGACCATATCGGCGCCGCGGTGCTGCATGTCGCCACCATCAAGCCGCTCGATACCGAGACCATCCTCTCCGAGGCCGGCCGGGACGGCCGGCTGGTGGTGGTGGCGGAGAACCACAGCGTGATCGGCGGGCTGGGCGAGGCGGTCGCGGCCCTGCTGATGCGCGGCGGCGTCAACGTGCCGTTCCGGCAGATCGGCCTGCCGGACCAGTTCCTCGATGCCGGCGCGCTGCCGACCCTGCACGACCGCTACGGGCTCTCCACCGCCGCGGTGGTCCGCGCGATCAAGGACTGGCTGTAGCGCATGGCCCATCCGGTTCGCGCATCCGGCGAGCGCCAGAGCCACGGCCGGAATGGCGGTCTGGCGCTGCGCTGAACCGTCTCGCACTATGAGGGTGCGGCCCAACGCGGCCGCCACGACCGACAACGAAAACGAACAGGGAAGAGATGCCAATGAAACGTCGCCAGGTTCTGCAGTCGGCGGGCGCGCTGTCCGCGCTCGGTTCGATGGGCGTGCTGCGTCCGGCCTTCGCCGCCATGCCGACCATGACCACGGTCGCCAAGATCATCGGCGTGCCGTATTTCTCGCTGCTGCAGACCGGCCTGCAGGCCGCCGGCCAGCAGTTCGGCATCCGCTCCGACATGATCGGCCCCGCCCATGTCGACCCGGCGCAGCAGGTGCGTCTGGTCGAGGACACGATCGCCAAGAAGGTCGACGTGCTGGGCCTGATCCCGCTGGACGTGAAGGTGCTGGCGCCGGTCGTGAAACGGGCCCGCGACGCCGGCATCATCGTCATCACCCAGGAAGGCCCGGAGATGGAGGGCCGCAACTGGGATGTCGAGATGGTCGACAGCACCGCGTTCGGCGAGGAGATGATGAAGGCGCTCGCCAGGCAGATGGGCGAGAAGGGCGACTACATCTGCATCGTCGGCACCCTGACCACGCCGCTGCACAATCTGTGGTGCGACGCGGCGATCGCCTACCAGAAGAAGACCTATCCCAACATGCGTCTCGCCGCCGACCGCTTTCCCGGCGCCGACGAGATCGATACCGCCGAGCAGGTGGTGCGCACCGCGCTGCAGGCCTATCCCGACCTGCGCGGCGTGATCGGCTTCGGCTCCAGCGGCCCGATCGGCGCCGGCAACGTGGTCCGGCAGCGTCACCTGCAGGGCAGGCTCGCGGTCACCGGCTTCGCCCTGCCCTCCCAGGCCAAGCCGCTGATCGAATCCGGCGCCCTGAAGGAGGCGTTCCTCTGGAGCCCGAAGGAGGTCGGCGAGGCGCTGGTTGCGGTGGCCAGCCTGGTGCTCAAGAACGCCACCTTTACCAACGGCATGGACATCCCCGGCATCGGCAAGGCCACGGTCGATGCCGACCGCAAGATCATCAGCGTCTCGCACATGCTGACCGTCAACAAGCAGACCCTGCCCGAGCTGCTCAAGCTCGGCATCTAGGGCCGCCGCCGTGCCGCACGCTGCCGCCAACATCCTGGAACTGCGCAACATCTCGAAACGCTTCGGCGGTGTCCGCGCGCTCAGCGGCATCGACATGGACGTGGCGGCCGGCGAGGTGCATTGCCTGGCCGGCGAGAACGGTTCGGGCAAGTCCACGCTGATCAAGATCATCTCCGGCGTGCAGCCGCCCGAGCCGGGCGGCCGGATCGTGATCGGCGGACAGCCCTGCGCCAGCCTGACCCCGGCCGAGAGCATCCGGCGCGGCATCCAGGTGATCTACCAGGACCTGTCGCTGTTCCCGAACCTGACCGTGGCGGAGAACATCGCCGTCGAGCGGCACCACGGCGTGCATCTGCTGCGCTGGAAGACGATCCGCCAGGCCGCCGAGGCGACGCTGGAGCGTGTCGGCGTGGCGCTCGACCCCTCGGCGCTGGTCGCCAACCTGTCGATCGCGCAGCGGCAGCTGGTGGCGATCTGTCGCGCGCTCGCCAACGATGCGCGCCTGGTGATCATGGACGAGCCGACCGCGTCGCTGACCAGGCGCGAGGTCGATACGCTGCTGGGGCTGACCGCCGACCTCAAGCGGGCCGGGATCGCGGTGGTGTTCGTCAGCCACCGCCTGGACGAGGTGCTCGAGATCGCCGAGCGCGTCACCGTGCTGCGCAACGGCGAGAAATGCGGCACCTTCGACGCCGCCGGCATGACCGACCACCGTCTGGTCGAGCTGATGACCGGGAAATCCTTCGAGCAGACCACGATCGACGCCGATCTCGGCGACGCGCCGAAGGTGATCGAGGTCTCCGGCCTCAGCTGCAAGGGCAACTACGCGGACGTCTCGTTCTCGGTCAGGAAGGGCGAGATACTGGGCATCACCGGCCGGCTCGGTTCCGGCCGCACCGAGCTGGCGCTGTCGCTGTTCGGCATGAACCCGCCCGATTCCGGCGAGATCTCGATGCATGGCCGGCCGGTGCGGCTGCGCTCGAACCGGGAAGCGATCGCGTGCGGCATCGCCTATGTCTCGGAAGACCGGCTGTCGCTCGGGCTGGTGATGGAGCAGCCGATCTCGTCCAACATCGCGCTGCCGGTGCTGGACGGGCTGTCGGACCGGCTCGGCCTGGTGGTCGACCGCCGCCGTCGCGGCCTGGTGCGGCGGTGGATCGACGATCTGGGCATCAAGGTCAGCAATCCCGAGAACCCTGTCGGCACGCTGTCCGGCGGCAACCAGCAGCGGGTGGTGCTGGCGAAATGGCTGTCCACCGAACCGAGCCTGCTGATCCTGGACAGCCCGACGGTGGGCGTCGATATCGGCGCCAAGGACGGCATCTACCGCATCGTCAGGCAGCTGGCGCTGGACGGGCTGGCGGTGATCATGATTTCCGACGAGATCCCGGAGGTGTATTTTCATGCGCACCGGGTGCTGGTCATGCGCGAGGGATCGATCGTCGGCGAATACCGGCCGAGCGCGGTCAGCGAGACGGTGTTGCGCGAGGCGGTCGATGCCTGAGGGTCTCTCCGGGGCGTTGCGCGGTTTCGGCCGCACCCACGAGGCGCGCCTGCTGGCGGTGATCGCGGTGTTCGTCGTGGTCCTGTCCGTCGTCACCCGCAGCTTCCTCACGCTGCAGAACGCGCTCGACCTGCTGACCTCCTATGCCTTCCCGGGCATGCTGGCGGCCGGCCTGCTGGTGGTGCTGGTCTCCGGCGGGCTCGACATCTCCTTCACCGCCGTCGCCTCGATCGCGCAGTATCTGGCGGTGACGATGGTCAACCGGTCCGGCGGCGGCTGGTTCGAGCTGGTCGCGGTCGCGCTGGGCACCGGCATCCTGCTCGGCATGGTCAACGCGGCGCTGGTGACCGGGCTGCGGCTCGCCAGCATCATCGTCACCATCGCCATGCTCAACGTCTATTTCGGATCGCTGATGTTCCTGAGCGGCGGCAACCCGATCAATACGCTGCCGGACTGGTACATAGACGGCCTGTCCTGGGTGATCGGCGCCGACGCGCACGGCAATCCCTACATCCTCAACATGCAGATGCTCGGGCTGGTGCTGAGTTTCGTGCTGACCTGGGCGCTGCTCAACCGCACCAGCGTCGGCCGCCAGCTTCGCGCCCTCGGCGGCAATCCCGAGGCCGCCAAGCGTGTCGGCTTCAACGTGCTGCGCCTCAACTTGGTGGCCTACGGCTATATGGGGCTGTGCGCCGGGCTGGCGTCGCTGGTGCAGGCGCAGGTCGCGGGCTCGGTGGTGCCGAACGCGCTGGTCGGCCGCGAACTGGACGTGCTGGCGGCGGTGGTGCTGGGCGGCGCCAGCCTGACCGGCGGCACCGGGAGCGTGCTCGGAACCCTGCTCGGGCTGGCGCTGCTGGCGATCCTGCAGAACGGGCTGATTCTGCTCGGCGTCTCCTCGTTCTGGACCCAGAGCTTCACCGGCATCGTGTTCCTGGCCGCGGTGGCGATGATCGCGCTGGAGCGCCGGCGGCACCGGTTCGCGAGCCGGCGGCTGATCGGGGCCGCGGCATGAACGCGCGCTCGTCGACGCTGGCGCTCGCGTCCAGGCTCGGGCCGGTGAACCGCCGGCTGCTCATGCTGCTGGCGGCGCTGCTGGCGGTGTTCGCGATGATGCTGGGCGAGAAGCTGTTCAGCGGCGCGTCGCTGCGATCGATGGCGTTCCAGCTGCCCGAACTCGGCATCCTGTCGCTGGCGATGATGGTGCCGCTGCTGTCGGGCGGGCTCGACCTGTCGATCATCAGCACCGCCAACCTGGTGGCGCTGACCATCGCGCTGATCTTCCGCGCCATGCTGCCCGCCGACCCCGGCGCCGGCGCCTGGGGCGCCTGGGTCGGCTGGCAGGTCGCGGCCCTGCTGGCCGGGCTCGGCCTAGCGGTGCTGATCGGCGCCATCAACGGGGTGCTGATCGCCTATCTGGAGGTGTCGCCGATCCTCACCACGCTCGGATCGATGACGCTGATCAAGGGCATCAGCATCGGCCTCACCCATGGCGGGGTGCTGTCGAACTTCCCGGCGACGGTGGTCTTCATCGGCAACGGCTCGATCGCCCACGTCCCGGTCGTGGTGCTGATCTTCGTCGTCGTCGCCGCGGTGATGGCGGTGCTGCTGAACCGGACGCCGTTCGGCCAGACGCTGCACATGCTCGGCTCGAACGAGGCGGCGACACGCTATTCCGGCATCGACACCAGGCGGATCCTGGTGCGCGTCTACATCCTGTCGAGCCTGCTCGCGGCGATCGCCGGCATCGTCATGATGGCGCGCTTCAACTCCGCCAACGCCGCCTACGGCGAGAGCTACCTGCTGGTCACGATCCTGGCCGCGGTGCTGGGCGGCGTCTCGCCGTCGGGCGGCTTCGGCAAGGTGGCGGGGCTGGTGCTGGCGCTGGCGATCCTGCAGCTCATCTCGACCGCGTTCAACCTGCTCAACATCAGCCAGTTCCTGACGCTGGGCATCTGGGGCGGCACACTGATCGCGGTGGCCGCGGTCGCCCGGCTGCGCACCCTGTTCGGCTATTCCTGAGGTCGGTCATGACTCGTTTCCAAGGCAAGGTCGTTCTCGTCACCGCCGCCGCGTCCGGGATCGGGCTTGCCGCCGCGCGGCGCTTCGCGGCCGAGGGCGCCACCCTGTCGCTGTCCGACATCGATCTGCCGGCGCTGCAGCGAGAGAGCGCAGCGCTGGGGCTGGCCGCGGACCAGCTTCGCACCAGCCGCGTCGATGTCTCCAGCCCGGCCGAGATCGAGGCGCTGATCACCGACACGGTGGCGGCGTTCGGCGGCCTCGATGTGCTTCTCAACAATGCCGGCGTCGGCGCGTTCGGCTACGTCACCGAGATCACGCCGGAGGTCTGGGACCGGGTGATCGCGACCACGCTGAGTTCGGTGTTCCATGCCAGCCGGCTGGCGCTGCCGCATCTGATCCGGCGCCGCGGCAACATCGTCAACACCGCGTCGATCTCCGGGCTGGTCGCCGATGTCGGGTTCGCCGCCTACAACGCGGCCAAGGGCGGCGTCGTCAATCTGACCAGGGCGATGGCGATCGACCATGCCTCGGACGGCATACGCGTGAACGCGATCTGCCCGGGCGTCACCGACGCGGGATCGACGCAATGGATGCGCGCGCATCCGGCGATCATGCAGGGGTTCGCCGACCGTCTGCCGATGGGCCGCATGGGCGAGCCGGACGAGATGGCCGGCGCGATCGCGTTCCTCGCCTCCGACGACGCGAGCTACGTCACCGGTGCCAACCTGGTGGTCGATGGCGGCCTGACCGCCGGCAGCGGCCAGCCGCCGTTCCGCAAGCTCACCGACAGGACCGGCCCACCCGGCTAGGCCCAGCGGCTAGTTCCCAGCAGGCTACGCCTGTTCGCGCGCCGCCTCGGCGGCGCGGAACAGCGCCCGCGCCTTCTGCCTGGTCTCCTCGTATTCGGCCTCCGGCACGCTGTCGGCGACCACGCCGCAGCCGGCCTGGACATGCATGACGCCGTCCTTGAGCACCGCCATGCGTAGCCCGATGCAGGTGTCCATGGTCCCGTCGGCGGCGAAATAGCCGATGCAGCCGGCATAGGCGCCGCGCCGGGTCGGCTCCAGCTCGTCGATGATCTGCATCGCGCGGATCTTCGGCGCCCCGGTCAGGGTGCCGGCGGGGAAACCGGCGATCAGCGCGTCCAGCGCGTCGAGTTCCGGGCGCAGCCTGCCCTCGACGGTCGAGGAGATGTGCATGACATGGCTGAAACGCTCGACGACGAAGCTCTCCACCACCCGCACGCTGCCGCGCTCGGCCACCCGGCCGACATCGTTGCGGCCGAGATCGACCAGCATCAGATGCTCGGCGCGCTCCTTGGGGTCGGCCAGCAGATCGGCCTCGAGCGCCATATCGGCGGCGCGGTCGGCGCCGCGCGGCCGGGTGCCGGCGAGCGGCCGCACCGTGACCACGCCGTCGCGCAGCCTGACCAGCACCTCCGGGCTGCTGCCGACGAGCTGGAAGCGCGCCTCGTCGCGCTCGAGATCGAGGAAGAACAGGAACGGCGCCGGGTTGACCCGACGCAGCGCCCGATAGAGCGCGAACGGCGGCAGCGTGAACGGCGCCGAGAAACGCTGGCTCGGGACCACCTGGAACGCGTCGCCGGCGGCGATGTAATCCTGGATGCGGCGCACCGCGTCGAGGAAATCCGGCTTGGCGATGTTCGACACCGGATCGGCCTGAGCCTCCCGGTCCGGCTCCGGGCCGGCATTCTGGTCGGAGCCGTCCGGGGCCGGCGGCAGCGCCTGCGCCAGCGCCCGACGGGCGGCGGCGAGCAGAGCGTGCGGCTCCGGCCCGCCGTCGCGCAGCGGCACCGCCAGCGTCAGCTCGTCGCGGACATTGTCGAACACCGCGAACAGCGACGGACGCAGCAGCATCGCCTCCGGCAGGCCCAGCCCATCGGCCGGCGCGTCCGGCAGGTGCTCCATCTGGCGCACCATGTCGTAGCCGAGATAGCCGA
>CAZZZA010000061.1:0-15920 GCA_964658455.1 uncultured Lichenihabitans sp.
GAACACGCCGACCACGGTGCCGGCGATCGAGCCGATGCCGCCGGACAGGCTGGCGCCGCCGATCACCACCGCGGCGATCGCATCGAGTTCGTAGCCCAGGCCGGCGGAAGGCTGCGAGCTGTCGAGCCGCGCCGCCATCACCGCCGCCGCGATCCCGGCCAGCAGGCCGGACGTGGCATAGACCGCGACGGTGAGCTTGCGCACCGGGATGCCCGCCAGACGCGCCACCTCGGCGCCGCCGCCGATCGCATACAGGCTGCGTCCGGTGGCGCGGTAGCGCAGGAACACCCAGGCGGCGAGCGCCAGGGCCACGAACACGCCGACGGTGGCGGACAGCACGCCGAGATGCCGTTCGGTGGCCAGCGCGGTGAACCAGTCCGGGTAGCCGACCACCTGCTGGCCGTCGGTGGTGATGTTGGCGAGCCCGCGCGCCACCGACATCATGGTCAGTGTGGCGATGAAGGCGGGCAGACGCGCCCGCGTCACCAGCAGGCCGTTGACCAGGCCGCACAGGCCGCCGGTGGCGACGCACAGCAGCAGCGCCAGCGGGAACGGAATGCCGTAGGCCTGCGGCAGCCAGCCCAGCACCATGATCGACAGCGCCAGGATCGAGCCGACCGACAGGTCGATGCCGCCGATGATGATCACCCCGGTCATGCCGAGCGCCAGGATGCCCAGCGTGGTGACCTGGTCGACCACGTTGAGCGCGTTGCGCAGGGTCAGGAACACATGGGTGGTCAGCGCGAACACCACGCACAGCAGCACCAGGCCGATCAACGGTCCCTGGGCGCCGCCGAGCAGCGCCGCGAGTGCCGGTCCGGGGCGCCGGCCGGCGGCATTCTCCTCGGCGGGCAGTGCCGGTTGCAGGCTCATCGGGCACGCTCCTTGATCCGCTGTCCGGAGGCGCGCGCGATCGCGTCGCGCCAGGTCCGGCTGTCGGGTTCGCCGTCGAGGCCGGCGGCGCGGTCGAACCGGTCGCGCGGGCGCGGCAGGGCGTCGAGATCGGCGCGCGACCACAGCCCGGCCGACAGCCCGGCCAGGTGCGCCACGCCGAGCGCCGACAGCTCCGGCTCGCGCGCCCGCAGGATCGCGCAGCCGCTGCGATCGGCCTGCATCTGCATCAGCCCGTCGCTGCGGGTCATGCCGCCATCGACGAACAGCGCGTCGACGCGGCCGACGCTGTGCGCGATCGCTTCCACCAGGTCGCCGATCTGGAACACCACGCTGTCCAGCGCGGCGCGGGCGATCATCGACCGCGAGGTGCCGAGCGTGAGGTTGGTCAGCAGGCCGACCGCGTCGCGGTCCCACCAGGGCGCGCCCAGCCCGCCGAAACCCGGCACCAGCGTCACGCCGTCGCTGTCGGCGGCGAGCCCGGTGGCGATCAGCTCGGCGACCTCGATGCCCAGCACCCCGGCCAGCCAGTTCAGCGTGGCGCCGGAGGAGCGGATGTTGCCCTCCGCTGCATAGGCCGGCCGGTCGGTCATCCAGCCGATGCTCAGGCACAGCCCGGCCTGCAGATCGCCGAGCGCCGCGATCAGCCCCATCACCGACGAGCCGGTGCCGTAGGTCGCCTTGACCTGGCCGGGCACGAGCGCGCCATGGCCGAACAGCGCCGCATGGCTGTCGCCCATCACCGCGCAGACCGGGGTGCCGTCCACCAGCGGCGGCAGGCCGCGCACCGGCGGGAACGGCCCTGTCGAGGCCAGCACCTGCGGCAGGCAGGCGCGCGGCACCCCGAACAGCGCCAGCAGGTCGTCGTCCCAGTCCACGCGATGCACGTCGAGCAGCTGGGTGCGCGAGGCGTTGCCGGCCTCGGTCACGTGCGCGCCGGAGAACCGGCTCAGCAGCCAGCTGTCGATCGTGCCCAGGCACAGCGCGCCCTGCCGCGCCCGCACCCGGTCGGGATCGTATTGGTCCAGCAGCCAGCGCCCCTTGACCGCCGAGAACATCGGGTCGAGCGGCAGGCCGGAGCGCTCGCGCACCAGCCGTTCGGTCGCGTCGGAGCGCAGCGTGTCGCAGAAGGCGGCACCCCGCTGGTCCTGCCAGGAGATCACCGGCGAGACCGCCCGGCCGCCCTCGCGCTCCCACAGCACCAGGGATTCGCGCTGGGTGCTGAGCCCGACCGCGATCACGCTGGCCGGGTCCTGCCCGTCCAGGCAGGCGGCGACCGCGTCGCGCACGCTGTCCCAGATCGCCTCGGCATCCTGCTCGACCCAGCCGGGCCTGGGATGCGCCTGCGCCAGCGTGGCGCTGCCCCGCGCCACGAACCGGCCGCCGGCATCGATCAGCGCGCACTTGGTGGCGCTGGTGCCCTGATCGATCGCGAGGACCAGAGCGCCGCTCATGATTCCGCCATCAGCTCCAGCGCCGCCTGCTCCAGGCCGGCCGCGTTCAGGCCGAAATGATCGAGCAGGAACGCGGCCGAGCCGGTCGGCGCGAAATGCGGCACGCCGAGAATGCGCATGCGCGTCGGATGGTGGCGCACCACCGTCTCCGCCACCGCGGAGCCCAGCCCGCCATGGATGATCGCCTCCTCGGCGGTGACGATGCCGCGCGTCTCGCGCGCCGCCGCCAGCACCGCCGCCTCGTCGAGCGGGGCGATGGTGACCATGTTCAGCACCCTGGCCGACACGCCCCGCGCCGCCAGGCGCTCTGCCGCGGCCAGCGCCCGCGACACCAGCACCCCGGTGGCGATCAGCGTCACGTCGCTGCCCTCGCGCAGCGTCAACGCGCGGCCGGGCTCGAACACCGCGTCGTCCGGCGTCACCGCCGGCACCTTGAAGCGGCCGATGCGCATGTAGATCGGCAGGTTCGCCTGCGCCGCCCAGCGGACCGCGTCCCTGGTCTGCTTCGGGTCGGCCGGGTTGAGGATGGTGATGTCGGTCAGCGCCCGCATCCAGGCGAAGTCCTCGATCGAATGATGGGTCGGACCGAGTTCGCCGTAGGACATGCCGGGGCTCTGGCCGCACAGCACCACGCCGTACTGGTTGTAGGCCACGTCGGCCTTGATCTGCTCCAGCGCGCGGCCGGTCAGGAACGGGCCGGCGCAGCAGACGAACGGCACGAATCCGCCATTGGCCAGGCCGGCGGCGACGCCGACCATGTTCTGCTCGGCGATGCCGACATTGATCAGCCGCTCGGGGAATTCCTTCTGGAACGCCCCCATGTTCGAGGAACCGACGGAATCGTTGCAGACCGCGACGATGCGCGGATTCTCGCGCGCCAGCGCGATCATCGTCTCGGCGAAGGCGATGCGGCAGTCGAAGGTCTCGACGCCGCCGGCCTCCTGGGTGCTGGCCTCGTTCATGGCGCCAGCTCGCCGAGCGCCAGCGCGACCTGTTCGCGCGAGGGTACCTTGTGGTGCCATTCGACACGGTCCTCGATGAATGACACGCCTTTGCCCTTCTTGGTGTTGGCGATCAGCACACGCGGCTTGCCGATCCTGGGGGCCTCGAACGCGGCCAGCAGGGCGGCGTGGTCGTGGCCGTCCAGCTCGATCGCCTCCCAGCCGAACGAGCGCCATTTCTCGTCGAGCGGATCGAGCTGGTTGGTGTCCTCGGTGCGTGCGCCCTGCTGCAGGCGGTTGCGGTCGACCACCGCGGTCAGGCCTTCGAGCTTGCGATGGCCGGCGAACATCGCCGCCTCCCAGTTCGAGCCTTCCTGCAGCTCGCCGTCGCCCAGCACCACGAAGGTGCGATAGTCCGAGCGCGCGATCGTCGCCGCGACCGCGCTGCCGACCGCGATCGGCAGCCCGTGCCCGAGCGGGCCGGTATTGGCCTCGACGCCCCGCACCTTGCGGCGGTTCGGATGCCCGTTCAGCGGCGACAGCGGCGCCATGAAGGCGGACAGCAGGTCGGGACTGAAATAGCCGGCACGCGCCAGCACCGAATAGAGCGCGGCCGAGCAATGGCCCTTGGAGAGGATGAACCGGTCGCGGTCGGCCCAGTCCGGCTCGTCGGCGCGGTAGCGCATCACCTCGAAGAACAGCGTCACCAGGATGTCGGTGACGGAGAAGTCGCCACCGATATGGCCCATGCGCGGCGCGTCGATGGTGTGGATGATGGAGATGCGCGTCTCGCGGGCGATCTCCGCCAGCCGCGCGGCACGGTCGTTGGCCAGGGTGCTTACTGGAGGGCTCATCGGCGGGCTCACGGGGCTTCTCCTTGCGGCGATCCAACCAGACCCCGACAGGGCGACGATCGGTATCTGAATATATATTCAGAACGGTTTATGTATGCAGACTGCGATGGCGCGGGCCGGCGGTCAAGCCACTCGTTTCGGCCGCCGACCAGCAACGCCGGCGTTCGCGGGCGCTTGTCGCGAATTGAAATATCGCGATGTTTACCGAAGCGTAGCACTATGCGCTTTACTTGTTCGTCGGCCTGCATCTTTGTCGGTAGGGTCGAAGCTGTTCGAAAGGCGACGTCCGATGCCTCACCGCTGGGTGCCCTGTCGCGCTGCGGAGCCGGCGCACGGTGCCGGCATGGCGGTGCTGCTGGTGGCGCTGTTCGGCGTGCTGGGCGTGATGACCCGGCTGTTCTGCGCCGATACCGGCGGCTACTCGTCGTTCTGGCCGGCCAATGCGGTGATGGTGGCGGCGCTGCTGACGCTGCGCGCCCGCCACGCGATCCCGACGCTCGCCGCCTGCTTCTGCCTCAACATCGCGCTGAACGGGCTGAGCCATCTGCCCGGCGGCGAAGGGCTGGTAGCCTGCGTCATCAACGTGCTGGAAGCGGTGCTGGTGGCGATCCCGACGCGCCGGTTCTGCGGCGCCCTGACCGACCTGACCCGGATCCGCCGGCTGGCCACCTTCGGCGTCGTCTCGGCGCTGGCGACCGGGGTCGCGGCGGCCATCGGTGTGACGCTCGACGCGGTGTTCATGAACGACCGCGCCACCCTGGCCAGCGACTGGCTGCAATGGGTCCTGTGCGACACGCTCGGGCTGCTGCTGGCGACGCCGACCGTCATGCTCGCGGTCCGCCGCATCGGCGGGCGCCGGCTGCCGCGCGGTCCGACCATCGAACCGCTGCTGCTGCTGATCCTGACCGCGGCGCTCAGCCTCGCAGGCTTCCTCTATCCCAGATCGTTCCTGTTCCTGCTGCTCTACCCGGCGATGGTGGCGCTGGCGTTCCGCGCCCCGGCGCCCTGGGTGCTGACCACGATGCTGATCGTGTCGATCTTCGTCTCGATGCTGACCGTGCACGGGATGGGGCCGATCGCGTTCCTGTCCCTGGACGGGGCGATGATGCGTCAGGCGATGCTGCAGCCCTACCTGCTGTCGCTGTTCCTGTCGGCGCTGCCGCCCAGCAACGCGCTGGGCGAGCGGCGCCGCGCCGCCCGGCGCCTGGCAAGGATGCGGGCCAATGTCGAACATGCGGCGACCCATGACGCGCTGACGGCGCTGATGTGCCGGCAGCTGTTCAAGAACCGGCTCGCCGCCCATGCGCAGACCGGCGCCGCCGGCGCACTGCTGTTCATCGATCTGGACCATTTCAAGCGCGTGAACGACACGTTCGGCCATCATGCCGGCGACCTGATCCTGCAGGCGTTCAGCCGGCGGATCGCCGAGCGGGCGCGCGGCCTCGACGGCGCCGCCGCCCGGTTCGGCGGCGACGAGTTCGCCCTGTTCGTGCCGCGCGACCTGTCCGTCGCCGAGCTGGACCGTCTGTGCGCCGACATCGTGCATGTCGCGCGCCTGCCCTACCAGGCCGGCGACGACACGGTGCTGCTCACCGTCAGCGTCGGCGCGGCGACGCTCGCCATGGCGGCGGGCGACCCGGACGATCTGTTCCGCAAGGCGGATCTGGCGCTGTACGGCGCCAAGGATGGCGGCCGGGACGGCTATCGGCTGGACCGGACCGCCGAGGCGCGGTCCGCCGTCGAGGCGCGCTACAGGAGCGTGCTCGCCAGCGACGCCGCCACCATGCCGGCGACCACCGCCAGCAACGGCGCCCTGAAGCGCAGCAGCGCCGCCAGCGCGGTGCCGATCAGCGCCACATCGCCCCAGTCGGCGACGCTGCCGGTCCAGAGCGGGTCGTAGAGCGCCGCGGCGAGAAGGCCGACCACCGCCGCGTTGGCGCCGGCGACCGCGGCGCGGGCGAACCGGTTCTCGCGCAGCACCGCCCAGAACGGCAGCACGCCGACCACCAGCAGCATGCCGGGCAGGAAGATCCCGGCCAGCGCCGACAGCCCGCCCACAAGTCCGCCGGCCACCGCGCCGTCATAGGCGGCGACCGTGAAGAGCGGGCCGGGCATCGCCTGCGCCGCACCGTAGCCGGCCAGGAAGCGGTCGTCGCTCAGCCAGCCGGACGGCACCAGCGCCTCGCGCAGCAACGGCAGCACCACGTGCCCGCCGCCCATCACCAGCGCGCCGCAGCGGTAGAACAGGCCGAACAGCGCCAGCCCGGTGGCGGGCGCGTGGCCGGCCGAAAGCGCCAGCAGCAACGCGAACAGCGCCAGGCAGGCCAGGCCGGCGCGTCGCGACACGCCGGACAGAACCCAGCGCCCGGAGGGTCTCGCCTGGTCGCGGCACAGCGCCAGCCCGGCCAGCGCGGCGAGCCCGATCGCGACCGCCTGGCGGCCGGCATGGCCGGTCGCGCCGGCGGTGGTCAGCACCAGCGCCGCCGCCGCCAGCGCCAGGCCGCGCCGCCGCCAGTCCGGCGCCAGCGTGCGCGCCATGCTCCACACCGCCTGTGCCACCACCGCCACCGCCACCAGCTTGAGCCCGTGCAGCACGGCGCCGGCCAGCGGGCCGCCGATCGACCCGGAGACCAGCCCGAGCGACAGCATCGCCAGCGCCGACGGCAGGGTGAAACCGGCCCAGGCGGCCAGCGCGCCCGGCGCCCCGGCGCGATGCAGCCCGAGCAGCAGCCCGGCCTGGCTGGAGGCGGGTCCGGGCAGGAACTGGCAGAGCGCCACCAGCTCGGCATAGTCCTGCTCGGCGAGCCAGCCGCGCGCCACCACCAGCTCGGCGCGGAAATAGCCGAGATGCGCCACCGGGCCGCCGAACGCGCGCACGCCGAGGCCGAGGAACACCCGGAACACCTCGAGCGCGGTGCCGGCGCCCGGTTCCGGGTTTGGCGGCCTCACCGCTTCTCCATCAGTTCCTTGATCCGGCCGCCGAGGGTCTCGATCGTGAACGGCTTGGTCAGCACGTGCATGCCGGGATCGAGATGGCCGTTGCCCACCACCGCGTTCTCGGCATAGCCGGTGATGAACAGCACCTTGAGCTGCGGCCGCAGCAGCCGCGCCGCATCGGCCACCTGGCGTCCGTTCATGCCGTCCGGCAGCCCGACATCGCTGATCAGCAGATCGACCCTGGCATCGGACCGCAGCACATGCAGGCCGGCGGCGCCGTTGGCGGCCTCGATCGCGGTGTAGCCCAGCTCCTCGAGCACGTCGGTCACCAGCATGCGGACGGTCGGTTCGTCATCGACCACCAGCACCGTCTCGCCCTGCTCGGCGCGCGGTGGCGGCGACGCGCTCTCCTGCTCCACCGGGCCGGCGGCCTCGCCGTGATGGCGCGGCAGGTACAGCCGCATCGTCGTGCCCTGGCCCAGCTCGGAATAGATCCTGACCGCGCCGCCGGACTGGCGCGCGAAGCCGTAGATCATCGACAGGCCGAGCCCGGTGCCGCGGCCGATCGGCTTGGTGGTGAAGAACGGGTCGAACGCCCGGCTGATCACCTCCGGGGTCATGCCGGTGCCGGTATCGGTGACGCTGAGCGAGAGATACTGGCCGGGCGGCAGGTCGCGTTCGGCGCCGCCGCGGCGGTCGAGCCAGGTATTGGCGGTCTCGATGGTGATCCTGCCGCCATCGGGCATCGCGTCGCGGGCGTTGAGGCACAGATTGAGCAGCGCGTTCTCGAGCTGGTGCGGGTCGACCCTGGCCAGCCAGAGCCCGGCCGCGCCGACCACCTCGATCGCCGCCGCCGGCCCCACCGTCCGGCGGATCATCTCCTCCATGCCGGCGATCAGCTCGTTGATGTTGGTTGGTTTCGGATCGAGCGTCTGCTGCCGGGAGAATGCCAGCAGCCGGTGGGTCAGCGCCGCCGCCCGCTGCGCCGCACCCTGCGCGGCGGCGGCGTAGCGGTTCAGCTCCTGCAGCCGGCCCTGCGCGATCCTGGTGACGAGCAGCTCCAGGCTGCCGGAGATGCCGGTCAGCAGGTTGTTGAAATCGTGCGCGATGCCGCCGGTGAGCTGGCCGACCGCCTCCATCTTCTGGCTCTGCCGCAGCTGTTCCTGCGCCGCGATCAGCGCCCGCGAGCGCGCCTCGACCTCTGATTCGAGGCTGGCGGTCAGGTCGCGCAGCGCCTGTTCGGCGCGACGCCGCTCCACCGTCACCCTGGTGCGCTCCGCGACCTCGCGCACCAGCGCCAGGTCGGCCTCCGACCAGCGGCGCGGCTGATCGCAGTTCAGGAACAGCAGGGCGACGAAACCGCTCTGCTCGGTGACCGGCATGTTCACGAAGGCGCGCGCCGCGATCGCCTCCAGCGCGGCGCTGTTCGAGGCGGTGCGCGCGTCCAGCCGGGTATCGGCGATGGCGACGGTGACGCCGCGCTTCAGGTCCTCGATGTAGGAGCCGTATTCGCGGAAATGCAGCGTTCCGGCGATCGACGCGATGCCGGGCGCGTTCCAGTCCGGCGCGATGGCGATGGTCTCGCGCACCGGATCGATGGTGCCGTAGCCGGCGCGGCTGACCTCCAGCGCCTGGCCCAGCAGCGCCGCCGCATTGTGCGCCAGCGCGTCCGGGCCGAGATCCTCGCGCAGGATGTCGCCCAGCCGCAGCAGCACGTCGCGGCGCTTGTCGTCGTGCAGCCGGTCGGTCACGTCCTGCAGCAGCGCCGCGAACTGGCCCGGCTCGGGCCTAAAGATCCTGATCTCGAAGGCGCGGCCGCGGTGCCGGATCCAGCGGGTGACGGTGCGCGACAGGCCGTGGCGGGTCACCTCGGCGAAATCCGCCAGCGCGTCCGGCTCGAACGCCAGCGGCCGCTCGCGGCTGGTGCGGCCGATCACGTCCTGCCGCGACAGCCCGGTCAGCCGCTCCCAGGCATCGTTGACCTCGAGATAGCGCCAGCCGGTGGCGGATCCGGCCGCATCCCACAGCACCTCGCCGACCATGAAGCCGTCGTGCAGCTGCTCGAAACGGCTGCGCCAGCGATCCTCGGCGCCGACCAGCCGGTCGGAGGCGGCGCGCAGGTCGGTGACGTCGGTCTGGCAGCCGAAGAAATAGCGCAGGTCGCCATCCGGGCCGAACACCGGGCTGATGAACAGCTCGTTGACGAAGCTGCTGCCGTCCTTGCGGTAGTTCAGCAGATCGATGGTGATGTCGCGCCGTGCCGCGATCGCCTCGGCGAGGCGCGCCACCGCCTGGCGATCGGTCCCCGGCCCCTGCATGAAGCGGCAGTTGCGGCCGATCAGCTCCTCGGGCGCGTAGCCGGACAGTTCCTGGAAGGCGCGATTGGCGAAGATGATCGGCGAGTCGGGCAGCGTCGGGTCGCTCACCACCATGGCGCTGCGCGCCTTCTCGACGGTGGCGATCAGCACCTCGTAGGCCGCGCGTCCCGCCTCGCCCCGGTCCTGACCCTCCGGCGCCTCGGCGCCGTGCAGCGCCAGGATCACCCTGAGCGCGGTGTTGGCGGTCTCCAGCGCGCGTTCACGTCGCCGAAGCCGTTCCAGCTCCGCATCGCTCATGACCGGCGGCCGGCTTGTGGAACCAGAGAAGCGGCCGAAGGCGGCACGGCGGCGGATCCTTATGCGTCAGGGCGCAACCGAAGCGGTCCGACGCGCCGATTTTGAGCATCGAACGCCGGCGCGTGCAATCGGCCGGCCGGTCAGACCACCGGGGTCGGCAGGTCGCGCCCGGCGAAGAACGCCTCGAGATTGTCGAGCATGAGCTGGCCCATGGCGGCCCGCGTCTCGTCGGTGGCGCTGCCGACATGCGGCGCCAGCGCCACGTTGTCGAGCCCGAGCAGGGCGTGTGGCACATGCGGCTCGCGTTCGAACACGTCGAGCCCGGCGCCCCAGATCCGCTTCTCCACCAGGGCCGCGACCAGCGCCGCCTCGTCGATGATCGAGCCGCGGGCGATGTTGACCAGCACGCCCTGTGGGCCCAGCGCGTCCAGCACCGCGCGATCGACGATCCTGGCGGTGGCGGCGGACGCGGCGGTGGCGACGAACAGCACATCGGACGCGGCGGCGAGCCCGCGCAGATCGTCGTGGTAGGTGTGCGCGGTCTCCTTCCGGCGCGGTCCGGTATAGGCGACGCTGCCGCCGAAGCCGGCGAGCCTGGCCGCGATCGCCTGGCCGATGCGCCCGAAGCCGACGATGCCGTAGCGCAGCCCGGAGGCGCGCCTGGCCAGCGGCGGCTGCGCGGCCGGCCACGACCCGTCGCGCACATGCGCCTCCGCGGCCGGCAGCCGGCGCATCACGTTGAGCATCAGGGCGATCGCCAGGTCGGCGACGTCGTCGGTCAGCACGTCCGGCGTGTTGCTGACCCGGATCTTGAGCCTGCGCATCGCCTCGGTATCGACCCGGTCGTAGCCGACGCCGTTGATGGCGACGATGCCCAGGGCGGGCAGCCGTTCGGCAAGCGCGGTGTCGATCCCGAGATGGCCGCCGGTCACCACCGCGCGCACCGCGCCGCCATGCGCCGCGAGCCAGGCCTCGCGTTCCGGCTCCGGCGGCAGGCGCACCACGGTATAGCTTCTGTCCAGCACCTGCTGGGTGGCCGGCAGGACCGGGCAGAGCTGCAGCAATGTCTCGTTCATCTTCCGTGTCCCTGCCTGGCCGTCCCGGCGCGTCGCGTCATAGCGTCGACAACACGCCGCCATCGACATAGATCACCTGGCCGTTGACGAAATCCGAGGCCGACGATGCCAGGAACACCGCGGCGCCGCACAGCTCCTCGACCTTGCCCCAGCGTCCGGCTGGGGTGCGCTGGCACAGCCAGGCGTCGAACACCGGGTCGTCGCGCAGCGCCCGGTTCAGCTCGGTCTCGAAATAGCCGGGACCGATCGCGTTGATCTGCAGGCCGTGCTTCGCCCAGTCCGCGCACATGCCGCGCGTCAGCATCTTCACCGCCCCCTTGGAGGCGGTGTAGGGCGCGATCGTCGGCCGCGCCGCCTCGCTCTGCAGGCTGGCGATGTTGATGATCTTGCCGCGCTTGCGCGGGATCATGCGCCGGGCCACCGCCTGGCCGACGAAGAACACGCTGTCGAGGTTGGTCCGCATCACCGCGCGCCAGGTCTCGACCGGGAAATCCTCCAGCGCGGCGCGGCGCTGGATGCCGGCATTGTTCACCAGGATGTCGATCGGGCCGGCGTGCTGCTCGATCCTGGCGATCCCGGCCTCGACCGCATCGGGATCGGTGACGTCGAACAGGCCGAGCGCGCCGCCGCCTTCCGGCACGCCGAGCCCGGCCGAGGCCGCCGCCAGCTTGGCGCCGTCGCGCCCGTTCAGCACCACCCGCGCCCCGGCCGCCGCCAGGCCGCGCGCCAGCGCCAGCCCGATCCCCTGGCTCGAACCGGTGACCAGCGCCAGCCGGCCGGTGAGGTCGAACGCGGCAGTCCCGCTCATGATCGCTCCTTGCCCAGCCGGCATCGTGCCCACCCGGCGGCGCGACGAACGGGCTTCCGTCGCCCGGCGTAAACTGGCATAGCGATGTGAACGGTCACATTGCAAGAGCCGGCCCCAGAAGCCGGCCCGAGACCGCGACCGGGGAGAGAGCCATGCTGGCGGCCGTTCTGCACGGCGCGCATGATCTGCGCGTCGAACACAGGGACGATCCGGCGCCTGGCGCCGGCGAGGTGCTGCTGCGTGTCGCGGCCGGCGGCATCTGCGGCTCCGACCTGTCCTATTTCAACAAGGGCGGCGTCGGCGACTTCAAGCTGCGCGAACCGCTGACGCTGGGGCACGAGGTGTCCGGCACGGTGGCGGCGCTGGCGCCGGACGTGGACGGGCCGCCGCCCGGTACCAGGGTGGCGATCAACCCGAGCCGGCCCTGCCTGCGCTGCGGGTTCTGTCGCGCCGGACGCGGCAATCTGTGCCGCGCCATGCGGTTCCTGGGCAGCGCCGCGCTGACGCCGCACGTGCAGGGCGGGTTCAGCCAGCATCTGGCGGTGCGCGCCGACCAGTGCGTGCCGATCCCGGACACGATGTCGTTCGAGGTCGCCGCCTGCGCCGAGCCGCTGGCGGTGGCGCTGCATGCGGTGGCCCGCGCCGGCACCCTGACCGGCCGCCAGGTGCTGATCGCCGGCGCCGGCCCGATCGGGCTGCTGTGCCTGGCGGCGGCGCTGCATGCCGGCGCCGCCGCGGTGACGATCACCGATCTGTGCGACCCGCCGCTCGCCGTCGCGCACCGCATGGGCGCGGCCCGGACCGTGAATGTCGGCCAGGAGCCCGACCGGCTCGACGCGCTGGCCGGGCGTGATGGCGGGTTCGACGTCGCCATCGAGGCGACCGGCGCGGCGGTCTCGGTGGCGCGCATGCCGCATCTGGTGCGGCCCGGCGGCCGGATCGTGCAGCTCGGCATGCTGCCGCCGGGCCCGGTGCCGCTGCCGGTCAACCTGCTGATGGCGCGCGAGATCGACCTGGTCGGCTCGTTCCGCTTCCACGACGCCTTCGACATCGCCGTCGCCGCGCTGGCCTCCGGCCGGATCGACATCGCGCCGATCCTGTCGGCGCGTTTCCCGCTGGCCGACGCCGGCGAGGCCTTCGCCATGGCCGGCGACCGGACCCGCGCGATCAAGGTGCAGATCGAAATCGGCTGAGCGGGACCAGGGAGGGCGCAGGATGGGCGGGCAGCTTCTGGAGTTCGACCGCATCACCAAGCGCTTCGGCGGCACGCTGGCGGTGGACGACGTCTCGCTCGGCCTCGGCGAGGGCGAGATCCTGGCGCTGCTGGGCGAGAACGGCGCCGGCAAGTCGACGCTGATCAAGCTGCTCGCCGGGATCCACGTCCCGGATTCCGGCACGATACGGTTCCGCGGCGCGCCCTACCGCCATCTCGCCCGGCTTGCGCCGGGGACCGGGCGGCAGGCGATCGCCTTCATCCACCAGGATCTCGGCCTGATCGATTGGATGACGGTGGCGGAGAACATCGCGCTGGGCGTCGGCTACCGGCGCCGGCGCGGGCTGATCGACTGGGCCGCCTCGCGCCGGCAGGCGGGCGAGGTGCTGCGGATCATGAGCGCCGACATCGATCCCGACACGCGGATCATGCACCTGTCGCGCACCGAGCGCTCGCTGGTGGCGATCGGCAGGGCGCTGGCGGCGCAGGCGGCGGTGCTGGTGCTCGACGAGCCGACCGCCAGCCTGCCCGCCGACGAGGTGGAGCGGCTGCTCGCGGTGCTGCGCGACCTGCGGCGCGGCGGGATCGGCATGCTCTACGTCTCGCACCGGCTCGACGAGGTCTTCCGGGTGGCCGACTCGGTCGCGGTGCTGCGCGACGGCCGCCTGGTCGGCCGCAAGAGCGCGGCCGAGACCGACCCGGCGGACCTGGTGACGATGATCGTCGGCCGCCCGCCGGAGACGCTGGCCCAGCCACCGCCCCGGCCGCGCGAGCAGGCCTGCCTGGAGCTGGACGCGCTGGTGGTGGGCGATACCGGGCCGGTCAGCCTGCGGCTGGCGCAGGGCGAGATCGTCGGGCTGGTGGGGCTGCGCGGCGCCGGGCAGGACGCGATCGGCCGGGCGCTGTTCGGCTGCCGCGCCATCACCTCCGGCGCGATCCGCCTGCGCGACGCGCCCTATCGGCCGGCGACGCCGGCGCAGGCGATGGCGCGCGGCGTCGGGCTGGTCGCCGGCGACCGGGTGGGCGAGAGCCTCGGCATGCCGCTCAGCGTGCGCGAGAACATGTTCCTCAACCCCGGCGCCCGTGGCGATGGCCTGCTCGGCCTGCTCTGGCCGGCCGGCGAACGCGCCCGCTGCCGCGAGGCCGGGGCGCGCATGCAGCTGCGGCCGAACGATCCCGGCCGCCCGGTGGAGACGCTGTCCGGCGGCAACCAGCAGAAGGTGGTGCTGGCGCGGTGGCTCGGCATCGCCCGGCATGCGCTGATCCTGGAGGAGCCGACCGCGGGCGTCGATGTCGGCGCCAAGGCGGAGATCTATCGTCTGCTGCGCCAGGCGCTCGACGATGGCCTGTCGATCATCGTCGTCGCCACCGATTTCGAGGAGGTGGCGGCGATCTGCAGCCGGGCGCTGGTGTTCAGCCAGGGCCGGGTGACGGCCATCATCGAACGTCCCGCGCTGTCGGTGCGGAGCCTGCTGCAGGCGGCCTCGGCAGGCGGCCACCGCGACGGGACCATGCCATGACCTCGCTGAAATCCACCGCCCTGGAGCCCGCGCCCGGCAGCCTGAGCGGCCTGCCGCTCGGCAGGCGGATCGCCGGGCTGCTGCCGGTCTACGGGCTGGTGGTGCTGACGGTGCTGCTGGCGTTGCTGTTTTCCGTGCTCCTGCCGGACACGTTCCCGACCTGGCTGAATGTCAGGTCGATCCTGAGCGACAAGGCGGTGGTGGCGATGCTGTCGCTGGCGGCGACGGTGCCGATGATGACCGGCAAGATCGATCTCACCGTCGGCTACGGCGTGGTGTTGTGGCACATCCTGGCGATCTCGCTGCAGATCGCCGGCGTGCCCTGGCCGGTCGCGGCGCTGATGGTGCTGGCGATGGGCGCCATGTTCGGGCTGCTGAACGGGCTGCTGGTCGAGGTGGCGCAGATCGACAGCTTCATCGCCACGCTTGGCACCGGGACCGTGACCTATGCGGTGGCGTTGTGGTGGACCGGCGGGCGGCAGGTGATCGGCCATCTGCCGCCATCCTTCTTCGCGCTCGATATCGCCAGCATCGCCGGCATCCCGATCCCGGCCTACTACGTGCTGGGGCTGGCGACGCTGCTCTGGGTGGTGTCCAGCTACACGCCGCTGGGACGCTACCTGTATGCGATCGGCGCCAATCCGCGCGCCGCGGAGCTGAACGGCATCGCCACCCGGCGCATGGTGATGCTGGCCTTCATGACCTCCGGCCTGATCACCGCGTTCGCCGGCGTGATCCTGGCCGCCCGGCTGCGGGTCGGACAGGCCAGCGTCGGCTTGGAGTTCCTGCTGCCGGCGCTGGTCGGCGCGTTCCTCGGCTCGACGACGATCAATCCCGGGCGGGTGAATATCTGGGGCACGGTGGTCGGGGTGGTGATCCTGGCGATCGGCATCTCCGGCATCGAGCAGCTGGGCGGCGCGTTCTGGGTCGAGCCGGCCTTCAACGGCGCCACGCTGCTGATCGCGATCGGCCTCGCCGGCTGGACCGGCCGGCGCCGCGCCGCGCCCGCACGCAGGCCCGCACCCGACGCGCCCGTGGCACCCGCCACGCATACGACAACCGTACCGGAGAGACGGACATGAGGACACGCAGCACCATCGCCGGCGCCATCGCCGGCACGCTGGCAACCCTGACCGCCGCGCGCGGCGACGATGCGGTGACGCGCGCCAGGGCGGTGGTCGAGGCGGCGACCAGGCCGTCCTCGCACTGGGACGGACCCACCAGCGGCCCGAAGGCGGTGCCCGGCCGGGTGGTGATCTATGTCGCCGCCGACCTGCGCAACGGCGGCATCCAGGAAAACGCCGACGGCGTCATGCAGGCCGGCAAGGCGATCGGCTGGCAGGTGCGCGTGCTGGACGGCCAGGGCAGCGTGTCCGGCATCCATTCCGCCGTCGCCCAGGCGATGGCGCTGAAGCCGAACGGCATCGTCGTCGGCGGCTACGACGTGGTGCAGAACGCCGCCGACATCGCCAGCGCCGTCGCCTCCGGCATCACCGTGGTGTCGTGGCACGGCGGCCCCCGGCCCGGCCCGATGGGCGAGCAGAAGGTGGTCGCCAATATCGGCAGCGACAGCGCCCAGGTCGCCAAGGTGGCGGCCGACTACGCGATCGC
>CAZZZA010000062.1:0-15887 GCA_964658455.1 uncultured Lichenihabitans sp.
CCAGCACGTCGGCGCGGTCGCCGACGCCGCCGCCGGTCGGGTTGTCGCCGGAATCGGCCAGCACCACCGGGCCCGGCCCGCTCTCCGACAGGGCGCGACGTACGCAGCCGGCGATGTCGTCCACCGCGCAGCCGAAACCGAACGCGTCGCGCGCCGCCCAGTAGCGCTGCGCCAGCGCGGCGCTCGCGGCACGCAGCCGGTCCGGCGCGGTCCCGGTCATGATCGCCGCCGCGGTGGCGCGCGGCTCGTCGGCCCAGACATAGCCGACCATCAGCGAGGCGTCCCAGATCCCCTCGGCGTGCTCGATCGCCGGCAGCGACGCGTAGAGATCCTTCGCCGGCTGGTCGACGGTGCTGGTGCGTTCGCCCGGCAGCAGCACCGGCACCGGCGTCCAGGCGACGCACGGGCGCTCGCCGGTCTGAAGGCAGCGCAGCAGCATCGAGACCGCGCGGCGCTGGGTCTGCTCGGTGTCGATATGCGGCGCGGTGCGGTAGGTCGAGAACATGTCGATCGCATCGATGATGCGCTGCGAGACGTTGCCGTGCAGGTCGTAGCTGACCGAGAGCGGGCAGTCCGGCCCGACCACCTCGCGGGCGCGGGTGATCCAGTCGCCCTCGGCATCCTCCATGCCGGTCACGAACATCGCGCCGTGCATCGCCAGATACAGCCCGTCGAGCGGCCCCAGCGCGCGCAGCCGCTGCAGGAACTCGTCGCGCAGCGCGGCATAGGTGGCGGCATCGATCGGCCCGCCGGGGATCGCGCGCGCATGCAGCGTCGGCAGAAAGCGCGCGGGATAGTCGGCGAGGAAGGCGAAGGCGGGCGCCTGCGTCAGCGCCGCGCCGCGCAGGATGCGGAACGCCTCCATGCCGGTCGGCACCGGATTGTAGGAACTGCACTCGACATGGATGCCGCCGACCGCGATCCGCATGCCGCTCTCCTGGTTCATGGTGTTCATGCCTCGCCCGGCCCGCACAGGAACCGGTATGCCGCGACCGCCGCCGCGCCCCGCGCCCTGGCGGTCGGCGCCACCGCGACGAAGCCGAGCCCGCTCTGGTCGCCGGACGCGGCGGAGCCGGCGAAGCCCGGCAGCACGTTGGCCGCCACCACCTGACGCATCGCCGCGCCATACACCCCGTCGGCCAGCGCCGGCACGGTGCCGATCAGCAGCCGGCCGGGATCGAGGGTCTGGATCAGCTGCGCGGCGGCGACGCCCAGCGCGCTGCCGGCGGCATGCAGGATCGCGATCGCCTGCGCCTGGCCGGCGCCGGCCAGGCGCTGCAGCGCGTCCGGCGTTTCCGGCAGCCCGGCCTGCCGCGCCGCCTCGGCGATCGCGTGCAGCGAGGCGACGGTGTCGAGGCAGCCGCGCTTGCCGCAGCGGCAGGGCAGGCCGTCCGGCTGCACCGGCGCGTGCGCGAGTTCGCCGGCGCCGCCGCCGCGGCCACGCAGGATGCGGCCGTCCAGCAGGTGGCCGCAGCCGATCCCCTCCTCGACCGAGATCAGGCTGAAGCTCGCCTGCGGCGCGCACCCGCCCTGCTCCGCCGCGTGGTCCGAGCCCTCGTCCCCGCCGGCGCCGTCCGGGCCGAACATCTGCAACCCGCGCACCAGCGCGTTGGCGTCGTTCTCCAGCAGCACCGGCGCATCCAGCGAGCACCGCACCAGCGCGGCGAGCGGCACGTCGCGCCAGCCGAGCCGGGTGGAGCGGATGCAGCTCTGCCGGTTCAGCGCCACATAGCCCGGCACCGCGATGCCGATGCCGCGCAGCGCCGGTCCGACCGCGCCGAGCGGGCCGGCGAGCCCATCGGCGATCGAAGCGGCGATCGACGCGGCGACCGCCTCCGGCCCGTCCGGCAGCGCCAGCCGCGCCTCGTGCAGCACCGCGCCGCGCAGGTCGGCCAGCAGCACGATCATCTCGTCCTCGCGCAGCGACACGCCGGCCAGGCAGCCGGCCTCGCCGCGGATCGCAAGCCGCACCGACGGCCGGCCCTGGCCATAGACCAGGCTGGTCTCGGCGATCAGCCCGTCATCGATCAGTTCCCGGCTCACCGCCGAGATCGCCGCCTTGCTCAGACCGGTCAGCCCGGCGAGCCCGCTGCGGCTGGTCGGCCCGGACGCGATCAGGCTGCGCAGGAGCTGGTGCCGGGCGGTGATGACCATCCGCATAGTTCACAACATGAACCATCTTGACGTCAATGGTTCATTTGTTGAACATAACGCTCGATCGGAGGGTTGAGCGCGACGATGCCGCAGACCAGCAGAGCCTTCGCGCGACGGATGCGCGCCGTGGCGCTCGTGTCGGGCCTGGCCGTTCTTGCCGGCGTGCCGCACGGTCCCGCCGGCGCCGCCACCCTGACCATCATGCAGTCCGAGCCGCCGCGCAGCATGGACCCGGCCGACCACACCGCCACCTTTACCGCCTCGGTGCTGGACCCCGTCTATGAGGGGCTGGTCGGCATGGATGCGCAGGGCGCCATCACGCCTCGTCTCGCCACCGGCTGGACCAGCAGCGCCGACGGGCTGGACTGGCGGTTCGCGCTGCGCGGCGGGGTGCGCTTCCATGACGGCACGGCGTTCGACGCCGCAGCCGCGGCGGCCTCGTTCCGGCGGCTGCTGTCGCCCGGCCGCGCCCTGGCCGGCGCCGGCCGCTTCGCCGCCGTGATCGAGGCGGTGCAGCCGGACGGGACCGGGCTGCGCCTCCGCCTGCGCCGGCCCTACGCCTTCCTGCTGCGGCTGCTGGCCGCGCCGCAGGCCGCGATCGTCTCGCCCCTGGCAGAGCGCGCCGGCACGCTGGGCCGCATCGCGGTCGGTACTGGCCCGTACCGTTTCGTGCGCTGGGATGCGGGCGAGGACGTGATCGAGACGCTCAACGAGCACTGGTGGGGTGCAAGCGACGCGGCCGGCGGCCGGCCCGACACGCTGCGCTGGACCTGGTCGTCGGAGGCGTCGGTGATGAACATGGCGCTGCGCTCCGGCGCGGTGCAGGCGGCGGTGCCGTTCGCGCCGCTGTTCGGCCGTCTCGCCATGCGCGATCCCGCCTTGCGGATCGACCGCAACGACGGCGCCGCGGTGTATTTCGTGGCGCTGAACACCCGCCTGCCGCCGCTCGACGATCCGCGCGTGCGCCGCGCGCTCAGCCTCGCCACCGACCGCGACGGGCTGGTGGCGGCGCTGCTGCACGGGTTCGGCACGCCGGCCTGCTCGCCGCTGCCGCCGGGCGCGGCCGGATGCGGCGCCGGGCGCACGGCCCTGCCGTTCGATCCCGCCGGCGCCCGCGCCCTGCTGGCGCAGGCCGGTCTGGCGCACGGTTTTTCGCTGTCGGTGGCGGTGCAGGAGCCGGAGGAGCCGATCGCCGAGGCGCTGCAGGCGATGTGGGCCGCAATCGGCGTGCGGCTCGAGATCAGGCGTCTGGAGAGCGGCGTCTGGGCCGACGCGGCGTTCGCCGGCCCGGAAGCCAAGGCGCGCAGCCGCCTCGGCGCGGTGATCGCCTCCTGGGCCTCGCCGTTCCTGCCCGACATCCAGCTCGACTCGCTGTTCGCCAGCCACAGCGCCGCGCCGCACGGCGCCAATCTCGGCTTCTTCGTCGATCCGGCGCTCGATGCGACGCTCGACCGGGCCGCGACCGCGCTCGATCCCGCCGCCCGCGACGCCGCCTATGCCGAGGCGCAGGACCGCATCCTCGCCGCGATGCCGGACATCTTGCTCTACACCCGCGCCGACCTGCTGGGGCGGCAGCGCGCGGTGTCGGGCATCGTGCTGATGCCGGGCGGCGAGCTGCATCTCGACCATGTGCGGCTGCAGGCCCCATGACCGCACCCGTGCTCCGCCGCTGCGCCCTGCGCTGCGCCGGCCTGCCGCCGCTGCTGCTGGCGGTGTCGCTGCTGGTGTTCGCGGCCTTGCGGCTGATGCCCGGTGATCCGGCGCGGCTGATGGCGGGCCCGCAGGCGACCGCGCAGACGGTGGCGGCGATGCGCGACCGGCTCGGCCTGGACCGGCCGCTGCTGGTGCAATACGGCGTGTTCCTGCAACGCGCGGCGCATCTCGATCTCGGCGTCTCGCTCGAGTCCGGGGCGCCGGTGTCGCACGAGATCGGCGTCCGCCTGCCCAACACGCTGCGGCTGGCCGGGCTGTCCTACCTGCTGGCGCTGGGGCTCGGGCTGCCGCTCGGGCTGCTGGCGGCGGTCAGACGCGGCGGCTGGACCGACCGGCTGCTGATCGCCGCCAGCGCGATCGGCGCCGCGCTCGCCAGCTTCTGGGTGGCGCTGATGGCGATGGAGCTGTTCGCGGTGCGGCTGCGCTGGCTGCCGCTGCTCGGCGCCGGCGGCTGGCCGCACTACGTTCTGCCGACGCTGGTGCTGGCGATCGCGCCCGGCGTGCTGATCCTGCGCATGACCCGCGCCGGCATGATCGAGGTGCTGTCGCAGGACTATATCCGCACCGCGCGCGCCAAGGGCCTGTCGGAGCCGGCGATCTGGCTGCATCACGGCTTGCGCAACGCGCTGGTGCCGATCGTGACGGTGATGGCGCTCAATCTGGGCAGCGTGATCGGCGGCGCGGTGGTGACCGAGACGGTGTTCGACTGGCCGGGCTGCGGCCGCCTGCTGATCGACGCGGTACGCACCCGCGACTACCCGGTGATCCAGGGCATGGTGCTGCTGGCGGTACTGACGGTGACCGTCGCCAACCTGCTGGCCGACCTGGCGATCGCCCTGCTCAACCCGCGCATCAGGCTCGGCTAGGATGGGCATGCTTCTCGACCCGGTCCGGCGTCTGCGCCGCGCCGCCGCCGCCGGTCCGGACCTGGCGCTGGGCGCGGTGCTGATCGGGCTGCTGGCGCTGGCCGCGATCTGGCCCGATTGGCTGCTGCCCGCCGATCCGCTGCGCCAGGACCTGCGGCACGTGCTGGCGGACCCGACCGCGGCGCATCCGTTCGGCACCGACGCGTTCGGCCGCGACATCCTGGCCCGCGTCGCCGCCGGCGCCCGGCTGTCGCTGCTCGAGGTGGTGGTGAGCATCGGCCTCGCCCTGGCGGTGGCGGTGCCGACCGGGCTGCTGTGCGGCTTCCTGGGTGGCCCGCTCGACCTGGCGGTGATGGCGGCGAGCGACGTGCTGTTCGCGTTCCCTGGCATCGTGCTGGCGATCCTGGTGGTCAGCGTGCTCGGCGACGGGCTGTTCGACAGCATGCTGGCGATCGCCCTGATGTCGGTGCCGATCTACGTCCGGCTCAGCCGCAACCTGGCGCTCGATCTGCGCCACCGCGACTATGTCGAGGCGGCGATCGCGTTCGGCGCCTCCACCGCCTCGGTGCTGCGGCGCCATGTGCTGCGCAACGCGCTCGGCCCGCTGCTGGTGCAGGCCACGCTCAGCGCCGGCACGGTGGTGCTGACCGCGGCCAGCCTGTCGTTCCTGGGGCTGGGCGCGCAGCCGCCCTCGCCGGAATGGGGGGCGATGATGAGCGACGGCCGCAACTATCTCGGCGCCGACCTGTGGCCGTCACTGTTCCCGGGCCTCGCCATCGCGCTGTCGGTGCTGGGGTTCGACCGGCTGGGCGAGGGGCTGCGGCGCCTGCTCGATCCGAGAGGCTGAGCCACGCATGACCGATCCTTCCCCGCCCGCCATGCTCTGCGCCGATATCGGCGGCTCGTTCCTGTCGACCGCGCTGGTCGCCGCCGACGGCAGCGTGGCGGCGCGCGAGCGTGTCGCCACCCCCACCCGCGATCTCGACGCCTTCGTGGCGGTGCTGGCGCAATTCGCCGCCCGGCACGATCCGGCCGGCCGGCTGCCGTTCGGCCTGTCGCTGGCCGGAGTGATCGACCCGGCCAGCGAGACGGTGCTCAGCGCCAACATCCCCTGCCTGAACGGCTGCGCGCTGGCCGGCCGGCTGCGCGACACGCTGGCCAGGCCGATCGGCGTCGCCAACGACGCGGACTGCTTCGCGCTCGGCGAGGCGCTGCACGGCGCCGGGCGCGGCCGGCGCATCGTGTTCGGCATCGTGCTGGGCTCCGGGGTCGGCGGCGGCCTGGTGGTCGATGGCAGGCTGATCGTCGGCGAGGGCGGGCTGACCGGCGAATGGGGGCACGGGCCGGTGCTGCCGCCGCTGGACGGCGTCGCCGGCGCGCTGCCGTCGTTTCCGTGCGGCTGCGGCCAGACCGGCTGCCTGGATCCGGTGGGCGGCGCGCGCGGCCTGGAGCGGCTGCACCGGCACCTGCACGGCGTCACGCTGGACAGCCGGGCGATCGTCGCCGCCTGGAGCGATGGCGACGGCCGCGCTGGCCGCACCATCGCGCTGCAGATCGAGATCATCTCCCGGTTCCTGGCGATGGTGATCAACGTGGTCGGCGCCGCGGTGGTGCCGGTCGGCGGCGCGCTGGGCACCGTGACGCCGCTGGTGGCGCGGCTGGATCAGGCGGTGCGCGGCCGCATCGTCAGGCCGACCAGCTCGCCGCTGGTGGTGCCGGCACTCCGCCCCGCCGACGCGCCGCTGCTGGGTGCCGCGCACCTCGCTTCCGGCCTGCACCGGGCGGTTGCAGACCCCGCTTGATCGGCCATCATCGGCCGGCGTTGCGCGACCGGTTCCGCCTTCGGTTCACAGCCTTGACGCGAGCGCGATCGCCGCCGCCGGGGCGCGTTCCTTGGCGCCGGCGATGACGAAGGCGAACACGTCGCGCGGGGCCGGGGCTGGAGCGGGGGCGTCGATCGCCAGCACCGGCGGTACCACGCCGCGCGCCAGCAACCGCAGCCGCTCCGCCCACAGATCGAGTTCCGCCTCGCTGTAGCCGGCCGGCTCCTCCGACCGGGTGCCCTGCAGACGCAGATAGACGAAATCGGCGGTGATCGCGGTGCCGGCGGGGGCGCCTTCCTTGTCCAGCCCGACCAGCGCGATGCCGCGCTCTGCCAGCAGCCGCAACGCCGGCTCGGTCCGGAAACTCGGATCGGCGGCCTCGATGGCGTGGCGCAGCCGCTGCCCGCCCAGCCGGTCCGGCAGCAGATCGAGGAAACGCGGGAACAGGGCGGCGTCGAATTTGCGTCCGGCCGGCAACTGCCACAGGACCGGGCCGAGCCTGGGTCCGAGTTCGGTCAGCCCCGAACCCAGGAAGCGCGCGACCGACGGCGCCGCCTCCTCGGGATCCTTGCGCTGCGCGGCGCCGCGCGTCGCCTTGACCGCGAACACGAACCCGTCCGGCGTCTGCGACGCCCAGTGCGCGAAGCTCTCCGGCGTCTGGGTGCGGTAGAAGGTCGCGTTGATCTCGATCGCCGACAGCATCGAGGCGGCATGGCGCAGCGTGTCCGCCGCCCTGATGCCGCTCGGGTAGAAGCTCTCGTTCCAGGGCGCGTAGACCCAGCCGCCGATCCCGGTGCGGATCGTGCCCGCCTTGCTGGCCGTCTTGTTGCCCGCCCTGCCCGCCATCCCGGCCTCCCGTCCGCAGCGCCTGTCGCGCCGCGCCGCCTATCGTGACGCAGGCAGGCTGGCCAGCACCAGCCTGATCCTGTGCCCCGGCAGCAGATGGCTCGGATCGGGGCCGAGGCCGCTGCGAACCAGTTCGGCGCGCACCAGATCGGCATAATGCTGGCAGCAGCCGGGCGCATGCGCCGGGCGCTCGATGGTGATCTCGGTCAGGCCGGCGCGGCCGTAGGCCTGCACCGCGCGGGCGATGATCCAGCGCGCCCGGCCGTCCAGCGCCGGCGCGTCGTCGGCCTGCACCGCGAACGCGATCCGCGGCACCGGCGGCGGCGCCTGGGTCAGGTCCTCGCCGGCGACCTTGGGCATCGGCGGACGCGGATAGCCCCACTCGAACACCACGAACCCGCCGCCCATCTGCGGCAGCCCGGCCGACTTGCTGACCGCGCCGTTGATGCCGCTGTTCGACTGGGTGCCGTAGAGCGGGTTGGCGTAGGAATAGGCGGTGCCGAACGCGCTGGTGTCGGCGCCGGTATTGGCATCGTGCAGGCTGTTGTCGGGCTTGGGCAGCGTCGAGGGATCGGGCAGCGGGGCATCGCGCAGCCGCTGCGCCGAGGCCGCACCCGGCGAGGCAGGCGGCGCCTGTCGCAGATCGTAGGTCTGCGGCACCGCGAGCGTGATCGCGCCGCCGCTGTTTTTGCCGTCGCTCCGGGAGCCCCCCTGGCCAGCATCCGGGATTTCCTGGGCCATGGCGCCGGTGCGGATCAGGACCACGCACGCCACCACCAGAGCCGACCGCAACCGCATGGCCTGCTCTACGAACCCGGCGCGGCGCCGGCAACCGGATTGCTGTTTCGATCTGCAACCGGGAACGCCACCACCGGGCCGCGCACCTCCAGCCCGACCGCGTCGCCGGCGCGCAGACCGAGCGCGGTGGCGCCGTCGGTGCGGGCCGCGACCCGCCCGCCATCCGGCAGCGTCAGCCCCAGCCCGGCATCGTGGCCGTAATAGGCGATGGTCTCGATCCTGGCCGGGCAGCCGCCGCCATCGAAGCGCAGGCCGATCTGTTCCGGCCGGATCATCACCCGGACCGGCCCCGGCGCCACCGCGCGCGACAGCGCCAGGCTTCCGAGCGCGCAGGTCACGGCACCGGCGCCGGCCAGGCCGTCGAGCAGCACCGCCTCGCCGACGAAACCGGCCAGCTCGGCATCGACCGGATGGCGATACAGGTCCGACGGGCGCGCCAGCTGCACCAGCCTGCCCTGACGCAGCACGCCGACCCGGTCGCCCATCGATAGCGCCTCGGACTGGTCGTGCGTCACCAGCAGCGCGGTGGCGCCGGCGCGGGTGCCGCTGCGCAGGCTGGCGTCGAGCGCCGAGAACGGCTCGTCCAGCAGCACCAGCCGTGGCGCCGGCGCCAGCGCCCTGGCCAGCGCCACGCGCTGCTGCTCGCCGCCGGACAGGGTCTGCGGCAGCCGCGACACCATGGCGGGCGACAGCCCGACCAGCTCCAGCAGCGCCTCGGCGCGGGCGGTGGCGCGGCGGCCGGCGCGGTCGAGCCCGAACAGGATGTTGGCGCCGACCGAAAGGTGCGGGAACAGCGCGCCGTCCTGCGCCACGTAGCCGATCCGCCGCCGCTCCGGCCGCACATGCAGCCGGCCGCCGCCCGGACGCGGCGCGTCCATCTCGACGCCGTCGATGGCGATGCGGCCGCGATCGGCGCGCTCGAAGCCGCAGACCAGGCGCAGCAGCGTGGTCTTGCCGCAGCCCGACGCGCCCAGGATCGCCAGCAGGCTGCCCGACTCCAGCTCCAGCTCGAGCTGGTCCAGCACCGGGGCCGGGCCGAAACGCTTGCACAGCCCGTTGATCGACAGCGCCGACATGCCGCTCAGCCGGGTCCGGCGAGCGGCGTCATGCGGCCGAAGCGGCGCGCCAGGATCCAGGTCGAGCACAGCGACAACGCCACCATGGTGGCGGCGTAGGGCGCCGCCGCGGCGAAGGCCAGGGTGGTGGTGTCGGCCCAGACCTGGGTCGCCAGCGTCTGGGTGCCGATCGGCGCCAGCAGCAGGGTAGTGGTCAGTTCGGTGACGATCGCCACGAACACCAGCGCGGCCGCCGCCCCGAGCCCCGGCGCGGCCAGCGGCAGCACGATCCTGGCGGCGACCGCCAGCGGCCCGAGGCCGAGCGAGCGGCCGGCTTCCTCGAGCCGGCGCTGCGCCTGCGCGAACGCCGCCCGCACGCTGACCAGCGCCAGCGGCAGGAACAGGATCGCGTAGGCGACGATCAGCAGCGGCGCGCTCTGGTAGAGCGGGGTCAGCACGCGCAGCGCCAGCGTGACCAGCGCCAGCGCCACGACGATGCCGGGCAGCCCCTGGCCCAGATAGGCGGTGCGCTCCAGCAGGCTCGCCGCGCGGCCGGGAAAACGCACCGCGAGGAAGCCCAGCGGCAGCGCCAGCAGCAGCGTCAGCCCGGCGCCGCCGAGCCCCAGCGTCAGCGAACCCAGCGTGGCATCCGCCAGCGCCGGCCACGACACCGCGACCGCCGCGGTGGCGGCCTGGTTGTGGCGGGTGAGCCAGAACCCGATCATGCCCAGCGGCACGCCCAGCGTCGCCACCGCCAGCGCGCAGAAGAAGCCGAGCGCCGGCAGGCGCAGCCCGCCCAGCCGGTAGCGCCGCGCCGGCCGCGCCGCCCCCCTGGTCAGCGAGGCGTAGGCGGCGGTGCCGCGCACCCTGAGTTCCAGCGCCACGCAGGCCAGGCACAGGCCGATCAGCACCGTCGCCAGCAGCGCGGTGTCGGGACCGGTCAGACCGGTGCGATACTGGCCGTACAGCACGGTGGTGAAGGTGCGGAAGCGCAGCAGCGCGAAGGCGCCGAACTCGACCAGCACGTTCAGCGTCACCAGCAGCATGCCGCCGAACAGCGCCGGGCGCAGCTGCGGCAGCACCAGCCGCACGAAGCAGCCGAGCGGCCCCAGCCCCAGCACCCGGCCGGTCTCCTCGATCGACGGGTCCATGCCGCGCAGCGCGGCGGCGACCGGCAGATAGACCAGCGGCATGTAGGCGGAGCCGACGACGATCAAGGCGCCCAGGAAATCCTGCAGCTGGCTGCTGAGCGAGACCCAGGCATAGCTGGTGATGAAGGGCGGGATCGCCAGCGGCACCGCCGCCAGCACCGCGAACAGGCCGCGGCCGGGCAGGTCGGTACGCTCGATCAGCCAGGCGCACAGCGTGCCGACCAGCGCGGTCAGGGCCGCCGTCGCCGCCGCCAGGCCGATGGTGTTGAGCAGCAGTTCACCGACCAGCGGCCGCCAGAGAATGGCGGCCACGTCGCGCGCCTGCAGCGCCTGCCACAGCGTCAGCAGCAGCGGCAGCAGCACGATCCCGGCGCCGATGCCGGCGGCCAGCAGCAGGGCGGCCGGCGCCTGGCCCCGCCAGGATCGTCGGCGACGCTGGTTCAGAGCAGCCCGGCCTCGCGCAGCAGCTTCGCCGCATCCTGGTCGTCGCCGAGATCCTTGATCGCGATCGCGGGCGGATCCAGCGACTCGTAGGGGGTGAGCACCGGGTTCGCCTTGACGCCGTCGGCCAGCGGATACTCGAAATCGACGTCGCCGGCGCCGAGCATGGTCTGCACCGGCTTGGAGACGATGAAGGCCAGGAACTTCTGCCCGGCCGCCTGATGCGCGGAGGATTTGAGCACCGCCGCGCCGGACACGTTGATCAAGCCGCCGACATCCTTGCCGCCGAAATGGTGGATCTCCGCCACCGTCGCCGCGCCCTTCTCCTGGTGCAGGCGCGCCCAGTAGTAGCTGTTGATGATGCCGGTCGCGACCGCGCCGCGATCGACCGCTGCGACCACGCCCTCGTCATCGTCGAACACCTGCGCGTTGGCCTTCAGCCCGCGCAGCCATTGCAGCGCCGCCTCGCGGCCCTTCAGCTTCACCACCGCCTCGGTCAGCGGCAGGAAGTCGGCATCCGACGGGGCGATCGCGATCCGGCCCTTCCACTCCGGACCGGCGAGATCCAGCAGCGAGGCCGGCAGCTTGGCCTTGTCGATCAGTTTCGGGTCGTAGGCCAGCACGTTCTCGCGCGCCAGCACGCCGAGCCAGTTGCCGTCGTCGCCGCTGAAGCGCGCCGGCACCATCGCGAGCGTGGTCCGGTCCACCGGCGCCAGCAGGCCCTTCTCGTCGAGCAGCACCAGCTCCGGCGAGTTCTCGGTGAAGTAGATGTCGGCCGGCGAGGCCTTGCCTTCCTGGACGATCTGGCTGGCGATCTCCGGCGCCTCGCCGTAGCGGGTGCGGACCTTGATCCCGGTCTGCTTGGTGAAGGCGGCGGTGATCTGGTCGACCATCTGCTGATGCTGGGCGCTGTAGAGCGTCAGCGTCTCCGCGGACGCGGCCCCGGCCGCCAGCACCGCGAACCCGGCGGAGGCGAGCAGGACGCGGCCGAGCGACAGGGGAGAGGTGCGACGGGGAGAGGGGACACGCATCGGCTGGTCTCGCTGCAAATTGCGAGTTGTTCTTAACTTCGAGCGGAACGGGCGTCAAACCGTGCGAAGCCGGCGATTTCGTTACTTTTTGGCCACAGTCGCCGGCCTGCGTCATCACGCTGCAACCGGACAGGCTCGGTGCCGTTTCGATTTGAACTCATCTGACGGAGACCGATTGCCATGTTCATCGCACACTGCCGCACGATCGCCACCATCGGCTGCCTCGCGGTCGCCACTGTCGGCCTCTCGGCATGCAACACCGTCCACGGCATGGGCCAGGACGCCTCCGCGGTCGGCCATGACGTCTCGAAGGGCGCTGCCGTCACCCAGCAGGCCGTGACCAAGAACACCGGCCTCGCGACCCACTGACGCCGGACCTGGATCGGCCGGGGCGCCTGGCGCCCCGGCCTTTTTCATGCCTGCTCAGTTTGGCAGCGTCATGCCGAGCTGATCGAACAGGAACGCCTCGCAGTCCGCCTGCTGCGCCACCCGGACCGTCAGCGCGCTGCCGATCCCGTGGCCCGCCTTGTCGCTGATCGACAGATAGACCGGCCGGCCGGGCAGCGTCGCCGCCTGCAGCCGGGCGATCATCTTGCGCGACTGCGCCGGGTTGACCCGGCCGTCATGGGTGCCGGTGGCCATGAACACCGCCGGGTAGCGCACCCCGTCCCGCACCGCGTGATACGGCGAATAGGCCAGCATCGCCTGGAACTGCGCCTGGTCGGCGACGCTGCCGAACTCGGTGCGGTTGAAGGCGCCGTTCGGGTCCAGCTCGATCCGCATCATGTCGTAGATGCCGACCAGCGATACCACCGCCCTGAACAGCGACGGATGCTGCGTCAACGCCGCGCCCATCAGCAGCCCGCCATTGCTGCCGCCCAGGATCGCCAGATGCGCCGGCGTGGTGATGCGTCGCGCGATCAGCGTCTGCGCCGCGGCGGCGAAATCGTCGAACACGTTCTGCTTGTGGGTCAGCGCGCCCTGCGCATGCCAGGCCTCGCCGTACTCGCCGCCGCCGCGCAGGTTGGTGTCGACATAGACGCCGCCGGCATCCAGCCAGCTCCGCACCTGCGGTCCGAGGAAACGCGGCTCCTCCGACACGCCGTAGCCGCCATAGCCGTAGAGCAGCGTCGGGTTGCGCCCGTCGGGCTTCATGCCGCGCCTGGCGACGATGTTCATCGGCACCCTGGTGCCGTCCCTGGAGGTGGCGAACACGCGCACCACCTCGGCATCGGAGAAATCGACCGGGCTGGTGCTGTCCAGCCTGGTGTCGGCGAGCGTGGCGCTCGCCTCGTCGAACCGCAGCACGCGCGGCGGCGTCAGGTAGCTGGCCACGCTCACCAGCAGATGCCCGTCGCCGGTCGGCTCCAGCTCGCTGGCGGCGCTGATCGGCGGCAGCTTCATGGTGCCGGCCGGCTTGCCGTCATGGCCGAACAGATTGACCCGCGACGGGCCGCCGACCAGCTCGCGCAGGTAGAGCGCGCGCGGCGTGACCACCACCGACTTGCCGCCGAACTCGCCGCCGCCCTCGATGACGCCGTCGCCTTCCGGCACCAGCACCCGCGCCCGCGACAGCGGCGCCGGCCGGTGCAGCGCGTCGGCGAGCGACAAGGCCAGCAGCCTGCCGTGCGGCGCGCCCAGCCGGGACACCAGATACAGCATGTCGTCCGGACCGATCGCCGCCGCCACCACCTTGTCGGCGTCGGTGCTGACGCGCGCCACCTGCCCGCTGGCCTGGTCGATCACGTATTGCGAGAACGCGCCGCCATCGCCGTTGGCGACCGAGACCATCACCGCATGCGTGTTCTGGCTGGAATCGAGCGCGATCTCGGCGATGCGCGGGAAATCCGCGCCGGCTACCAGCGCGTCGCCGGCCGGGTCGGCGTGCAGCCGGTGGTAGAACACCTGCTGGAAGAAATGCCGGTCGGCCTCCGGGCGCTCGGCGCCGGGATAGCGGGTGTACCAGAAGCCGCTGGAATCCGCCTTCCAGGCCAGGCTGCCGCCGGCGGTCGGGTATTGCGCCCGCGGCACGGTCTCGCCGGTGTCGCGGCCGGTCGCGGTCTCGAACACGTGCACGGTGCCGTCCTCGCTGCCGTTGCGCGACAGCGAGGCGGCGACCAGCCGGCCGTCCGGCGAGGGCACGTACCAGTCGATCGCGGTCTGTCCGGCGGCGTCGATCGCGTTCGGATCGACCACCGCGTGGCTGTGCGACGGGTCGGCGTCCGGCCCCATCGCCAGCACCAGCGGCTGCTGTTTCGGCGGCTGCGTCGCCAGCACGAACAGGGTGCCGCCGGCCTGCACCAGGTCGCGATAGGCGGGCGAGGCCTGCACGGTCAGCGACAGGATCCGATGATACAGCCGGTCGCGCAGCGGCAGCTGGTCGAGATAGGCGCGGGTGCGTTCGTTCTGCGCCGCCGACCAGGCCTGCACCGCCGGCGCCGCCCCGTCCTCGAGCCAACGATACGGGTCGGTCACCGAAACCCCGTGATACCGGTCGACCACCGGGGCCTGAGCCGTGGGCGGCGCTGTCGGGTCGCGCGCCAGCGCCGCGCCGGCGAGACAGGCGAGAACGGTCTGGGCCGCCAGCAGGACGGGGACGAAGGAACGCATGGACGGCTCCTGGACGCGGGATGGTGCCGCGATGGTGAAGCAAAGCGCACGGAACGCCCAGCCACGCGGCGCGTCATGCGTCACGGGAGCAAATCCGTTCGGGAGACAATCCGATGCATATCGTCGAAAACGAGCCGAAACCGGTCACGCCTGTGGTGCCCACCGAGCAGCAGGCCGAGCATCATCCCACCCATCACCGCGCCACCACCCGGGTGCCGGTGCGGCCGATCGTGCCGCGCGGACGACGGGCGCCGACCCGCCAGGAAATCCAGGATGCCGAGGACGGCGCCGACTCCCGGCATTCCTGACCGCCGCGGCGGCGCCCCAGGCCGCGGCGCCGATCAGGGCTTCTTGGCGTAGGCCCTGATGGCGTCCAGCATCTTCGAGACATGCTGGTCGGGGTTCATGGCGCTGTAGACGGCCAGGATCGTGCCGTCCGGCGCGATTGCGTAGGAGGTTCGGCTGGCGTAGCCGGACAGGATCGGCATCGTCGCCTGGTAGGCCTTGGCGACCTGGCCGCCATCGGCGGCGACCGGGAACCGGCTCTGGCAGGCGCTGACCGAGAACTTGTCCAGCTTCTCGATCTTGTCCTCCGACACGCCCAGCACCTGGGCGCCGAGCCGGTGGAACTCCGGCATCGCCTCGGCGAAATCATGCGCCTCGACGGTGCAGCCGGAGGTGAAGGCGGCGGGGTAGAAATACAGCACCACCGGTCCCTGGCGCAGCATCGCCGCCAGCGAGGCGTCATATTCCTTGCCGCCGAGGGTCGCGCGCGCGGTGAAGTCGGGCGCCTTCGCGCCCGGCTGCAGCGCCGCCCGGGCCGGGGCGGCGAGGCCCAGCCCCAGCGCCAGGACGGTCAGCAGCAGAGCAGTACGGTCAGGAGCGCGCATCGGGGGACACCACCATGCAGTTGCCGCGGTCGCGCGCCAGACGCTGGCAGGCCTGCACCGCATCGCCGCGCGACAGGCCGGTCAGCCTGGCGCGATAGACCTTGACGCCGCGTGCCTGCCGGACCCCGGCGATCTCGGCATGCGCGCCGGAGACCCGCGAGCGCGCCGCGCCGGCGGCCTGGCTGGCCTGCGCCTCGGTGCCGAACGCGCCGACCTGCACCGACCAGTTGCGTGCCTCGGCGGCACGGCCGGCCGCGCGCTGCGGGGTCTCGGCGGCGGCGGGACGCGCCAGCCGGTATTGCAGGCGACGCGGCGCCGGCATCTCCGCCGAGGCCAGCCGGACCGGCGCCTCCGGGACATCCGCCGCCGGCTCGACGGCATCGGCATGCTGCGTGGCGGTCGGCGCCAGGGTCCAGGCGCGCTGCGGCAGCGCTGCGACTGCGACCGAAGCCGGAGCCGGGCTCGGCTGCACCGGCGCCGCAGCGACCCCACGCGCCGCCCAGGCGGCG
>CAZZZA010000063.1:0-15801 GCA_964658455.1 uncultured Lichenihabitans sp.
TCAGCGCGTTCAGCGCCGAGATCAGCATCGCGATGCAGATCGTCACCGCGAACTGTCGGAACAGCACCCCGGACAGGCCGGGGATGAAGGCGATCGGCACGAACACCGACAGCAGCACCAAAGTGATGGCGATGATCGGCCCGGTGATCTGGGTCATCGCCTTTCGGGTGGCGTCGGCCGGCGACAGGTCCGGCTCCTCCTCCATCACCCGCTCGACATTCTCGACCACGACGATCGCGTCGTCGACCACGATGCCGATCGCCAGCACCATCGCCAGCAGCGAGACGGTGTTGGCGGAGAAGCCCAGCGCCGACATGCCGGCGAAGGCGCCGATCAGGCTGACCGGCACCGCGATGGTGGGGATGATCGTCGCCCGCAGGCTGCCCAGGAACAGGAACACCACCAGCACGACCAGGACGAACGCCTCGACGATGGTCTTGAGCACTTCATGCACGGTGTCACGCACGAAGTCGGTGCTGTCGTAGGTGATGTTGTAGGAGAGATCGGCCGGGAACCGGTGCGACAGCCGCGTCACCAGCCGCTTGACCGCGGACGCGGTATCGAGCGCGTTGGCGCCCGGCGACAGGTAGATCGCCAGCGCGACCGACGGCTTGCTGTCGAACCGGGATTCCGAATCCAGCGTCTGCGCGCCGAGTTCGACCCTGGCCACGTCGCGCAGCCTGAGCACCGACCCGTCCGGGTTGGCCCTGATGACGATGGCGCCGAACTGCTCCGGGGTGACCAGCCGGCCCTCGGTCTGCACGTTGAACTGGTACTGCTGGTCCGGGCCGACCGGCCGCGCGCCGATCCGGCCGACCGCGGCGACGGTGTTCTGCTGGCTCACCGCGTTGGTGATGTCGGTCGGCGACAGGTTCAGGTTCGTCATGCGCTTGCTGTCGAACCAGATGCGCATCGAGTATTTCTGGCGCGACAGCAGGCTGGCCTGACCGACGCCGGGGGTGCGCGAGACACCGTCGATCACGTTGATCGTCATGTAGTTGGCGATGAACAGCGGCGCGAAGGTCGCCTTCGGACTGTAGAAATTGATGAACATCAGGATCGCCGACGAGCGCTTCTGCACCGTCAGTCCTTCCGCCTGCACCGTCGCCGGCAGTTCCGCGTTGGCGGTCTGCACCCGATTCAGCACGTTGACGGTATTGACGTTCGGATCGGTGCCCAGCTCGAAGCTGACGGTCAGGTTGTACGACCCGTCATCGCCGCTGACCGAGCGCATGTAGATCATCTTGTCGACGCCGACGACCTGGGCCTCGATCGGCTGCGCGACGCTCTCCTCGACCACCGATGCCGACGCGCCCGGATAGGTGGCGGCGACCTGGACCTGCGGCGGCACGATGTCGGGAAACTGCGCCACCGGTATGCGGGTCAGCCCGACCAGCCCGGCCAGGGTGATGACGATCGCGATGACGATCGCCAGCCTGGGCCGGTCGATGAAAACGCCGGAAATCATCGCCCCGCTCCTAGTGCTGGCTGCCGCCGGCCGGTGCCGTGCCGCCCTGCGTGCTGGCGCTGTCGGCGGTGCCGTTGGTCCGTTTCGTCTCGGCCTCGGCCGCCTTGGCGCCAGGGTCGGGCACCACCTGCTGCGGCGCGCCGGGCGACACCGTGATGCCGTCATGCAGCTTCTGGATGCCGTCGACGATGACCTGGTCGCCCGGCTTCAGCCCGGACAGCACCACCGCCTTGGCGCCGACCGTCTCGCCCAAGCTGACCCCGGCGCGCTTGGCCTTGTTGCCGGCGGCCAGAAGGAACACGTAGTCGCCCTGCTGGTCGGACAGCACCGCGGCGCGCGGGATCACCAGATGGTCGACCGGATGCGGGTCGGCGACGGTCACGGTGACGAACTCACCGTCGACCAGCTCCCTGGTGCTGACCCCGTCGCTGGATTGCGCGCCGCCGCGCCTGGGGTTGGCGACGGTGGCGCGGAGCGTGATGGTGTCGGTGTTCTGCGACACCGACGGCGCCACGTAGTCCAGCTTGGCGGTCTGGTCGTACGACGTGCCGTCCCCCAGCGTCAGGGTGATCGCCGCGGCGCTCAGGCCGCCCTGGTCCTGGTATTTCTTCTGCAGCATCAGCACGTCGCGGCTGGCGGCCGGGAACGTCACATACATCGGGTCCTGGGTGACGATGGTCGCCAGCGTGCCGCTGGATGGGCTGACCACGTTGCCCTCGTTCACCGAGGTGGCGCTGATCCGGCCGTCGACCGGGGCGCGGATCTCGGTGTAGCCGAGCTGGATCTGCGCGGTCTGCAGGTTGGCCTGGGCCGAGATCACCGCCGCCGCACCGTTGCGCGCGGTTGCCAGCGCATTGTCGTACGACTGCTTCTGGCCGGCCGGGGTGCTCAGCAACGCCTTCTGTCGCGCGAAGTTCACGCCGGCATTGGCGACGGTGGACTGCGCCTGCTCGAGCGCGCCCTGCTGCGCCAGCACCGCGGCCTGGAACGGCGCCTGCTCCAGCACATAGAGCAGGTCGCCCTTCTTGACCTCGGCGCCCTCGTCGAACAGCCGCTTGTCGAGAAAGGCGGTCACCCGTGGCACCAGCGCCACCCGGTCGACCGCCTGGATGCGGCCGATATAGTCGCTGCTCGACGTCACCGCCTGGTGGCCGACCGGCTCGACGCCGACCGCGGGCGGCCCGCCCGGGCCGCCCGGCGGCGCCGCGAGCGCGGCGCTGCCGAACCAGGCCAGCATCGCCAGCGACAGCGCGGACACGGGGGCAAGGCAGAGGCGGGTGCGGACGGGATCGCGGGTCATCTCTGCTGGTCCTCGGGCTCTCAGGCGCGGCGGCCGGTCTCCTGCGAGACTGACCGCACGGTCAATAGGACTGCCCTCGGCCCAGGGCAACCACCCGGACCGGCCGCACGTTGGCCGGGAGATCGGGTGCGCAGGGGTCAAAAACCGGATGCTGCAGAGCAACATAGCGCGCGCGGCCGACCCGGATGCAAGGGCTGCGACCGATCCTGTTCACCATGTCGTGATCGCCGGACCGGTCCGGTGAGGGCGCGCCTGCCGCCGTCTGATCACTGCGACGGCACGCGGTTCCACAACCCGGTGCTGCCCGGACAGACCGGCCGGGCCGGGGCCAGCAGCCCGCTCGCGATCCTGCGCTGGCGGTTCGGCGGCGGCCGGGCGCGCTGGCCGCGACCGATCGCCGACCCGCCGCCGTTCGGCGACCCGTGCCGGGCCCCGGACGCCGACAGCGTAGCGCTGACCTTTCTCGGCCATGCCGGGTTCCTGATCCGGATCGCCGGCCGCGCCATCCTGACCGACCCGGTGTTCTCGCGGCGCTGCTCGCCGGTCGCCTGGGCCGGACCGCAACGGGCCCGGCCGCCCGGTCGCAGCCTGGAGGCGCTGCCGCCGGTCGATCTGGTGCTGCTGTCGCACAACCACTACGACCATCTCGACCTGCCGAGCCTGCGGGCGATCATCGCCCGCGATGACCCCGACTTCGTGGTGCCGCTGGGCACCGGGCGGATCGTGGCCAAGGCGGGCACGCGCCGCATCACCGAACTCGACTGGTGGGAGACGCATGATGTCGCCGGCCTGCGCGTCACCGCCACCCCGGCGCGGCATTTCTCCGCCCGCACCCCGTTCGACCGCAACCGCGCGCTCTGGTGCGGCTTCCTGCTGTCCGGCGGGCCGATGCCGGTGCTGTTCGCCGGCGATTCCGGCGACGGGCCGCACTGGCGGCAGATCCACGACCGGCTCGGCGCGCCCGGCCTCGCCCTGCTGCCGATCGGCGCCTACGCGCCGCGCGCGCTGATGGGGGCGATCCACATGACGCCGGAGGAGGCGGTGGCGGCGCATCTGGCGCTGCGGGCGGAGCGCTCGGTCGGCATGCATTTCGGCACCTTCCAGCTGACCGACGAGCAGATCGACGAGCCGGTGCGCAGGCTCGCCGAGGCCGCGCGGCAGGCAGGCCTCGACCCTGGCGCCTTCATCACGCTGGGCAGCGGCGACGTGTTCACGGTGCGCGGCGGAACTAGGCGGCGCGCACCGGGTTCTCCGGCGGACGTCGCACCGATGCGCGCTCCGACCCACCAGGAAACCAGATGACCGGCAACGCGAACAACGCGCTCAAGGAAGGCCTTCCCTACCCGATCGGCGCCACCTGGGATGGCAAGGGCGTCAATTTCGCCCTGTTCTCCGCAAATGCGACCAAGGTCGAACTCTGCCTGTTCGACGCCGAGGGCAAGGTCGAACGCGAGCGCATCGTCCTGCCGGAATATACCGATCAGATCTTCCATGGCTGGCTGCCCGACCTTGGCCCTGGCCAGGTCTATGGCTACCGCGTGCACGGGCCGTACGAGCCGGAGAACGGGCACCGCTTCAATCCCAACAAGCTGCTGCTGGACCCGTATGCGCGCGCCCATGTCGGCGAGGTGGTGTGGGATCCGGCGATCTTCGGCTACACGATCGGCCATCCAGACGAGGATCTGAGCTTCGACGAGCGCGACAGCGCGCCGTTCGTGCCGAAATCGGTCGTGGTCGACCCGAACTTCGACTGGCACGGCCAGCCGAAACGGCATCGCATCGCCTGGGACAGGACGGTCTTCTACGAGACCCACGTCAAGGGGTACACCAGGCTGCACCCCAAGGTGCCCGAGGCGCTGCGCGGCACCTACGGCGGGCTCGCGGTGCCGGACGTGCTCGCCCACATCAAGGCGATCGGCGTCACCTCGATCGAGCTGCTGCCGATCCACAGCTTCGTCAACGACAGCCAGCTGCTCGAGAAGGGCCTGACCAACTACTGGGGCTACAACACGATCGGCTTCTTCGCGCCGGACCCGCGCTATGCGCACGAACCGGAACAGTCGCTGCGCGAGTTCAAGGAGATGGTCGCGGGCATCCACGAGGCCGGGCTCGAGGTCATCCTCGACGTGGTCTACAACCACACCGCCGAGGGCAACGAGCGCGGCCCGACCCTGTCGTTCAAGGGTATCGACAATGCCAGCTACTACCGGCTGCTGCCCGACCAGAAGCGGTTCTACGTCAACGATACCGGCACCGGGAACACGGTCAATCTGTCGCACCCGCGGGTGATCCAGATGGTCACCGACAGCCTGCGCTACTGGGCCGAGGAGACGCATGTCGACGGGTTCCGCTTCGATCTCGGCACCATCCTGGCGCGCGAGCCGAACGGCTTCGACAACAAGTCCGGCTTCCTGAAGGCCTGCTCGCAGGATCCGACGCTTGGCACCGTCAAGCTGATCGCGGAGCCGTGGGATTGCGGCCCCGGCGGCTACCAGGTCGGCGAGTTCCCGCCCGGCTGGTCGGAATGGAACGACAAGTTCCGCGACACCGTGCGCGATTTCTGGAAGGGCGCCGCGCACGCTGCCGACCTCGCGCCGCGCCTGCTGGGCAGCCCGGCGGAATTCGACCATCAGGGCCGCAAGCCATGGGCCTGCGTGAACTTCATCACCGCCCATGACGGCTTCACGCTCAACGACACCGTCACCTATGCCGAGAAGCACAACGACGCCAACGGCGAGGACAACAAGGACGGCTCGTCGGACAACCGCTCCGACAATTACGGCGTCGAAGGGCCGACCGACGACCCGACGATCATGGCGGTGCGCGCCAGGCAGATGCGCAACATGCTGGCGACCCTGCTGCTCAGCCAGGGCACGCCGATGCTGGTCGCCGGCGACGAGTTCGCCCGCACCCAGGGCGGCAACAACAACGCCTATTGCCAGGACAGCGACATCTCCTGGGTCGACTGGTCGATCGAGGAGAAGGGCGGCAGCCTGATCCGCTTCGTGACGCGCCTGAACGAATTGCGGAGGCGCTTCCCCATCCTGCGCCGCGGCCGGTTCCTGACCGAGGCCTACAACGAGAAGCTCGACATCAAGGAACTGTCCTGGATGAATGCCGGCGGCGGCGAGATGCAGGGCGGCGACTGGGACGGCGCCCAGTGTTTCGGCCTGATGCTCGACGGCCGCGCCCAGCCGACCGGGATCCAGAAGCGCGGCCAGGACGCGACCCTGCTGCTGGTGTTCAACGCCTGGCGCGATCTGGTGACGTTCGAGCTGCCATCGGTGTCGGACAAGCATTGGAGCCTGCTGATCGACACCAACCTGGCCGAGGACGAGCAGGAGCAGGCGCGGCATTTCCCGGCGGGACACGAATACGGCGTCACCGGCCGCTCGTTCCTGACGTTCGAACTCGTCTCGGGCGAGACGCCGTGACGCCGGTCGCGCCCGATACCGTGCACGGCCCGCTGATCGAGGCCGGCGGGGTGCGGTTCCGGCTCTGGGCGCCCGGCTGCGCCGAGGTCGAACTGGTGCTGGAGCCGGAGCAGAACGCGGTGCCGATGCAGCGCGACGCCGACGGGTTCCATGAGGCGTTCGTCGCCGGCGCCGGACCCGGGACGCTCTACCGGTTCCGGCTGCCGGACGGGCTGCTGGTGCCGGACCCGGCTTCGCGGCACCAGCCGCAGGACACGCATGGTCCGAGCGAGGTGATCGATCCCGACGCCTTTCGCTGGACCACCGACTGGCGCGGCCTGCCCTGGGACGAGGTGGTGCTGTACGAACTGCATATCGGCAGCTTCACGCCGGAAGGCACCTTCACCGCCGCGATCGGCAAGCTCGACCATCTGGCCGAGCTGGGCGTGACCGCGATCGAGATCATGCCGGTGGCGGATTTCCCGGGCCGCCGCAACTGGGGCTATGACGGGGTGCTGCTCTATGCGGCGGATTCCAGCTACGGACGGCCGGACGAGCTGAAGGCGCTGGTGGATGCGGCGCACGCGCGCGGCATCGCGGTCCTGCTCGACGTCGTCTACAACCATTTCGGCCCGGACGGGAACTACCTTCCGGCCTACGCGCCGTCCTTCTTCACCGAGCGGCATCACACCCCCTGGGGTGCGGCGATCAACTACGATGGCGAGCACGCCGGACCGGTGCGGGCCTTCATCATCGGCAACGCCCTGCGCTGGGTCGAGGAGTTCCGCCTCGACGGGCTGCGCCTCGATGCCGTGCACGCGATCATCGACGACAGCGACAGGCATGTGCTCGACGAGCTGGCCGAACGGCTGCGGCAGGCCGTCGACCGGCCGTTGCATCTGCTGCTGGAGAACGAGGACAACGACCCGTCCAGGCTGGGCCGGGTCGACGGGAAGCCGGTGCACTACACCGCGCAATGGAACGACGACATGCACCATGTGCTGCACGTCGCCGCCACCCGCGAGACCAGCGGCTACTATGCCGACTATGCAAGCGACACCGACCTGCTCGGCAAGGCGCTGGCAGAGGGGTTTGGCTACCAGGGCCAGACCATGCCCTATCGCGGCAGCTCCCGCGGCGCGCCGTCGGCGCAGCTGCCGCCCGGCGCGTTCGTCGCCTTCATCCAGAACCACGACCAGATCGGCAACCGAGCGTTCGGCGACCGGCTGGTGGCGACGGCCTCCGCCGAGGCGATGCAGGCGCTGGCGGCGACCTACCTGCTGCTGCCGCAATGCCCGATGCTGTTCATGGGCGAGGAATGGGGCGCCCGTGAGCCGTTCCCGTTCTTCTGCGATTTCGAGGGCGACCTTGCCGACGCGGTCCGCAACGGACGACGCGAGGAGTTCAAGCGGTTCCCGGAGTTCGAGGATCCGGAAAAGCGCGAACGCATCCCCGATCCGCTCGCCGAACAGACCTTCCTCTCCTCCAAGCTGGACTGGTCGGCGCAGGACCAGGCGGTGCTGCGGCACTACCGGGCGCTGATCGCCGCCAGGCGGGAGCGGATCGTGCCGCTGCTCGCCTCCATGGAACGCGGCGGCGCGGCCAGCACCGTGGCCGACGGCGCGGTGACGGTGCGCTGGCGGACCGGTGCCGGAACGCTGGTGCTGGCGGCCAACCTGTCCGACCGGCCGGTCGCCTTCCCGCCATCGGCCGGTGTGCCGATCTGGACCCAAGGCCAGACCGGCGCGACCTTCTCGCCCTGGTCGATACGATGGACCCTGGAGACCGCATGACCGTCATTCCCCGGGCGACGTACCGGCTGCAGTTCCACAAGGATTTCGGCTTCCGCGACGCCACCGCGATCGCCGCGTATCTCGGGCGGCTGGGCGTCAGCCATGTCTACGCCTCGCCCTATCTGAAGGCGCGCCCCGGCAGCACGCACGGCTACGACATCACCGACCACCATCTGCTCAATCCGGAACTCGGGTCCGAAGCCGACTTCCGGGCGATGACGGCGGCGTTCGCGGCCAACGGGCTCGGGCAGATCCTCGATTTCGTGCCCAACCACATGGGCGTCGGCGGCGCCGACAACCCGCTCTGGCTCGACGTGCTGGAATGGGGCGCGGAATCGGATCATGCCGGCTGGTTCGACATCGACTGGGATCCGGATCGTCGCTACCTGCTGAACAAGCTGCTGGTGCCGTTCCTGGGCGACCATTACGGCGTCGAGCTGCAGGCCGGCAAGCTCGTGCTCAAATACGATGCCGAGGATGGCGCGCTGGCGATCTGGGCCTATGGCAGCCACAAGCTGCCGATCTGCCCGCTCTTCTATGATCGCGTGCTCGGCCATGACGATCCCGGCCTCGACAAATACAGCGACCTGTTCTCCGATCTGCCGATGTGGCGGCCGCAGGTCGCGGAGCGGGCGCGCCTGCTGAAGACCGATCTGGCGCTGCTGACGCGCGACTATCCCGCGACTCGCGCCGTGCTCGAGAAGCGGGTGGCGGCGCTGAACGCGGACTGGCGCGCGCTCGATGCGCTGATCCAGGAACAGCACTGGCGCGTCGCCTTCTACGGCGTCGCCGGCGACGACATCAACTACCGGCGGTTCTTCAACATCAACGACCTCGCCGGACTGCGCATGGAGCTGCCGGAGGTGTTCCGGCACGCGCATGCCCGCATCATCCCGATGATCGAGGACGGCACGTTGGACGGCATAAGGCTCGACCATGTGGACGGGCTGCTCGATCCGAAGCGCTATTTCGAGGATCTGCGCGCCGCTTCGTCGCGGCCGTTCTATCTGGTGATCGAGAAGATCCTGGCCGGGCACGAGCAGCTGCGCGAGGACTGGCCGGTCGAGGGCACCACCGGCTACGATTTCACCAACCTGGTGCTGGCGGCGATGATCGACCCGTCGGCGGAGCAGAGCTTCACCGACACCTATCGCGGCTTCACCGGGCTTTCCACGCCGTTCGAGCAGATCGTGCGCGACTGCAAGATACGCATCATGGAAAACGAGATGGCCAGCGAGCTGAACGTGCTCGGGCGCGATGCCGGCCGGATCGCGCGGCAGAACCCGATGACCGCCGATTTCACCCGCAACATCCTGCAGCGCGCGATCAAGCAGACCGTGGCGCATTTCCCGGTCTACCGCACCTATATCGACATGGAGGGAACGCAGGAGGCCGCCGACCGTCGCGACCTGGACTGGGCGATCGCGCAGGCGCGGCGCGCCGACAGCTCGATCGACCCGTCGGTGTTCGACTTCCTGGCCGGCATCCTGTCCGGACGCACGGTTGCGGAACCGAGGAGCGGCTTCAACAGGATCGCGGTGCTGCGCTTCGCGATGAAGCTGCAGCAATATTCCGGACCGGTGATGGCCAAGGGTCTCGAGGACACCACCTTCTATCGCTACAACCGCCATGTGGCGCTGAACGAGGTGGGCGGTGAGCCGCACCGGTTCGGCATCAGCGCCCTGTCGTTCCACAGGGCCAACGCGCAGCGCGCCAGGAACTGGCCGAACGCCATGCTCGGCACCTCGACCCACGACACCAAGCGCGGTGAGGATACCAGGGCCAGGCTCGCGGTGCTGTCCGATCTGCCGGAGGAATGGGCGCGGCAGGTGACGACCTGGAGCCGGCTGCTGCGCGCCCGTCAGGGCGACCTCGCCGGCAACGCGCCGCCCGATCGCAACGATGAATATCTGCTCTACCAGCTTCTCGTCGGCTCCTGGCCGGTCGAGCTGCTGGCGGAGACCAGCGAGGCGGCGCTTGCCGCCTATGGCGACCGGTTGGCCGGGGCGCTCGAGAAGTCGATGCGCGAGGCCAAGCTGCATTCGAGCTGGACCGCGCCGGACCGCGACTACGAGACCGCGATGCAGGATTTCGCGCGGACCGCCCTCGATACCCAGCGCGGCAGCTTCCTGGCGGCGTTCCTGCCGTTTGCGCAGCGGATCGCCAGGCTGGGCGTGCAGAACAGCGTGATCCAGACGGTGATGAAGCTGACCCTGCCCGGCATGCCGGACATCTACCAGGGCAGCGAGATGTGGGATCTCAGCCTGGTCGATCCGGACAACCGGCGGCCGGTGGATTATCCGCGACGCGACCTGGCGCTGTCGGCGCTGCAGCCGATGCTGGCCGATGTCTCCGCGCGCGGCGCGCTGATGCGGTCGCTGCTCGAGGGCTGGCAGGACGGGCGGATCAAGCTCGCGGTGACGGCCCTGCTGCTGGGGCTGCGGCGCGAGCGGCCCGGCCTGTTCGCAGAGGGCGGCTATGAGCCGCTGGCGATCGACGGTGCGCGCTCGGAGCGGGCGCTCGGCTATGTGCGGCAGCTGGGCGAGCAGCGCCTGGCGGTGCTAGTGGCGCGCTATCCCGGCGTGCGCGAGAGCGACCCGGACTGGGCCGACAGCGCGGCGGTGCTGCCGGACGGAGACTGGACCGATCTGCTGAGCGGCCGGCGCTTCGAGGGCGGCGTCCTCAGGCTCGATGGCGCCTTTTCCGTGCTGCCGGCCCTGGTGCTGGTGGACCGCCAGGGCGACGCGCTCGCGCCGTGACAGCGTCCGGCGCGCCCCATATACTGGTACCTTGTTGATCCGGCAGGAGCGCGACCATGAGCGAGACGGAAACGTCGGAACCGGCGCCCACACCCGGCTTCACCCAGGAGCAGATCGAGGCGCTGTATTTCAACGCCGCGCGCGAGGGCCAGGAGGATCTGCTGGTGCAGTTCCTCGATGCCGGCGCCGATCCGAACCATGTCGACGAGCGCGGCTACACGCCGCTGATCCTGGCATCCTATAACGGCCACCTGCCGGCAACCGCGCTGCTGCTGGCGCGCGGCGCCTCGGCCAACCAGCCGGACGGCAAAGGCAGCACCGCGCTGTCCGGGGTGGCGTTCAAGGGCGAGATCGAGATCGCCAGGCTGCTGATCGAGGCCGGCGCCGCGGTCGACCAGCCGAACAATGTCGGCCGTACGCCGCTGATGTTCGCGGTGATGTTCGGCCGCGACGCGATGGCGAATTTCCTGCTCGACCATGGCGCGGACCCGTTCGTCCGCGACGGCGAGGGCAACAGCGCCCGCTCGCTGGCCGAGCGCCAGGGCAACACCGCGCTGATGGAACGGATCGACGCCAACGCACTCTGAGGCGCCCGACCCGGCGGCGCGCGCCCTGTTGCAGGCGCTGTTCGATGCCGCCGTCGCCGCCGCCGACCCGCATCGCACCATCGCGCAGGCGCTGCCGGGGCCGCCGCCCGGCAGGACCGTCGTGGTCGGCGCCGGCAAGGCGGCGGCCTCGATGGCGGCCGCCTTCGACGCCGCCTGGCCGCACCCCCTGTCCGGCGTGGTCGTCACCGGCTACGGCCATGGCGCGCCGTGCGGCCGGATCCGGGTGCTGGAAGCCGCCCATCCGGTCCCGGACGCGGCGGGGGTGGCGGCGGCGCGGCTGCTGATCGAGACCGTGTCGCCGCTGGGCGCCGACGATCTGGTGGTGGCGCTGGTCTCCGGCGGCGGGTCGGCGCTGCTGCCCTGCCCGCCGCCCGCCCTGACCCTGGCCGACGAGCAGGCGCTGAACCGGACGCTGCTGGCGAGCGGGCTCGGCATCGGCGAGATGAACCTGCTGCGCAAGCACGTCTCCGGCATCAAGGGCGGCCGGCTGGCGCAGGCGGCGGCGCCGGCGCGGCTGCTCACGCTGGTGCTGTCTGATGTTCCTGGTGACGACCCGGCGCAGGTCGCCTCGGGACCGACCGTGCCCAGCCCCGGCAGCCGCGCCGATGCGCTGGCGCTGGTCCGGCGCGCCCGCCTGACGCTGCCCGATTCGGTGCGCGCCCACCTCGAGAGCGAGAGCGCCACCGCTCCCGATCCGTCCGACCGCTGCTTCGCCGGCCAGCGCGTGCAGGTGATCGGGTCGGCCGGCGCGTCGCTGCAGGCCGCCGCCATGGTCGCGGAACGGCACGGGATCCCCGCCATGATCCTGTCCGATGCGATCGAGGGCGAGGCGGCCGAGATCGGCCGCATGCACGCCGCCCTGGCGCGCGAGATCGCGCTGCGCGATCGCCCGTTTACGGCACCGGTAATACTGCTCTCCGGCGGCGAGACCAGCGTGACGCTGCGCGCGGGATCGGGCAGAGGCGGCCGCAACACGACGTTCGCGCTGCGCCTGGCGATCGACCTGCACGGGCTTGCCGGCATCCACGCCCTGGCCGCGGATACCGACGGCATCGACGGCACCTGCCCCGGCGCCGGCGCCTTCGTCGATTGCGGCAGCGTCGCGCGGCTGCGAAAGGCCGGTCTCGATCCGAACGCGGTGCTGGCGGCGCAGGATTCATGGGCCGCGTTCGATTGCATCGGCGACGGCCTGACCACCGGCCCGACCCGCACCAACGTCAACGATTTCCGGGCGATCCTGATCCGGCCGACGGCGCCGCGCTGAGCCCGGTCCCGCGCTCCCGCCTCAGCGTCCTGGCCGGGTCGCCTCGTCCAGGCGCAGGATGGTGTGGGCGTTGGTATGGGATGTCGCCAGCGTGTTGATGGCGCCGGTGCGCAGCGCGCCCAGGATCGCCGGCGCCTTGGTATTTTCCGCCGCGATCGCGATCACGTCGGGGATACGCGTCAGATCCTCGCGCGACAGCCCTAGGATCCGGCCCTGCATGCTGGTGGTGGCGGGGCGGCCGAGGATGTCGATGAAATCGTAGCCCATGGTGTCGCCGATGGTGCCGGCCAGGCGCGCCTCGGCGATCTCCTGCGGCGAGAACCACCCCATCCGCACCATGTTGCTGTCCTCGGAGAGATCGCCGATGCCGATCAGCGCGATGTCGGCGCGGCGCGCGCGGTTCAGCGTCAGCTTGACGGTGTCGTTGCGGTAGAGTTCCTCGCGCAGCGCCCGGTCGGTGACCAGCGCCGGCGCGTACAGCGTCTCGCTTTCGCCGCCGTAGCGCGCGGCGAGCCGGCGGCAGATATGATCCGGATTCATGTGCTCGCCGGCGCGCAGCGAGCCGCCGATCGCGCAGACGAAGGTGACGCCGACACGCGGCGCCGAGACCTGCGCGTCGGCGACGGCGGCGACGTTGCGGCCCATGCCGACGGCGACGATCTTGCCGGGCGAGAGGGTCTTCTCCAGATGCGCGGCGACCAGACGCGCCACCGCGTTGCGTTGCGCGTCGGCATCGCGATGATCGACCGAGACCAGCAGCCGGCCGATACCGAAACGATCGACGAACACCCGCTCCAGCTCGGCGCCGACCGAATCCGGCTGGTGGACACGGATCTCGACCAGCCCGTCGGCGCGGGCCCGTTGCAGCAGGCGGCTGATCTTGGCCCGCGACATCGAGAAACGCTGCGCCAGCTCTTCCTGCGTCACCGCCTCGTAGTAGTACAGCGTCGCGATCTCGATCAGGGTCTCGACCCTGACCTCGCCGCGATCCTGGTAGCGCGGCAGGGCCGGCCTGACGGCGTCAGGCTCCATGCTCGCCTCGCTTGCTGCACTGCAAGATTTCATTCCGCGTGAACATTCTCTCACATCATTCAGACCGTTGTCTGGACGAAATCCGACGGCAAGCCGGGTTTCGCGCGAACGCGGCCGAGGCACTCTGCGCAACTGATCAGGCGTTTGACAATCGTGCACAGGCGAGAGCAGTGTCCGTCGCCAACGGACCAGGCCCGGCATGCGATCGGGCGAGGAAAGACCGAGCAGAGGGACGGACCATGAACCGCGTGATCGATGATCCGGACCAGGTCACTGAGGACAGCCTGACCGGCGTGCTGGCAGCGCATCCGGACCTGCTCGCCAAGACCGATCATCCGCGGGTGCTGCGGCGTGCCGGCCGGGATGTGACGCCCAGGGTCGGGATCGTGACCGGCGGCGGTTCCGGCCACGAGCCGGCTTTCCTGGGCTATGTCGGACCGGGCCTGTGCGACGCGGTGGCGATCGGCGAGGTGTTCGCCTCGCCCACCGCCAAGAGCTTCCACGCCGCCTTCAGGGAGGCCGACCAGGGAAAGGGCGTGGCCTGCCTCTACGGCAACTATGCCGGCGACAACATGAACGTGAAGATGGCGGTCAAGCTCGCCGCCAAGGACGGGCTGCGGGTCGAGACCGTGGTCGCCAACGACGACGTCGCCTCGGCGGCCGCCGACCAGGCCGAGCACCGGCGCGGCGTGGCCGGCGAGATCCTGATGTGGAAAGCTGGTGGCGCGCGCGCCGCCGAGGGCGCCGACCTCGATGCGGTGATCGCGGCGTCGCGCAAGACGATCGACAATACGCGCTCGATCGGCATCGGCCTGTCCGCCTGCACGATCCCCGCCAACGGCAAGCCGAACTTCACCATCGAGCCCGGCACGATGGAGGTCGGCATCGGTCACCATGGCGAGCATGGCATCGCCGTGCTGCCGGTGGCGCCGGCGCGCGAGATGGCCGGGATCATGGTCGAGAAGATCCTGGCCGACCTCGACTATACGGGCGAGAACGTCGCGGTGCTGGTCTCCGGACTCGGCGCGACGCCGCTGATGGAGCTGTATCTGCTCTACGGCCATGTCGATGCGATGCTGCGGTCCCGCAACATCACCCCGACACACCGGCTAGTCGGCAATTATTTCACCTCGCTCGAGATGATGGGCGTGTCGCTGACCATCACCAGGCTGGACGGCGAACTCGACCGGCTGTTGCGCGCGCCGGCGCGGTCGATCGGCCTGACCGTTTCCGGCGCCTGAAGGAGACGCCATCATGCCGGACACCATCTCGTTGCACGACGCGGCACCGGTGACGCTGGCCATCGCGCGCGCGGTGATCGACGCCCGCGACCAGCTGTCGGAGATCGACGGCGCCACCGGCGACGGTGACCACGGCGTCAACATGGCCAAGGGCTTCCGGCTGGTGATCGAGCGGCTGGAAGGCCGCGATTACGACCTCGCGACCGGCTTTGCGACCATCGGCGACACCCTGCTGTCGGATATCGGCGGCTCGATGGGTCCGCTCTACGGCTCGTTCTTCACCGAAATGGCCGACGCGCTCGACGGCAAGCAGGCGCTCGACGCCGCCACCCTGCTGGCGATGCTCAGCGCCGGCGAGGCGGCGATCGTCGATCTCGGCGAGGCCAAGGTCGGCGACAAGACGCTGATCGACGTGCTGACGCCGGCGCGCATCGCCGTCGAGCAGGCGGTCGGCGCCGGCGAGACGCTGGCGCGGAGCCTGACGGCACTGCGCGACGCCGCCGCCACCGGCCTGGAATCGACGCGCGACCTCGTCGCCAGGCGCGGCCGGGCCGCCCGGCTCGGCGAGCGCTCGCGCGGCGTGCTCGATGCCGGCGCCGCCTCCTGCGAACTGATCCTGCGCACCATGGCCGACGGGCTGGCGTCGCACCTGCACGCCTAGCCCACGACCCCGACCGCTTTGAGGAGTGTCCGATGGATACGCTGAACTTGCCTGAGAAGATGATGGCGGTGGTGGCTTACGAGCCCGGCGACTATCGGCTGGAGGAAGTCGACGTGCCGCGCGCCGGTCCGGACGACATCATCATCGAGGTCGAGGCGTGCGGCATCTGCGCCAGCGACATCAAGACCTTCTCCGGCGCGCCCTCGTTCTGGGGCGACAACAAGGGACAGGCGCGCTACGTCAAGGCGCCGATGATCCCCGG
>CAZZZA010000064.1:0-15796 GCA_964658455.1 uncultured Lichenihabitans sp.
ATCGTCGATGCCGAGGCCGAGCGCCAGCGGCTGCAGCAGAACGCGGCGCTCGGCCGCAGCCCGACGGTCGGCGCGACCCCCACGGTCAAGGTCAGCAAGCCGGGCTTCTTCCAGCGCCTGTTCTAGGCGGTCCGGCCGCCGATGGCCGAGATCCGCCGGCTGCCGGAGCGGATCGTCAACCGCATCGCCGCCGGCGAGGTGATCGAGCGACCGGCCGCCGCGGTCAAGGAGCTGGTCGAGAACGCGATCGATGCCGGCGCCGGCCGCATCTGCATCGAACTTACCGGCGGCGGCATCGAGCGGATCGCGGTCACCGATGACGGCAGCGGCATGTCCGCCGACGCGCTGGCGCTGGCCGTCGAGCGGCACTGCACCTCGAAACTCACCGACGACACCCTGGTCTCGATCGCCACGCTCGGTTTCCGCGGCGAGGCGCTGCCCAGCATCGGCGCCGCCGCCCGGCTGTGCCTGACCTCGCGCCGCCGCGACGGCGACGGGGATCGCCAGGCCTGGCGGCTGCGTCTGGAGGGCGGGGTGCTGCAGCCGGCCGTGCCCTGTGCCGGGCCGCCCGGCACCCAGGTGCTGGTCGAGGATCTGTTCTTCGCCACCCCTGCCAGGCGCAAGTTCCTGAAATCGGCGCGGGTCGAGGCCGGCCATGCCGAGATCGCGGTACGCCGGCTAGCGCTGGCCACCCCGCATGTCGCGTTCCGGCTGCAGATCGAGGGCAGGGTGGTGCTGGAGCTGCCGCCACAGGAGCGCGCGGCGCGGGCGCTGGCGCTGCTGTCCGATGCCGGCGGCGAGAGCGTGCCGCAGGGGCTGCTCACCGTGGAGGGCACGCGCGACGACATGGTGCTGCACGGCTATGCCTGCGGCCCGGCGGTGCATCGCGCCACCGTCAACGGCCAGTTCCTGGTGGTGAACGGCCGACCGGTCGCCGACCCGGTGCTGCGCACCGCGGTGCGCGTCGCCTATCGCGGGGTGCTGGAGCAGAGCCGTCACGCGGTGCTGGCGCTGTTCCTCACCATCCCGCCCGACCGGCTCGACGTGAACGTGCACCCGGCCAAGACCGAACTGCGCTTCGCCGATCCGGCGGCGGTGCGCTCGCTGGTGATCGGCGCGCTCGGCCGTGCCTTGTCCGGCGGCGCCGGCGCGGTCGGGGTCAGCCTGTCGTCGCTGTCGCAGCGGCGCGCCGGGCCGGCGATCTGGTATCCGCCGGCCGCTGTCCCGAACGACAAGGCGGCCGCCATGCCCGCCGCGCCGGGCTTCGCCGAGACCGCCCTGCCGTTCGCGCACCGGCCGGCGGCGCGCCTGATCGACGACGCCGCGCCGCCGGCGCGCCACGACGCGGCGGCGCATCCGCTCGGCGCCGCGGTCGCCCAGGTGCTCGACACCTACGTGATCGCCGTCACCGGCGACGGCAGCCTGGTGCTGGTCGATCAGCATGCCGCGCATGAGCGGCTCACCCACGAGCGGTTGCGGACGCAGTATCTCGACGGCGCGATCCGGGCGCAGCGCCTGCTGCTGCCCGAGCTGGTCGAGCTGCCGGCGCGCGAGGCCGCGCGGCTGCTGGAGAACGCCGACGCGCTGGCCGATCTCGGCGTCGAGATCGAGCCGTTCGGCGGCGGCTCGGTGCTGGTGCGGGCACTGCCGGCGCTGCTCGACAATCCGGATCCCGCTTGCCTGCTGCGCGACCTGGCAGAGGAACTGGCGGAGGACGAGCTGGCCGCCGCCGCGCAGGCCGACAGCCTGACCGGCCGCCTGGACGCGGTGATCGCGCGCATGGCCTGCCATGGCAGCATCCGCGCCGGACGGCGGCTGCAGGCCGAGGAGATGGACCATCTGCTGCGCGCGATGGAGGCGACGCCGCGCGCCGCGACCTGCAGCCATGGCCGACCCACCTATCTCAAGCTCAGCCGCGCCGAGATCGAGCGGCTGTTCGGCCGGCGCTAGAAAGGCTCTAGGCCCAGCCGCTCACCGCGACGCCGCCGGCGGTCTGCGCCAGGGTCGTATGGGTCAGCCCGTCCAGCACCAGCTGGCTGCCGCCGAACCACAGCACGGTGTTGCCGCCCTGGATCGTCACCGCGACGTCGGACGGATCCGGCACGCCGCCGAGCGTCAGCTGGTCGCGGCGCGAGTCGAAGCCGTGCAGCGTGGTGCTGGTATGGCCGGTCATCGACGCCAGGATGCTGACCGCGCCGCCGCCGCCCAGCAAGGCGTCGAGAATGCCGCCCTGGTTGTCGAGCGCGGCGCTTTCCGTCCCGCCCCAGTAAGACGACGCCCCGCCCTGGATGAAGGCGCTGATATGGCCGGACGAATCGCCCACGGCGTTCGAGGCGACGATGGTGTCGGCACCGGCGCCGGTCCAGATCGTCTGCGACGTCAGGCCGCCGAAGATCGTCGCCGACTGCGACGCGTCGGCGCCGCCGACGATGGTCTGGGTCCCGGCATGGTCGTGGCTGCCGATCACGGTCAGCCGGCCCGGGCCGCCGAAGATGGTCTGGCTGCCGCTGCCGGCCGCGACCTGCAGGCTGCCGGCGCCGGCCAGGCTGGCGACGAGCGTCTCGGCGCCGCCCCAGACCGTGCTGTCGCCCTGGTCGGCGAACAGCGTCACCGATCCGGTGCGCTCGCCACCCAGGACCGTCAGCGTGCCGCCGAGCGTGTCGAGCCGGGCGGTATCGCCGTCGAGCCGGACCAGGGTATTCGACCCGTCCTGGACCAGCACCGACAGCGCGCCGGTGCCGCCGGCGTCGATCGTGGTGTCGGCGGCGCCGGTCCAGACCGTCTGGGTGCCGGCGCCGCCGGTGATCGTCACCGGCGCGTCGCTGCCGGCGGTATCGACCACGGTCTGGTCGCCGGTGCCGGACTGGGTGATGGCGGCGCGATGCCCGTTGAGGAACACGAGCTGGCTGCCGGCGCCGTTCTGGTCGATCGACGCGCCGTCGGCGGCCAGCACCACCTGGCCGCCGCCGGCGGCGAAGCGGGCATCGGCCCCGGACAGCGTCGCGTCGGCCAGCCCCTGCAGCGACACCGTCGCCTGCTTGCCGCCGAGCGACAGGGTGGCGCGGTCCAGCACCGTGCCCGAGACCTGGTCGCCGTCGGCGTCGCTGCGCAGCGACAGGGTGGCGAACCCGCCGGACAGCGCGAGCGGCGCCGTGCCGTCGATCGTCAGCGTACCGCCGGTGGTGGCGCTGCCGCGCACCGCCAGCGAGAGGCCCGATGCGTGCAGCACCGCGCTCTGCCGGTCGCCGAGCAGCACGGTATCGGCGCCGTTGCTAGTCAGGGTCTGCGCGCCCTCGGCCCCGGACAGCGCCACCGTATTGGTGCTGCCGGCGAGGGTGGCGATGACGGGCGCGTTCTCGGTCTCGGCATAGCGCCCGCCATCGATCGACTGCACCGTGGCGGCGGCGGTAGCCGACGAGACCGGTGCGGACGCATCGCGGGTCAGCAGCGGATGCGCGATGTCGAGGCTCAGCGAGGCCGGGTCGGCGCCGTCGCCGCCGCCGGTCTCGACCCCGGCATAGACGCTGCCCAGCGACCAGCGCGACAGGTCCAGATAGGCCGACGCCATCGCCGGGTTCTGCGCCGCCATCGCCCGGACCATGCGCAGCAGCGCCTGGGTGAGGTCGATCGACACCGTATGCAGCGGGCCGTCATCGGCGGCGAAGCCGAGATAGTCGGCACTCTCGTCGGCGACCGTGCTGCCGTCGGCGGCGCTGGCTTCCGACGAGACGTTGTAGATCTGCTGGTAGGTGTTGCCGGCGGTGATGGTGCTGAACGCGCCGGGCTCGCCCCTGAAATCGGTCAGCGGCACCTGCAGGAACAGTTCGGTCTGCGGCAGGGCGGCGTCGTAGGACGGGTTGTCGGCGGCGTTGAAGAACACGGTAAAGGCGTTGAAGGCGATCGCGGTGCCGGTGCCGGCATGCGCCGCCGACAGGCGTTCCTGGGCGGTGAAGTCGATCTGGCGGTCGAAGGTGACGGTGCCGGGCGCGTAGCCGGTGGTCTGCAGGAAGGTGTCGCGGTTGTCGCCGCCGGTGGCGCCGAGCCGGAAGCTGGCGTCGCCCGGCCCGCCATAGACCGCGAGCAGGCTGCCGCCGGCGGCGCTGCCGGTATGCCAGGAGGCCCGTGCCGCGCCGAGCAGCGGGTCGGTATCGCGCGGATCGCCCGAAACCACCGTCGAGGGGTCGAAGATCTGGTCCGGCGGGGTGGCCCACTGGGTGATGTTCCAGCCGGGATCGGCCGTGCCGAAGATGTCGGGCAGGTCGGTGGCGTAGGCTTCGGCGCCATCCACCACCGTGCCGGTGGAGAAGCGGACATCGGGGCCGGCCAGGCTGGGGTCGACGAAGATCGCGGTCTGGGTCAAGGCAGGGTCCTGTGCGCGGCGCGGAAGAATATCCGACCCTAGGCATGGACTGGTTTCGGAATGCTGAACGGCCGCGCTCTGGTGCCGGCGGGCGCCGCGGCATAGGATCGCGCCGACCGATGGGACGACGAGATCCGTGCATTTTCCCCTGCTCTCCCTGCTGACCTTCCTGCCGTTGTTGGGCGCGCTCGCGCTGCTGCTGTTGCGCGGCGACACCGCGGCCGCAGAGACCGCCATACGCCGGGTGGCGCTCGGCACCGCGCTGGCGTCGCTGGCGCTGGCGCTGGTGATCTGGGTCGGGTTCGTGCCCGGGCGGCCGGGCTTCCAGTTCGAGGACCGCGCCGACTGGGTGCCGGGCTTCGGCATCTCGTATCATCTCGGCCTGGACGGGATCAGCCTGCTGTTCGTGGTGCTGACCGCGGTGGTGACGCCGCTGGCGATGCTGTCCGGCTGGCGGTCGATCACCACCAGGGTGCGCGACTTCATGATCGCCATGCTGGTGCTGGAGACCACCCTGTTCGGCTTGTTCGCCTCGCTGGATTTCGTGCTGTTCTACGTCTTCTACGAGGCGACGCTGATTCCGGGCTCGCTGCTGATCGGCATCTGGGGCGGCGCCAACCGGGTGCACGCCTCGATCAAGTTCTTCCTGTTCACCTTCGCCGGCTCGCTGTTCATGCTGCTGGCGCTGCTGGCGATGTGGCACCAGGCCGGCACCACCGACATTCCGGTGCTGCTGCACACCCGGTTCGCGCCGGCGCTGCAGGGCTGGATGTTCCTGGGGCTGGTGCTGGCGTTCGGCGTCAAGCTGCCGCTGTTCCCGCTCCATGCCTGGCTGCCTGACGCCTATACCGAAGCGCCGGCGCCGGCGACAGCGATGCTGTCCGGCGTGCTGAGCAAGGCCGGCGCCTACGGGCTGCTGCGGTTCGCGATCGGCATGACCCCGGACGCCGCGCATCGCTATGCGCCGTGGCTGATCGCGCTCGGCATCGTCGCGGTGATCTACGCCGCGATCATCGCCCTGGCGCAGACCGACGTGAAGCGGCTGATCGCCTATTCCTCGTTCTCGCACATGGGGCTGGTGCTGGTCGGGCTGTTCACCCTGAACGCGACCGGCATCGATGGCGCGCTGTTCGTGATGCTGTCGCACGGCATCATCATCGCCGCGCTGTTCTTCGTGGTGGCGATGCTGTCGTCGCGCACCCGCACCCGCGAGATCGCCGGCCTGGGCGGCACCGCCGCGCGCATGCCGGTGTTCGCGAGCCTGGCGATGCTGTTCGCGATGGCCAATATCGGCCTGCCCGGCACCGGCAGCTTCGTCGGCGAGCTGCTGGTGATGATCGGCGCGATCAAGGTCGGGTTCTGGGTGGCGCTGCTGTCCGGCATGGCGATGATCCTCGGCGCCGTCTACATGCTGGTGATGTACCGGCGCGTGATGTTCGACCAGGTCGCCGGGCTCGCCGCGGCGATCGTCGATCTCGATCCGCGCGAGCGGGCGGTGCTGCTGCCGCTGGCCGTCATCACTCTGTGGATGGGCGTCTATCCGTCATCCTTCACCCGCGTGTTCGACCCGGCGGTCGGCGCCACCGCCGCCATGCTGGCGCCCGGATCGGGCACGGGAACGGCACCCGCCGCGGCGGCGCGGATCGAGACAAGCCACCTACCGGGCTGAGCGCGCCCGGGCGCCGCGCGGTCAGAGCAGCCGGCCGATCACCTCGACCTGATCGAGTTCCAGCGCGCCGGGTCCGTGCAGGGCGATCCTCACCCTGCGCGCGGTGACGGGCTCCGGCGCGCGCCAGTCGAACGGCGCGCCGTCCAGGCCGCCGAAGGCGATCGGCTCGGCCTGCCGGTGCACGACGCGAAAGAACGGGCCATCGAGATAGAGCGCGATCGAGAAGCGTCCTGGCCGGGCGGTGTCGCCATCGACGCGGTTGTAGAGCCTGATGCGGTCGATGCTGGTCGGCCCCGGCAGGTCCACCTCCCACCAGCTGTTCTCGCTCTGGCCGGTGCGCAGCTGGACCGATCCGGTGAGGATGCCGTTGACCGGGCTGTCGGCGGCGTCGTCGCACCGTCCAGGCGTGCTCATGCGGGTCGGCTGATCCAGCGCCAGATTGCCGGACCGCGCCTGGCCCGTGCGCTGCCGCGCGGCGCGCTGCCTGAAATCGAGCGCGCGCAGGATGTCCTCGGCGATCCCCACCGGATCGCGGGCGACGAACGCCTGCACGCCGTCGGCCGCCGCCGGTGCCGATGCCGGGACGATCGCGTCGCCCAGCGGGCGCAGATATTGCGCCCGCGCGCCGGACAGCCGGTCGACCAGCCAGTGGTTGCTGCTGAGCGTGTCGCCCAGGCCGACGGTCAGCAGCGCGCGCCCCGGCGCCAGGATGCCGGCATGCAGAGCCGGGCTCGAGAACGACACCAGCATCGACCGGTCATGCCAGAGCGCCACCAGCCGTGCGAACTCGAGTTTCAGCGGATCGACGATCTCGACGCCGGCGCGCTCCAGCACCGCGGCGATCGCGGCCTCGTTCTCGAGTGTCGCGGTGTCGGCCGCAGGGTCGCGCAGCGACAGGTAGACCGGTCCCGGATCGCCGCCGCCGATCCATGGCGCCGCCAGTCGCCGGCCCAGCGCCTGGCCGCTGCGTGCGAAGACGCGGTGGCCGAAATGCTCCTGCTCGAAGCTCGCCGACGGGACGATGATGCGGCCGATCCTGGTCGGCCGCGCGAACCGGACGAACCGGTCGCGGCCCAGCCCGAGCCCCTCGAAGATCGCCGCCCGCCACGCGTCGCCGAACAGCAATTCGAGATCGATGCTGCTGTGCACGAGGATCTTCGCGTCCGGGTGCTCGGCGAACACCGGAGACCAGAACCGCGACAGGCTGGAGAGCAGGAAATGCCCGAGCTGGTCGTGCAGGACGCCGCCATAGAGATAGAGCGGGTCCGGCGCCAAGTCCCGCACGCCCTCCAGCGCATACTCGGTGCCCAGACGTTGCGGCGTGGCCAGCGGATTGGCGCCGCGGAACGACACCGACTGCAGGATGAGTTTGCGGCCATGGTCGAACAGCCCGGACCTGGAGACGGGATCGTCCGCGGGCACGTAGATCACGTCGGAGAAGTCGAAGGTCGCCGGCTCGGAGTCGAGCAGCGTCAGGGCACCGGAGAACTGGGTGCATCGTGTGAGCGCCGCCATGGATGTCTCCGCTGGTAGGTGAGCGAATGCCGTTCGGTCAGGCCGCGTCGCGCGACCGGGCGCTGGCGGTCATCCAGCCGAGGATTTCCACCTGGTCGAGATGCAGGTAATCGCATCCTCGCAGCGTGATGCGGACGTGGCGCGCCACCACCGGCGATGACGCGATCCATTCGAACGGGTTGCCGTCCAGGCCACCGAACCGGCAGGGCGTCTGCTGCTCGTGCAGGACGACCGGCGTGGTCTCGCCGTCGTGCCGCGCGCTGATGGTGAAGCGGGCGCAGCGTTCCTGCACGCCGTCGGCGCGGTTGTGCAGCCGGATCAGAACGATCCTGGCGTCGCCTTGCAGGTCGACCTCCCACCAGGGATCCTGCTCGCTGGCGGTATGGAACTGGAATTCGCCGGTCAGGAAACCGCTGGTCGCGCCGACGCTGCGGAAGGCGACGTTGTGGTGGGTGGAGCTTTGCGTCGCCGGCTTGTCGATCGCGACGTTCACCGGCCCGGCATCGTGTCCGAGCCGGCCGGCGACGGCGGCGCGGCTGATGCTGGCGCGGTGCTGTACGTCGAGCGCGCGCAGCAGGTCCTCGGCGATGCCGATAGGATCGCGCGCCTCGTGCGCGGTCGCGAAGCCGCCGCGGGTGCCGTGCGTGGTGATGGAGCCCGCCACCGGACGGAAATACCGCGCATCGGTCCGGTTCGCCTTGTCCACCAGCAGGTAGTTCGACATCAGGTTCTGACCGTAGGCGAGCAGCATCACGGTACGTCCGGGGGCGAAGATGCTGGTATGGACGGCGGAATTGGCCAGCGACACCACGGTGGTGCGGTTGTACCAGAGCGCGATCTGCTCCGCGAACGACAGGGTCTCCGGGTAGACGATATCGACGCCGCCGCGCTCGAGCCGGCGCGAGATCTCCGCCTCGTTCTCGAGTTTCTGCACGCCGCTGGTCAGCTTCTCCTTCGACAGGAACACCGGCCGGTCGTCGCTTGGGCCGATCAGCCGGGCGGCGATGTCGCGGCCGAGCGCGTTGCAGAACCGCGCATAGACGCGGTGGACGAAATTCTCCTCCTCGAAGCTGGGCGCGGTGACGATCAGCGTCGCGATCTTGATCGGGCTGCCGAACGCGACCAGCCGGTCACGCTCGATGCCGAGTGCCGCCATCAGGGTGGCGAACCAGTTGCGCTCGAACATCGCATCGAGCCCGAGCGGCGCATGCACCAGGATCTTCGCCGACGGATAGGCTTCCCACAGCCGCGACCAGAAACGCGACAGGCTCGAGAGCAGGAAATGGCCGAAATGCTCGTGCAGCCAGCCGCCATAGATGTAGAGGTCGTCTGGCGCCCAGCCGGTCACGCTCTGCAGCGTGTAGGGCGTCGACAGGGCGCGCAGACCGGACAGCGGATCGGCGCTGCGGAAATACCACGCCTTGAACACCATCTTCTGGCCGTGATCGAAGATTCCCGGCTGCGACACCGGATCGCCGTGCGGAACGTAGATCAGGTCGCGCAGGGTCATGATCGCCGGGTCGGATTCGAGCAGCAGCGCCCCACCCCAGAATTCGTTGCATTTCAGCAGCGCCGCCACACCGAACCCCAGCCGCAAAACCTCGCCGACGTTACGCGAAACCCCCGCCTGCGGCCAGACGGGATCGCGGTCGCCCGGCCGACCGACCGACCACGACCGGTCGCACCTTTCAGGGCGGCCCGGCAGGGGCCATCTGCACGAGATGTTCGATACCGCCCGTGTCCCCGACGCCGCCCTGCTGCCGCGCCCGCCGCTGCCGACCAGGCTCCGCACCCAGGCGGAATCGTTCCTGGTGCTGCGGCGCAACCCGCTGGAACTCTGGGGCGCGCCGGCCTATCGCGAGCTGATCCTGCCCGGCGCGTTCCTGGGCCGGCAGCAGCTGCTGCTGAACGACCCGGCGGCGATCCGTCATGTGCTGCTCGGCAACCACGAGAACTACGTGCGCAACGAGGCGGCGCGTCGGGTGCTGCGTCCGGTGCTGGGCGACGGGTTGTTCCTGGCCGAGGGCGAGGCCTGGCGGCACCAGCGACGGGTCATCGCGCCGGCCCTGGCGCCACGGGTGATGCCGATCCTGGCGCGCCACATCGTCGCCGTGTCGGAGCGGTTCGAGCAGCGCATCGAGGCCGCCGGCACCAGGCCGGTGGTGCTGATGGAGCTGTTGCAGCTGCTGACGCTCGACATCGCCGGGCAGTCGATGTTCTCGCTGGAGATGGGCGCGTTCGGCGCCGAGCTGCGCGGGCTGCTGTTCCGCTATGCCGGCCAGTTCGCCAAGGTCGGGCTGCTGGACATGCTGCTGCCGGCCGGATGGACCACGCCGCTGGATCGCGGCCGCGCCCATTTCCGCCGCGACTGGCTGGCGCTGATGGACCGCATCATCGCCGCGCGGGACGCGAAGGGCACGGCCCAGCCGGCTGCGGCCGACGCGGCCGCGCCGACCCGCGACCTGTTCGACCTGCTGCGCGCCGCCCGCGATCCGGAGACCGGGCAGGGGTTCGATCACGCGCTGCTGCGCGACGAGGTCTCCACCCTGATCCTGGCCGGCCACGAGACAACCGCCGTGACCCTGTTCTGGGCCTGCTACGCCGCCGCCCGGCTGCCGGAATACCAGGCCGGCATCGCCGCCGAGGCCGACGGGCTGGACCTCTCCGAGGACGGCGCCGCGCAGTCGGTGCAGAAGCTGGTGCATACCCGCGCCTTCCTCGACGAGGCGCTCCGGCTCTATCCGCCGGCCTATCTCCTGGTGCGCCAGGCCAGGCAGGCGGACCTCCTGGGCGAGATCCCGGTCGCGGCCGGCACCGTGGTCAGCATCTCGCCCTGGATCCTACACCGGCACGAGGCGCATTGGCAGCGCCCGGACCGGTTCGACCCGTCGCGGTTCCTGCCCGGCGCCACGCCGCCGGACCGCATGGTCTACATGCCGTTCGGCGCCGGCCCGCGTATCTGCGTCGGCGCCCAGTTCGCGCTCACCGAGGCGACGCTGGTGCTGGCGCGGCTGCTGCGGCGCTTCAGGCTGTCGCTGGCCGCCGGCGAGGCGGTGCTGCCGCGCGGCCTGGTCACCACCCAGCCGGACCGCCCGGTGCGGTTCCGGCTCGCGCCCCGCCACCGGTCATGAAAAAGGCCCCGGACGATGCCGGGGCCTTCGCATTGTCTGTCGGCCGAACCCGAGTGTCCGGTCAGACCGTCTTCGCGCTGGAGAAGAGGGTCATCCAGGTCGCCCCGAGCGGAGCCATGGTCAGGCAATGAGACACTGGATCACCTCCTTTCAATAAGTTGCCCGGTTTACATGCCTTGGCGCCGCCGATTCGCGCAAGCGCTGTTTTCAGCTCGTCGGCGCGCGGCACCCGACCGATGCGCCCTGGTCGTCGGGCAGGGCGATCCTGAACGTCGCGGCGATCGCATCCGCCGGACTGCAATAGCGCCGCGCCGTGGTCTGGCTGGAGATCTGCGCGAAGCTGGCGGCGCTCCGGTCGGCATCCAGCCGCAGGGTGCGGATCGTGATGCGGTGCGCCGCGCCGCGCGGCACCGGGTCGGAGGCGTCCGCCTCGGCGACGAACAGCAGGGTGGCGGGCATGCCGCCCACCTTGGCGCGCGCGAACACCACCGACCGGCCGGCGCCGCCCAGGCTGGTCTCGCGCGCCCCGGTCTCGCTCTCGATGCCGATCACGTCCCAGCCGCGCAGCCCCACCGCGCGTGGCAGCATCGCCATCACCACCGGCGACGGCGCAGCCTGGCCGATCGCGCCCGGGCCGCGGCCCTCGATCACCAGCCCCTGACGCCCGTCCGGGGCCAGATGCGGCACCATGGTCGCGCCCTCGGCGAGATCGAGCGGGATCACGTTGCTGATCCGCGACGTCCCCCTGGCGGCGCAGCCGGCGAGCGGGACCGCGAGCGTGGCGGCTAGGAGGAGTGGCAGCAGGCGGGGGATCATCGCCCGCACCCTAGAGGCGATGGCGCTAGAGATCGATATCCGCCGTATGCGCGTTCGCCTGGATGAACTGGAAGCGCAGTTCCGGCCGGCGTCCCATCAGGTCCTCGACGCGCTTCTCGGTGGTCTCGCGCTGCTCCGGTGCTGCGACCACCCGCAGCAGGGTGCGCTGCCTCGGGTCCATGGTGGTGCGCTTGAGGTCCTGGGGCGGCATCTCGCCCAGCCCCTTGAAGCGGCTGACCTCGACCTTGGAGCCGGGCTTGAAGCCGGACTTGATCTTCCGCTCCCGGTCGCGATCGTCCATCGCATAGATCGTCTTGGCGCCCTGGGTCAGCCGGTACAGCGGCGGCTGCGCCAGATGCAGGTGGCCGCCCTGGATCAGTTCCGGCAGCTCGCGATAGAAGAACGTCATCAGCAGGGAGGCGATGTGGGCGCCGTCCACGTCGGCGTCCGTCATGATGATGACCCGGCCGTAGCGCAGCCGGCTGGCGTCGTAGCGCGATCCCTGTCCGCAGCCGAGCGCCTCGACCAGGTCGCGCAGTTCCTGGTTGCCGCGCAGCTTCTCGGTCGATGCGCTGGCGACGTTCAGGATCTTGCCGCGCAGCGGCAGCACCGCCTGGGTCTCGCGGTTGCGCGCCTGCTTCGCCGAGCCGCCGGCGCTGTCGCCCTCGACCAGGAAGATTTCGGTCTCGGCGATGTTGCTACGGGTGCAGTCGACCAGCTTGCCGGGCAGCCTGACCCGGTTGGTGGCGCTCTTGCGGGCGGTGTCCTTGGCGTCGCGACGACGCAGCCGCTCCTCGGCGCGTTCGATGATCGCCGCCAGCAGCGCGTCCGCCTGGGCCGGCTGTCCCGCCAGCCAGTGGTCGAACCGGTCGCGCAGCGCGGTCTCGACCAGCCTGGTGGCCTCGGCGTTGGTCAGCTTCTCCTTGGTCTGGCCCTGGAACTGCGGCTCGCGGATGAAGGCCGACAGCTTGGCCGCCACCGCACCCAGCAGGTCCTCGGCCGTCACCTGGGCGGCGCGCTTGTTGCTGCGCGCCTCGCCCCAGGCGCGCAGCCCCTTGAGCAGCGCGTTGCGGAACCCCGCCTCGTGGGTGCCGCCCTGCGGGGTCGGGATGGTGTTGCAATAGGAGGCCAGGGCGCTCTCGCCGGATTCGAGCCAGGCCACCGCCCACTCGACCCGGCCGGTGCCGCCGCCATCCGCCGCCGCCGGCAGGTCGGCCTCGCCGGACCAGAGATCGGTCAGCAGCGACGGCCCGGCGCCCAGCTCGTCGCGCAGGCTGTCGGCGAGCCCGCCAGGGAAATGCAGCAGCGCCTTTTCCGGCACCTCGGCGCCGCGCGGCAGCGACGGGTCGCATTCCCAGCGTATGGTCACGCCACGGAACAGATACGCCTTGGACCGGCACAGCCTGAACAGCCGCTGCGGCGCAAAGCGCAGCGCGCCGAAGATCTCCGCGTCCGGCACGAAGCCGATCTGGGTGCCGCGCCGGTTCTGGGTCGGCCCGACCTTCTCCAGCGGGCCGAGCGGCACGCCGCGCGCATAGGCCTGGCGCCAGACCGCGCGGTCGCGCGCCACCTCCACCTCCAGGGTGCTGGACAGCGCGTTGACCACCGACGAGCCGACCCCGTGCAGGCCGCCGGAGGTGGCGTAGGCCTTGCCCGAGAACTTGCCGCCGGAATGCAGCGTGGTGAGGATCACCTCCAGCGCCGAGCGGTCCCTTAACTTGGGGTGCGGGTCGACCGGTATGCCGCGCCCGTTGTCGCGCACCGTCAACCGGTTGCCGGCCGAGAGCTGGACGTCGATGGTGCTGGCGTGGCCGGCGACCGCCTCGTCCATCGCGTTGTCGATGATCTCGGCCGCCAGATGGTGCAGCGCGTTCTCGTCGGTGCCGCCGATATACATGCCGGGCCGGCGCCGCACCGGCTCCAGCCCCTCCAGCACCTCGATGTCGCTGGCCGAATAGCCGGACTCCGCCGCCGTGGCCGACGGGGCCGGTTTCGGTGCCGCGGCCGCGGCCCTGGCCGGCTTGCGCGGCGGAGTCGAGAACAAGTCGTTCATGGTTGGTTCTCGCCTCCGCGCCGTGCCGCGTCAAGGTAGAGCGCTGCGACCGATAGGCAAGCGGCGATCCCGGCGAATGATGGCGCTGCGCGCGACGCCACCTGCTTGTGGAACGCCGGGCGCATCGCGACATTAGGCACCGCGCGGTGGCGCCGGAGCGGAAAGCGTATGGGTCTGGTCAAGTTCGCGTTGAAGTTCCGCGTCACCTTCTACGTGCTCGCGGTGCTGATCATGCTCGCGGGCGGCGGCGCCGCGGTGCTGATGCCCAAGGACGTGCTGCCGGAGGTCAACATCCCGGTGGTCACGGTGCTGTGGACCTATACCGGGCTGGCGGCGCCCGACATGCAGAACCAGGTCACGGCCTACAGCGAGCTGGCGCTGAACAACAATGTCGTCGGCATACGCGAGATGTCCAGCACCACGCTGCAGGGCATCACCATCACCAAGATCTACTTCCAGCCGGGCACCGACATCTCGCTGGCGCTGACCAACGTCACCTCCGCGACCAACGCGATCCGCGCCCTGCTGCCGGCCGGCATCCAGGCGCCGATCATCCTGCGCTTCTCCGCCTCCTCGGTGCCGGTGATCCAGGTGGCGGCGACCTCGGCGGTCGAGAGCCAGGCCTCGGTCTACAACTATGTCCGCTTCAGGCTGCGCACCGCGCTGCAGACCACGCCCGGCACCACCATGCCGCCGCCCTATGGCGGCGTGCCGGAGCAGGTGATGATCGATCTCGATCCGCATGCGCTGCAGGCCTACGGGCTGACCCCGCAGCAGGTCGAGACCCAGGTCAACGCGGAGATCCTGACCCTGCCGTCGGGTCTGGCCAAGTTCGGCGAGAGCCAGTTCGTGATCCGGCTCAACACGCTGCCGGGCGTGCTGGACTCGCTGAACGCGATCCCGATCAAGGTGGTGAACGGCTCGCCGATCCTGCTGCGCGACATCGGCTGGGCCCGCGCCGGCGGCCCGCCGCAGCAGAACATGGTGCATGTGAACGGCCATCTCGGGCTGCTGCTGCCGGTGCTCAAGAACGGCGCCACCTCGACCACCTCGATCGTCGATTCCGTGAAGTCGCTGCTGCCGGGAATCATCGCCGCCGCGCCCAAGGACATCAAGATCGTCTCGCTGTTCGACCAGTCGGTGTTCGTCTCCGACGCGATCTGGGACGTCGCCGAGGAGGGCGTGATCGCCGCCGGCCTGACCGGGCTGATGATCCTGCTGTTCCTGGGCTCGTGGCGTCCGACCGTGGTAGTGCTGATCTCGATCCCGCTGGCGGTGCTGACCTCGCTCGCCGTGCTCGGCGCCATGGGCGAGAGCATGAACGTGATGACGCTGGGCGGGCTGGCGCTGGCGGTGGGCATCCTGGTCGACGACGCTACGGTGGCGATCGAGAACACCTACCGGGTGCTGGAGGAGGGCAAGGATTTCCGCGAGGCGGTGGTCGAGGGCGCCGCCACCATCGCCAAGGCGACGCTGATCTCGACGCTGTCGATCTGCTCGGCCTTCGTCTCGGTGCTGTTCCTGGTCGGCGCGCCGAAATACATCTTCACGCCGCAGGCGCTGGCGGTGGTGTTCGCGATGCTGGCGTCGTATGGCCTGTCGCGCACCCTGGTGCCGATCCTGATCGACGTGCTGGTCGGCCCGGAACACGAGCGCCGCCAGCGCGAGGCCTCCGAAGGCGGCAAGGGCGCGCGCCGGACCGGCTTCTTCAGCCGCTTCCATGCCGGGTTCGAGCAGCGGTTCGAGCGCTTCCATACCGGCTATCTCGGCCTGCTGCATGCGGTCCTGCACCGTCGCGGCCGCACCGCCGCGGTGGTCGGGCTGGTGCTGCTGGTGGCCGGCTGCCTGTTCCCGCTGCTCGGCGAGGACTATTTCCCGACCATCCAGAGCGGCCAGATCACGCTGCATGTGCGTGGCCGCCCCGGGCTGCGGATCGAGGAGACCGCCAAGCTGTTCCAGGGCGTCGAGGACGTGATCCGCGAGGCGGCCGGCCCCGGCGGCGCCACCACCATCATCGATAATATCGGGCTGCCCTCGATCACCTATAACCTCGCCTTCAACGACGGCACCTTCGTCGGCTACAATGACGGCCAGGTGCTGGTCACGCTCAAGCCGGGGCTGAGCAGCGTGACGCTGACGAAGAAGCTGCGGGTGGCGCTGCGCCAGCGCTTCCCCGATGCGGTGTTCTATTTCCAGCCCGCCGACATGATCACCCAGATCCTGGATTTCGGCGTGCCGTCGCAGATCGACGT
>CAZZZA010000065.1:0-15736 GCA_964658455.1 uncultured Lichenihabitans sp.
ATGCAGGGTTCGCCGATGCAGGGCGCGCCGGGCCCGACCCAGCTCGCCCCGCCGGTCCAGGTGCCCTCGGCCCAGCCCGCCGCGCCGGCGCAGATGTCGCCGCCGCCCGGTTTCCTGCAACCGCCGACCTGACGGTCGCGGCCGGACCGGATCAGCCCGAGGCGGGCGCCCCGTCGATCGCCCGCACCACCAGATCCGGGGTCAGGATCTGCGGCCAGACCGTGCCGGGCTGGCCGGGCGGGTAGTAGATGTAGAACGGCACCCCGTCCCTGCCATGCGCGCGCAGGAAGCGGGTGATGCCGGCGTCGTAGAGCGTCCAGTCGCCCTTGAGCAGCGCCACATCGTGCGCGGCGAAGGCGTTCAGCACCGCCTGGTTGTGCAGCGCCAGACGCTCGTTCACCAGACAGCTCACGCACCAGGCGGCACTCATGTCCACCAGCACCGGGCGGCCGCCGCGTCGCAGATCGGCGAGCCTGGTCTCGGAGAAGCGCTCCCAGCCGCTCTCGGTATCGGCGGCCTGCGCGCCCGGCTTGAGCCGGGACAGGCCGGGCAGCAGCGCCAGCGTGGTCAGCAGCAGCGCGAGCGCCAGCACCCCGGCCAGGCGCGGGCCGCGCACCCCGTGGCGGTCGTCGGCGGCGGCGGCGAGACGCTGCGACAGCCCGAACAGCCACCCTGCGGCGCCGAGCAGCACGATCCCGACCACCACCGCGAGCACGCCGGCCGAGCCGCCTTCTCGGCTCGCCACCCAGATCAGCCACGCCACCGCGCCGAACATCGGGAACGCCATCGCCTGCTTCAGCACGTCCATCCAGACGCCCGGCCTGGGCAGCAGCCCGGCCAGGCGCGGGATGCAGGCGAACAGCAGATAAGGCAGCGCCAGGCCGAGCCCCATCACCAGGAACACCGCCATGCCGATCACCGCCGGCGCCGCCATCGCGCCGGTCAGCGCCACCGCCATGTAGGGGGCGCTGCAGGGCGTCGCCACCAGCACCGCCAGCAGCCCGGTGCCGAAATCGCCGGCATGGCCGGAGCGGGTGGCCAGGCCCTGGCCGGCGCCCATCAGCCGTCCGCCGACCTCGAACGCGCCGATCAGGTTCAGGCCGACCAGGAACAGCATCCAGCTGGTGCCGGCCACCACCGCCAGCGACTGGAACTGGAACCCCCACAGCACCGAGGCGCCGGCCGCGCGCAGGCCGAGCGTCAGCCCGCCCAGCGCCGCGAACGCGACCAGGATGCCGGCGGTGTAGAACACCGCCGACAGCCGCTGCTCGCGCGCCGCCATGCCGGACAGCCGCGCCAGCGCCATCGCCTTCATCGCCAGCACCGGGAACACGCACGGCATCAGGTTCAGCACCAGCCCGCCGAGCAGCGCGAACAGCAGCATCTCGCCGAGACCGATCGGCGCGCCGCCGGCCGCGTCGGCCACCGGCGTGCCGACGCCGGCGACCGCATCGGCGAGACCGGTGCCGGCCGGCGCCGCCTGCACCGACAGCCGGCTTTCCTGGCCATGCCGGTCGCGCAGCACCAGCACCGCGTCGAACGGGCGCTTGGCATCGAACGCCGCCGCCGGCTTGAGCGGGATCGTCACCAGACCGGGCTGCACCCGCGCGGTCTGCGGCGCCACCTGGTCGATCGCGCCGGTCTGCCGCGGGAACAGCCAGGCATCGGCGACCGTGTCCGGCGACAGGCCGGCCCCGGCGAGGGTGAACACGCCGCCGGCAGAGATCCGCGCGGTGAACGGCGACGGCACCGGGGTAAGCGCGCGGGCGGCCGCGAACAGCGGCGCCTGCGGCGAGGCGGCCGGCGCCGCGCCGGTCGCGGGCGGCAGGCTCAGCGTCAGCTCGGCATGGTCCGGGACGCACACGTTGGAGCAGGTGAGCCAGTCGGCACGCGCCTTGAGCGTCATCGGCTGACCGGCGGTGCCGGCGGCCGGCGTCAGCTGCATCGGCAGCAGCACGTCGCCGGTATAGCCGTAGCTCATCAGCGGCCCTTCCGGCAGCCGCTGCGGCGTCGGCCAGACGATGCCGCCGGCCTGCCCGGTGGCGCCGCCGGACGCGGTGACGCCCACGCTCGGCGCCTCGCCGGCATCGCCGGGATTGGACCAGTAGGTGTGCCAGCCGGGGGCCAGGCGCAGGCGCAGCCCGACGCCGAGCGGCTGGCCGGCCTGCCACCCGTCATGGTCGGTGACCAGGGTCGCCTGGCTGTGCGGCGTCGAGACCGCGTCGCTCTCCGCCGCCAGCAGCGGGTGCGAGGGCGACAGCATCAGGCACAGCAGGGCCAGCAGGCGGACAAACGGCACCAACAAATGTCTCTCCTGGCGCACCGGCGCCGGCCACATCTTTGACACGAACCGACCGGGCCTCATACAGGCGGCGATGCTGACCGATCCGGCCGCCGCCCTCCCCGTCGCCGACGCGCTGCCGGCGCTGCTCGCCAGCCTGCGCGACACCGCCAACGCGGTCCTGGTAGCGCCGCCCGGCGCCGGCAAGACCACGCAGGTGCCGCTGGCGATCGCCGGCCTGCTGGGCGCGGACGCACCGGCGCCGTGGCTCGGACAGGGGCGCATCGTCATGCTCGAGCCGCGCCGGCTGGCGGCGCGCGCCGCGGCCCAGCGCATGGCCGGCCTGATCGGCGAGCAGGCCGGGCAGCGGGTCGGCTTCCGCACCAGGATCGACAGCGCGGTGTCGCCCGCGACCCTGATCGAGGTGGTCACCGAGGGGATCCTGCTGCGCCGGCTGCTGGCCGAGCCGACGCTGGACGGCATCGCCTGCGTGATCGTCGACGAGGTGCACGAGCGCAGCCTCGATGCCGACACGGCGCTGGCCTTCTGCCTGGACCTGCAGCGCCAGTTGCGGCCCGAGCTGCGGCTGCTGGCGATGTCGGCCACCGCGGACGCGCACGCCCTGTCGGCGCGGCTGGGCGGCCCGGTGATCGAGAGCCTGGGGCGGATGTTCCCGGTCGAGATCCGGCACGGGCGCGACATCGCCGCGTTCCGCGAACTGCCGGAGGCGATGGCGCGGCTGATCCGCACCGCGCTGGCCGAGCAGGCCGACGGCGACGTGCTGGCCTTCCTGCCGGGCGTGGGCGAGATACGCCGGGTGCAGCAGCTGCTGCTCGATGGCGGCACCGACGCGGTCCTGCTGCCGCTGCATGGCGAGCTGCCGCCGGGCGAGCAGGATCGGGTGCTGCGCCCCGAGCCGCCCGCCGCGCGCCGGCGTCACGTGGTGCTGGCGACCTCGATCGCCGAGACCTCGCTGACGGTGCCGGGCGTCAGGATCGTGGTCGATGGCGGCTGGCGTCGCGCGCCGCGGCTCGATCCGGGCAGCGGCCTGTCGCGGCTGGAGACGATGCGGATCAGCCGCGCCGCCGCCGCCCAGCGCGCCGGTCGCGCCGGACGCGAGGCGCCCGGCATCGCCTACCGGCTCTGGAGCGAGCAGACCGGCCGCGGCATGGCGCTGCAGGACCGGCCGGAGATCCTCGATGCCGAACTCTCCGGGTTCCGGCTGCAGGCGGCGGCGTGGGCGGCGAGCATGGAGACCCTCCCGTCGGCGCTGCCGCTGCCCGATGCGCCGCCGAACGGCGCGTTCGAGGCGGCGGGCGCGCTGCTGCGGGCGCTGGGCGGGCTGGACCAGGACGGGCGGATCACCGAGTCCGGCCGCGGCATGGCGGCACTCGGCGCCCACCCGCGGCTGGCGGCGATGATGCTGGCGGCCGACGGTCCCGGGCAGGCGGCGCTGGCGGCGGATCTCGCCGCGCTGCTGGAGGAGCGCGATCCGCTGCGGCCCAGGCCGGACCAGCGCGGCCGGCCGGCCGACCCGCCGTCGGACCTGGCGCTCCGGCTCGATCTGCTGGCCGGTCGCGGCGGCCAGCCGGCCGACCAGGGCGCGCTCGGGCGCATCCGCCGGGCGGCGGAGGGGTATCGCCGTCGCCTCGGCGTCGGCGCGGCGGCGTCCGGCGATCCGGCGGCGCTGGTGGCGGCCGGGTTCCCGGACCGCATCGCCCAGGCGCGCGGCGAGATCGGCGCGTTCCGGCTGTCGGGCGGCGGCAGCGCCAGGTTGCCGCGCGGCGACCGGCTCGCCGACGCGAAGCTGCTGGCGGTGGCGGCGCTGCATGTGCGCGACGCGGCGCGGATCACGCTGGCGACGCCGCTCGATCCGGAGGCGCTGCCGGATGCGCTGCTGGCCCGCACCACCGAGACGGTCGAAAGCGCGCTCGATCCGGTCAGCGGCGCGGTGCTGAGCCGGCGGCGGCGGCGGCTCGGCCAGCTGGTGCTGTCGGATCGCACGGTGCCGGCCGACCCGGCGGAGACCGCGCGGCTGCTGGCGGACGCCGCCGCCGGCCGTCTCGCCACGGTGCTGGACTGGACCGGCGCCGCCCGGCAGCTGCAGGCGCGGGTGGCGCTGCTGCGCGGGCTGGACGGCGCGGCGAGCGCGCTGCCCGACCTGTCCGACGCGGCGCTGGCGGCGGGCGTGCAGGACTGGCTGGCGCCGGCGCTCGGCGGCATGACGCGCCTGGCGGAACTCGCCGGACTCGATCTGGCGGCGCTGCTGCGACGCCGCCTCGACCATGCCGCGCGGGACCGTCTGGAGCGGGCGCTGCCGACGCACCTCGCACTCGTCGCCGGCAAGGTGGCGATCGACTACACCCAGCCGGTGCCGACCGCATCGTCGCGGGCGCAGGATTTCTACGGCACCACGCGTCTGCCGCTGCTGGCCGACGGCAGGGTGCGGCTGCAGGCGGCGCTGCTCTCGCCGGCCGGACGCCCGGCGGCGATCACCGCCGACCTGGACGGATTCTGGCGCGCCGGGTGGATCGAGACCAGGCGCGACCTGCGCGGCCGCTATCCACGCCACGACTGGCCGGAAAACCCGGCGCTGGCCGAGCCGCCGACGGGGCGGAACCGGTCCCGGTGATTTTGCGCCGTTCCGGCGGTAGGATGAACGCAATCCGCCGAGGCGCCGCCGCAATGAGCCTGCCCGATTCGCTTGCCCGTCGTTTCAGAACCGGCTGGCTTGCCGTGCTCGCCTGCGCGACGCTGCTGCCGGCGATGCCGGCCCGTGCCGACGATCCGCTGCTGGTGGAGACCGGCCCGCTGACCTTCGCGCCGCTGGTGCGCAAGGTGGTGCCGGCGGTGGTCAACATCGCCGTCACCCAGGATGTCGAGGATGACAGCGCCAAGGTGCGGGTGCCGCCGGCGCTGCGCGGCACGCCGTTCGAGAAGCAGTTCCGCGACCGCATGCGCTCGCGCCGCGAACAGATGCTGGGCGCCGGCTCCGGCTTCGTGATCGACCCGTCCGGGGTGATCGTCACCAACAACCACGTGGTCGGCCAGGCCGACAACATCACGGTGTCGTTCTCCGACGGCACCGAACTGCCGGCCAAGCTGCTGGGCAGCGACGAGCTGACCGATATCGCGGTGATCCAGGTCAAGACCGACCACAAGCTGGCCTTCGTCACCTGGGGCCGCAGCCAGGAGGTGCAGATCGGCGACTGGATCCTGGCCGCCGGCAACCCGTTCGGGCTCGGCAGCTCCGTGACCGCCGGCATCGTCTCGGCGCGCGGCCGCGATATCGGCGCCGGGCCGTTCGACGATTTCCTGCAGCTCGACGCGCCGATCAATCCGGGCAATTCCGGCGGCCCATCCTTCAACATGCGCGGCCAGGTGGTGGCGCTGAACACGGCGATCGTCTCGCCGACCGGCGGCTCGGTGGGGATCGGCTTCGGCATCCCGTCGGAGCTGGTGGCGCCGATCGTCGATCAGCTGCGCACCAAGGGCCACATCGATCGCGGCTGGCTCGGCGCCACCCTGGAGAACGCGCCGGGCGGGGTGTCGATCGTGTCGGTGGACAAAGGCGGGCCGGGCCAGCGCGCCGGGCTGCACCCGGGCGACCTGGTGACGGCGGTGAACGGCGACCACGTCGACAGCAACCGCGGCCTGATCCGCACCGTGGCGGCGGCGGCGCCGGGCAGCTCGATCCGGCTGCTGCTGGAGCGGCACGGCAAGCCGGTGGATGTGCTGGTGGTGGTCGGGCGGCGCACCGAGGGGCCGAGCTAGCGCCGACCGGGCCTGGGCGGCAGGCTCAGGGCAGCGCCGCCTTGAACCGGCCCAGCCATGCCTGGTCGGAGGCCGCGACGGTGGCGAAATCGCCGTCATGCCCAGGGCAGAACAGCAGCCGCGCGCCGTCCGGCAGCCGTCGCCGGCGCCAGTCGAGGCCGCCGCGCAGCGCCGCGCAGAACCCCGCCGGGTCGCAGGCCGGATCGAACACCAGCGCCGCCTGCATGGCGTAGCTCCAGCCGCCATGGGCGAACAGCGCTTCGACCGCCGACGGCGCCGCCGCGACCACCAGGCCGAAATCGTCCGGCCCCAGCCCGGCCACGTCGAGCAGGCGCGTCAGCAACGTGCGCGCCGGTGGCGGCTGGTACAGCAGCGCGCCGGGCACGGGCCGGTCGTGGCGGAAGGCCACGGTGCCGCACGCCGCCAGCGCGTGGCCGAGGGCGGCGGCGACGTCTGGCGCCACCGACTGCTCGCACGCGGCGTCGGGCAGCGGCCAGTCGAGCGTGGCGCAGGGCGCGTCCAGCGGCACCGACCGGACCGCCTCGGCGCCGCGCCCGGCATCGACCCCGTCCACCCATGTGATCCCGGCGCTCATGGCGGCGGCAGATTCGGCAGCGCGTCGTGGTCCGGATCCTGCGCCATGCCGCGGTCTTATCACTCGCCCGGCCCGCGCCCCAGTGACCTTTCCAGCTCGTCGCTCGCCGCGCCGATGGCGGAGCCGGTGACGCGGCAGGGGTGCGTTCCCATCTCAAGGTTGGCCAAGCGAGGAACGTCGATGAACCGGTACGCCATGCTCTGCACCCTCGCCTGTCTGCTGGCCGCCGCGCCGGCCCGGGCGCAGTTCGCGCCCTCCAGCGGCGCCGGCGCCGGTCTGCCCAGCCTGTCCGGCGCCGGCACCGGGCTTAGCGCGCCGTCGACGATCCGGTCCGGCGGCGCTGCCATGACCGACCCGAACGCGATCCCGGGCCTGGCGCCGGCCCCGGTCCCGGCGGCGCCGTCGCTGCTCGCTCCGGACGGGATGATCGGTCCGGGCGGGCTGCCGCCGGGCGATCCGGCGCGCCGCCGGGCCGCGGCCCAGGCCGCGAGCCGGGCCGCCGCGGCGCGCTCGCAGCCGGCACCGCGCTGAGCCCGGCGGCGGCGGACCGGCGGCCGCCGATTCCGGCCTTTCGCACTGCAGCATGAACAGGCTAGACCGGGGCTCACGCTCGCAGGACCGGCCCGGCCATGGAACTCGCCCCCTCACCCGTGTCGTCGCAGCCGCCGGGCACGGTCGGCAGCGGCGTGCTGCTGGCCTTCGTCTCGTATGTTTTCTACTCGATCAGCGATGCGTCGGTGAAGCTGCTCGGCGGCGCGCTGCCGCCGTTCGAACTTGTGCTGCTCGGCGCCGCGCTGGGGCTGCTGGCGCTGCCGATGGTGCGCCGGCCCGGCGAGCGCTGGGCCGACATCGTGCGCTGCGAGAACCGGCCGCTCTGGGTGCTGCGGGCGCTGGCGGCGGTGGCGGGTTCGGTGTTCTCGGTGATCGCCTTCACCCGGCTGTCGATGGCCGAGGCGATGGCGCTGTTGTTCCTGATGCCGGCGTTCGTGACGATCCTGTCGGTGATCTTCCTCAAGGAGCCGGTCGGGTGGCGCCGCTGGACCGCGGTGATCACTGGGTTCGCTGGGGTGCTGGTGGTGCTGCGGCCGGGGATCGAGCCGCTCGGTGCCGGCCAGGTGGCGGCGATCCTCGGCGCGTTCTCGTCCGCGGTGACGATCGTGATGCTGCGCGGGCTGGGATCGACCGAGAAGCGCATCTCGCTGTTCGGCGCCGGGCTGATCGGCCCGATCCTGGTCAGCCTGCCGCTGGCGCTGCCGCATCTGGTGATGCCGACGCCGCTCGGCTGGCTGTGGGTGCTGGGCTACGGGCTGCTGGCGGGGATCGGCAACGTGCTGATGATGATGGCATCGGAGCGGGCGCCGGCCAGCCTGGTGGCACCGCCGCAATACAGCCAGATGCTGTGGGCGATCGGCTTCGACGCGGTGTTGTTCGGCATCGGCGTCGATGGCTGGATGATCGTCGGCTCGACGATCATCATCGGCGCCGGGCTGTTCACCTTCGAACGCGAGCGCATCCGCAAGCCGCGCTGGTGGAGCAGGCACCCGCTGATCACGCGACAGTGATGCATACAGTCGGTCGAATACTCGACGCTAAGGCCCGTCCACGATCAGCCGACCTTCGCGCTCCGTTGCCGCCCCGCTTTCAATCTGATTACGTGACGAAAGAGACGCGCGATCGACCAACAGACAGGAGGGCACAACGATGGCGGCGGAACCGGCAACGCAGCACGAACTCTGGATCTGGCCATTGGAAGAGTTTGTCGCCGCCAACGAGGCGTTGAAGAAAAAAACCCGCACCGACATCATCACGATCACACAGTTGGCGCAGTCGGGCCGCAAGATCGCCCGCCAGGTCACGCTCCTGGGTGCAACCGGAATGGCCTATGTGAAAGAGGCCACCAACGGTAAGAAATACATCATCTTCAAGGGCAATCCGGCGCTCCGTCCGGATCTTTCTGGCACGCGCTATCTGCGGGATAATCCAAAGGTAAGTTGCTTCGTGATCGGCACCAAGGAGATCATCGAAGATACCGCCAAGGGCACGAAGGTCGCCGTCATCGCCTTCGTCGCGATCGATATACTTAAGGAGTGCTTGTCCGACCGCTTCTCGCTGGCGAGCCTCGGCGTGAATGTAGCGAGCGACGTGCTCCAGGCTGCGATCGGCGCAGGCCTGAGTGTTGCGGTGGGGGCTTTTGTCGCGATAGCAGGCGCCCCTGTGATTATGACCTTCGCCTCCGTCGTGGGCACCGGTGTGGTTCTTGGCATCGTACTCAGCAGCATCGACGACGAGTTTAAGATTACAGAACGGGCTCGGGCTCATATGATGAAATTGGAGAATACCAAGGGAAGTTGGCTCAACCGGGCTGAGGCCGCGCTTTCACATACAGGTAGCGAGGCAGCATCGTTTATCCGCGGCACGTCCCAGAGCCTCGGAAAGGTCTGGGTCGATCAAGAGGTCAATCCGTATTTGCTCTCATCCTTCTAGGAAAGACCCTTAGGCATGAGCTTTATTACGCATCGTCGGCTGTTCAAGAACGAACTCAAGCCCACGATGCTTTCAGGTTACGTATTGGATTTGATAGCTCTTGCCGTGATTTGGCAGGTTGTCTATTTCAGCATCCCTCAACTCAAGCAGCTGTCTGGCAACGCGGTAGAGGTGATCGTGCCACCGACCGCCATAGCGCTGATCGGTTTCGTGTTTTTCTACGGCGTGCGGATCTCGACCTACGTAGCCATGATCAGACGGAACCGCTCGCCACAAACTATCGAATGGTGGTGTATGTTGATCGGTCTCGTTGTTCCTCTCGGTGTTTGGCCTCTCGATGACACCATTCTCAAGGCCTATGCTTCCGCATCCGGATATCGTTATTGTAGTAGTGATTCGTCTAGTCCGATTGCCAAGGATGTCTTCATACGCCAGACCAATCCGTGCCCCCGACAATAGACGATCGTGTCCATGAACTGCCTTGGCTTGCACAATCTGCAACAAGGATGTCAGCGTTCCAGTCGTTCGAGATCTTTTCCTACTCCAAGGCGGCCCCTGCGCCTCAAATTGATCCACAGGCGGCTCGGGCTCCAGGAAATGGCGCTTCGCCGTAGTCACGCTGGCCTAGCGGAGGCGCGAACCGGCAAGAGTGGGGCTTAACAATGGTTGTCCGGCTCTCTCAGTCATGAAGCGTTTCTTTCGAACGAACGGGCTTTTCAGCAAGGAAGTAAGATTGACGATGTGGTCGGGATTTCCCTCGACTTCCTGTCCGCAGAACGCTTCTTTATAGTATGAGCTTCATCACCGAGAAGCGGCTGTTCGGCAACCAGCTGAAGCCGACCATGGTCTCAGCCTACTTTCTCGACTTCCTGTCGCTGGTCGCGATCTGGCTGGCTGTTGTTCACAGCCTGCCGGAGCTGCACCGGTTCATTGCCCGGGAAGATCAGGTCATCGCCCCTCCCTCGGCGATCGCAGGCATCGGGTTCGTCTTCACGTACGGCATCCGGATCTCGATGTATGTCGCGATGATACGTCGGAACCGCGCCCCGCAGGTCATCGAGTGGTGCTGCATGCTGGTCGGCCTCATCGTTCCCCTGATATGCTGGCTGTTCGACGGCATTCTCCTGCATGCGTTCGCCTCCGCATCCGGCTATTCGTTCTGCAGGAGTGTGGCGACCGACCTTCTGGTCAAGGATCTGTTCGTTCTGCACGGCCATTCGTGCCCGCCAGCTTGATGAAGGCGGGCGAGGTGGGCAGCGGCCGCATCGTCGATTACCTGTTCGTGCCGCGGGGCATGCCATGCCCGGCGCCATAGCGCGCCAGCCACTCAGAGGAAATCGCGCAGCAGGGCGTTGACCTGGTCCGGCGCGTGCTGCTGCACCCAGTGGCTGATGCCGGGCAGGCGGACGATCCGCAGGTCGGTCGCGTAGCGCTCGGTGCCGTCGAGGCAGATCGGGTCCAGCGCCACGTCGGCCTCGCCCCAGATCACCAGCGTCGGGATCTCGATCGGCCGTGACAGCAGCGCCGCGGCGGCGCGGTCGGAATAGCGCAGCGCGCGATACCAGTTCAGCATCGCCGTCGCCTGACCCGGGTTGGCGATCTGACGCGCCAGCGTGTCCAGCACGTCCGGGTCGATCGCCACGCCGCGGAACATCGCCCGCACCGCGGCGCCGCCGTTCCGGGCCAGGGCGCGCTCCGGCAGCCCCGGCAGCTGGAAGAAGGCGATGTACCAGGATCTGCGCGCCTGCCGCCAGCGCCGCGCCGCCGCCCGGAAGCAGAGCGGGTGCGGCACGTTCATGATCACCAGCCTGGCGAGCGGGCGGACCCGCAGCGCTGCAACGTGCCACGCCACCATCGCGCCCCAATCATGGCCGATCAGCACCACCTCGCGCGCCCCGGACGCGTCGATCAGCCCGGCCACGTCGGCCACCAGCGCGGCGATGGCATAGTCGGCGATGCGGCCGGGCCGGTGGCTGTTGCCGTAGCCACGCTGGTTCACCGCCCAGACGCGATACCCCGCCGCCGCCAGCACCGGCATCTGGCGCCGCCAGGACAGCGCATGTTCGGGAAAGCCGTGCAGGCACAGCGCCAGCCGGTCGCCGGACCCGGCCTGGAGCACCTCGAAACGGTGCCCGTTCGCGTCGACGAAGATGGAAACGACGTCACCCATGGTCCATTCCTTCGCGCATGGACAGCAACCCCGGCCCGGCGCAGGCTCGCACTCCCGGGGAGAGAAGGCGAGAGACATGCGTATCCTGCTGGTCGAAGACGATCAGACCGTCCGCGGCTTCGTCGCGAAGGGGCTGAAGGAGGCCGGGCACGTGGTGGACCAGGCCGACAACGGCAAGGACGGGCTGTTCATGGCCGTCAGCGAGAGCTTCGACACCATCATCCTCGACCGCATGCTGCCGGGCGGCATCGACGGCCTGCATCTGCTGGAGACGATCCGGGCGCAGAACAACCGCACCCCGGTGCTGGTGCTGTCGGCGCTGAGCCAGGTCGATGACCGGGTCGCCGGCCTGAAGGCCGGCGGCGACGACTACCTGACCAAGCCGTTCGCCTTCTCCGAGCTGCTGGCCAGGATCGAGGCGCTGGGCCGGCGCGGCAAGGGCGAGACCGGGCCGACCACGCGGCTGCTGGTCGCCGACCTGGAGATGGATCTGCTGTCGCGGCAGGTGAAGCGCGGCGGCCAGAAGATCGACCTGCAGCCGCGCGAGTTCCGGCTGCTGGAATATCTGATGCGCCATGCCGGCCAGGTGGTGACCCGCACCATGCTGCTCGAGGGCGTCTGGGACTATCATTTCGACCCGCAGACCAACGTGATCGATGTCCATGTCTCGCGGCTGCGCCAGAAGATCGACAAGCCGTTCCCGAGCGCGCTGATCCATACGGTGCGCAACGCCGGCTACATGCTGCGTGACGAGTGAGCCGGCCATCCGGTCGCTAGGCCGGCGCGGGCGCAGCCGGCGCGGCGACATCCTGCGCTCCGCCAGCCTCAGGCTGGCGGCGGTCTATGCCGTGCTGTTCATGCTCAGCGCGATCGTGTTCATGAGCTTCATCTGGTGGGCGACGATCGGGCTGCTGGAACGCGAGGTCGATGCCGCGATCAACGCCGATGCGCGCGCGCTGTCGGAGCGCTGGGCCGAGGGCGGGCTGCCGGCGCTGGCCGACACGATCCGGCTGCGCCTGGCCGGCAATGTCGACGACGACGCGCTGTATCTGATGATCGACCCCGGCGGCGCCAGCATCGCCGGCAACCTCGCCACCTGGCCGGCCGGGGTGACGCAGAGCGACGTCACCTACCAGCTGCGGATCTCGCGCGACGGCACCCGCGGGCTGGCCGACGTCAAGGCGTTCGCCCTGCCCGGCGGCTTCCGGCTGCTGGTCGGCCGCGACGTGCGTGCCAGGGCGATCCTCAAGCGGCTGCTGACCGACACGCTGCTGTGGGCGATGCTGATCGTCGGCGTGCTGGGGCTGAGCGGCGCCTTCGTGGTGCGCAGCCTGTTCCGGCGCATGGTGCGCAACGTGGCGAGGACCACCCAGGCGATCGCTTCCGGCGACCTCGCGCAGCGCGTGCCGCTGTCGGGCAGCGGCGACGAGTTCGACCGCGTCGCCGAGACCATCAACCACATGCTCGACCGCATCGCCCGGCTGATGGACGGGGTGCGGCAGGTCTCCAATTCCATCGCCCACGATCTGCGCACGCCGATCACCCGCGCCCGCGCCAGGCTCGAGGATGCGAGCCTGCATGCCAGCGGCACGACCGAGATGCGGGCGGCGATCGAGCGCGCGGTGACCGACCTGGACGGGGTGACGGCGGTGTTCGAGGCGCTGCTGCGGATCGCCGAGATCGAGGCCGGCGCCAGGCGCTCGGCGTTCGCCGAACTGGAACTCTCGGCGCTGATGGACGACATGGCGGAACTGTATGGCGCGGTGGCGGAGGAGCGCGGGCTGACGCTCGAGCGCCATGTCCCGGCGCCGATCCGCCTGTATGGCGACCGTCCGCTGATCCAGCAGGCGCTCGCCAACCTGCTCGACAACGCCATCAAGTTTTCCCGTCCCGGCGGCGCGGTCGGGCTTTCGGCGCGGCGCGAGCAGGATCTGGTGCGGATCGTGGTGCGCGATGGCGGCATCGGCATGGCGCCGGCCGAGCTGGCGCGCGCCTCGGAACGTTTCTTCCGCGCCGAGAGCGCGCGCAGCACACCCGGCTCCGGCCTCGGCCTGTCGCTGGTGCAGGCGGTGGCGCAGTTGCATGGCGGGCGGTTCCAGGTCCAGCCGCGCGACGACGGCGCGCCCGGCCTCGAGGCGGTGCTGTGGCTGTCGATCCAGACCGCGCGCGACGCCGACGCCGGCCGCGCGGCATCGACGCTTCCAGCCCCGCGCATGGAGCCGCCGTCATGCGCAGACCATGAGCAGGAGAACCGGCGGGCGCTATCCACGGACCGATGATACGCAAGCCGCTGATCGCCTCGCTGCTGCTGCTCTCGTCCGCGACCGGCGCCGGGAGCGGCGCGGCCGGGCCGTGGCCGGCGGCGCCGCCGATGGTGGTCACCACCGACACCGATGCCTACTGCACGACGCTGTCGCGCCAGATCGACCAGCATCGTGGCGCGTTGCCGGAGGCGGTCGCACAGCTGCGGGCGCAGGGGCTGCGGCTCTGCGCCGACGGACAGGTGCGCGGCGGCATCAACCGGCTGCGCCGCGCCCTGGTGGTGCTGGACAGACCGGCCGGCGCCGACGAGCCGGACGAGGACGAGGGCCAATGAGCCGAACCGCCACCCGCCTCGTCATCGCGCTTGCGGCGATGCTGCCGCTGGCCACACAAGCCGCGCGCGCCGCCGACCCGGCGGTCACGCTGCTGCATCTCGGCGCCACCGGCACAATGCGGGCGGCGCCGGATCTGCTGGTCGCCGATCTGGGCGGCCAGGCGGAGTCGGCCGATCCGGCGACGGCGCAGCGCCAGCTCGACCAGCGCATGCAGGCCGCGACCCGGATCGCCGCCGCGACCGCCGGCGTGCGCTGGCAGGTGGTCGGCTACGCGGTCGACCGCACCGACCCCGATCCGCGCTCGGTGCGCTGGACCGCCGCGCAGACCCTGCACCTGGAAGCGGCCGACCCGCAGACCCTGCTGCCAATGGTCGGCAGGTTGCAGGCGGCGGGGCTCGCGGTCACGAGCCTGGCCTGGACGCTGTCGCCGGAGCATCTCGCCGACGCGCAGCTCCGGGCCTCCGAGCAGGCGCTGCGGAGCCTGCGCAGCCGCGCCGACTCCGCCGCCGCGACCCTGGGGCTGAAGGTCGGCTCGATCCGCGACGTGACGCTGGGCGGCGACGACCGTCCGCGCCCGATGCCGATGATGCGGACGATGGCGTTGCCGGCGGCGCCGCAGGCGACCCGCACCGAGACCGAGGTGACGCAGGAGGCGTCGGCGACGATCGCGCTGGTGCGCTGAGCGCCGGCCGTTACGGCGACGCCGTCTTCCTGAGATTGCGCGACAGCATCGCCCCGCCCTCGGCAAATCCGGTCGCGGCGCAGAAGGCGTGCAGCGCGCCGTGCGGCGCCCGGACCTGGATCTCGAGCCGGTCGCAGCCCGCGACCCTGGCCGCCTGTGACGCCGCCTTGACCAGCAGCCGGCCGATGCCGCGGCGCCGCTGATCGGGGTCCACCAGCAGGGCGGTGATCTGCGCGACCGGATGGGCGTCGCCCAGGCCGCGATACCAGTGCAGCACCACCAGCCCGCTCGGCGGACCCCATTCCAGCGCCAGCAGCGCCGCGCCCGGCAGCATCCGCAGCAGCTCGATCCGCTCGGCGAGCAGGCGCGGCGGCACCGCGATCCCGGCCTGGCCGAGCAGCGCCGACAGGCCGGCGGCATCGGCCGGCTGGGCGGCGCGGATCTCCAGGCCGTAGCGGCTGGTCATGTCAGAGCAGCACCAGCACCGCGCCCTGCCCGTGCCGCACCCGCACGATCGCGTTCTGCCTAAAGCGCCTGGCCAAAACCGCCGCCTGCGGCACGCCGAGTGCGGCCAGCACCAGCGGCTCCGACCAGCGCCCGAGCCGGCCCTCGCCCGGCCGGTGCGCGACACGCCGCAGCGCTGAGCGCAGACGCGCCATCATGCGGCTATTCCAGGCATCGGGCATGCGGCGGCCGCCGGGATTGGCGGCGCTGAGCAGCGTGAGCGGGCAGCGGCGCCAGCCAGCCGGCAGGCCCTGCGGACGCCGGCCGATCCGCACCGCGACCGGGCCGGCCTGATAGAGACTGAGCCGGTAGGACCGCAGCACCGACGGCGTCGGCGGCAGCGATCCGGTCACGAATCGTCGGCCGGCTCGCTGTCGCCGAACGCGACGTCGCGATGCACATAGACCGACAGCAGCAGCCCGAAGCCGAACATCACCGTCAGCATCGCCGAGCCGCCATAGGAGATCAGCGGCAGCGGCACGCCGCCGACCGGGATCGCGCCCATCACCATCGACAGGTTGACCACGCAGTAGAGGAAGAAGTTCATCGCGATGCCGAGCCCGAGCAGCCGGCCGAACTGGTGCCGGCAGCGCAGCGCCATCAGCATGCCGCCCAGGATCACCATCAGCAGCAGCGCCATCACCGACAG
>CAZZZA010000066.1:0-15681 GCA_964658455.1 uncultured Lichenihabitans sp.
GCCCGACGCTGAACCAGGCGACGATCTCGATCAAGCAGGAGCTGCGCGAGCGGCTTGCCGAATTCACCGCCAACGGCAAGCTGCTGGAAGCAGAGCGGCTGCAGCAGCGCTGCACCTTCGATCTGGAAATGATCGAGACCACGGGCGCCTGCAAGGGAATCGAGAACTACTCGCGCTATCTTTCCGGACGCAAGCCGGGCGAGCCGCCGCCGACCTTGTTCGAATACCTCCCAGAGGACGCGCTGCTGATCGTCGATGAGAGCCACGTCACGGTGCCGCAGATCGGCGGCATGGAGCGGGGCGACTTCGCGCGCAAATCGATCCTGTCCGAGTTCGGCTTCCGGCTTCCCTCCTGCCTAGACAACCGGCCGTTGCGTTTCGACGAGTGGGAGAAGTTCCGGCCGCAGACGATCCATGTCAGCGCCACGCCGGGGCCGTGGGAACTCGACCGGGTGGAGGGCGTGTTCGCCGAGCAGGTGATCCGCCCGACCGGGCTGATCGACCCGGTCACCGAGATCCGTCCGGTCGAACGCCAGGTCGACGACCTGCTGGCGGAGTGCAGGATCGTGATCGCCAGAGGCGGACGCATCCTCGTCACCACGCTGACCAAGCGCATGGCGGAGGATCTGACCGAATACATGACCGAGGCCGGCATCAAGGTCCGGTATCTGCATTCGGACGTCGATACGCTCGAACGTATCGAGATCATTCGCGATCTTCGTCTCGGCGCCTTCGACGTGCTGATCGGCATCAACCTGCTGCGCGAGGGCCTGGACATTCCGGAATGCCAGCTGGTCGCGATCCTGGATGCCGACAAGGAAGGTTTTTTGCGCTCGCGGACCTCGCTGATCCAGACCATCGGCCGCGCGGCGCGCAATGTCGACGGCAGGGTGCTGCTCTATGCCGATCGAATGACCGACAGCCTGCGCTATGCGATCGAGGAGACCGACCGCAGGCGCAAGCGCCAGTCGGAATGGAACGCGGCCAACGGCATCACCCCGCAATCGGTGCGCACCAAGATCGGCGAGGCGATCTCGTCGGTGTTCGAGCAGGACTACGTCACCGTGGCGCCGGTCAAGGATGCCGGGCTGACCGAGATGGTCGGCCGCGACCTCAAATCCTCGATCGCGGAAATCGAGAAGCGCATGCGGGCGGCGGCGGCCGATCTGGAGTTCGAGACCGCGGCCCGGCTGCGCGACGAACTCAAGCGGCTGGAGGCGCTCGATCTCGGCATCGAGCCGCCGCCGCCCTCGCCGAATTCGCGCATGGGCCGCACCAGCTCGAAATCCCGCACCCCGGAGCCACTCGGGCCGGGCGGTGGCGGCTACGATCCTGCCCAGCGCAAAGCGGGCCGCCGGCGCGGCTAGGCTGGTTCGGGCTGCGCTTGCACTGTGTCCAGATGAGGCTCATATAAGCCTCATCTGAACCAAGCGAGGGGACCGCGACCATGCTGGCGTCCGTCGAAACCCTGCTGGGCGTCGAGCCCGGCCTGCACGCATCGCGCCTGGCGCTGGCCTACAGCATCGAGAACGGCCTGTCCGTGGCCGCCCTCGACCATCTGGCCGAGACCGTCGCGCCCGACGATGCGCGCTTCAAGTTCCGGCTGATCCCGAAGGCCACCCTCGAACGCCGACGCAAATCCGCCGACCAGCGCCTGACCAGCGACGAGGGCGACCGTCTCGCCCGGCTGGCCAAGGTGTTCTCCTTCGCGCTGGAGATCTATCGGGCGCCGGAAAAGGCGCGCGAGTTCCTGACCCGTCCGCATCCGATGCTCGACAACAAGGCGCCGCTCGACGTGGCGCTTTCGACCAGCCCGGGCGCCGACCTGGTGATCAATCTGCTGGGACGGGCCGCCTATGGCGGTGGTGCGTGACGGGTCAGAAGACCGACCGCATCCTGTCCGCCTTCCGGATCGGCGACCCCAACGGCGCGCATCCGATCACCGACGTCGAGGGCGCCCGGCTCTATCCCGGCCGCTGGAACACCGGCGACAGCCCGATCCTCTACACCTCCGAGCATTATTCCACGGCGATGCTGGAGAAGCTGGTGCATGCCAACGGCGTGCTCCCGCCCAACCAGCATTTCATCCGGCTGCTGATCCCGCCCGGCACCAGCTACGAGATCTTCCAGACCGCCGCCCATCCGGGATGGGACGGCAAGGACGAGCGGATCTGCAAGCGGTTCGGCGCCGGCTGGTATGCGGAGCGCCGCAGCGCCCTGCTGCTGGTGCCGTCGATCCCGGCCCGCGTCGAACGCAACATCCTGATCAACACGCAGCACCCCGAGGCCGCCGCCATCGAGACCGCGCTGCCGGAGCCGGTCTGGTGGGACGACAGGCTCTATGGCTGACGGTCTGCCGGTCTCGGCCGCGCCATCTGCCATCGCAGGTGGCTCCGCACCGCCGGCCAGTCCGGGGCGATGATGCTGTAGACCGCGGTGTCGCGGATGGTGCCGTCATCGGCGAAGCGGTGATGCCGCAACACCCCGTCCAGCCGGGCGCCGAGCCGTTCGATCGCCCGCCGGCTGGCCTGGTTCAGCACGTGGGTGCGAAGTTCCACGGCGATGCAGTCCAGCTGCTCGAAGGCATGCGACAGCAGCGCGAACTTGGCCGAGGTGTTGAGGCCGCTGCGCTGCACGCGGGCGGCATACCAGGTCCAGCCGATCTCCAGGCGCCGGTTCGGCTGGTCGATGTTGCCGTAGCTGGTCATGCCGACGATTGTGCCGCTGTCATCCAGCACGGTGAACGGGATCATCGATCCCCGCTCCTGCAGCGCGAGGCGCTCGCGGATCGCGGCTTGCATCGTCTCCGGTGACGGAACCGAGGTGTACCACAGCGACCAGAGCGCGCCGTCGCCGGCGGCCTGCACCAGCGCGTCGTGATGCGACGGCGCGAGCGGCACCAGGCTGGCCTTGGGGCCGGTCAGCGTCACCGGTGCGATCCACGACATGCTTTTCCGCTCCATCCGCTTGCGGCGGCCTAGTTTCGTGCGACGCTGTCGGCCGGCAAGCTCGGGAGTATCGCACCATGCTGCGTTTCGTGACGGCGGACGTCTTCACCGATCGGCCGTTCGGCGGCAATCCGCTGGCGGTGGTGCTCGGCGCCGACGCGCTGACCACCGCGACGATGCAGGCGATCGCCGCGGAGTTCAACTACTCCGAGACCACGTTCGTGCTGCGCCCGTCCAGGCAGGACCATCACGCGCAGGTCAGGATCTTCACGCCACGGCACGAACTGCCGTTCGCCGGCCACCCCAGCATCGGCACCGGGTTCGTGCTGGCGCTGGAGATGCTGCGTCGTGGCGAAACGGTCCCGGAGCGGCTGCTGCTGGAGGAGGCGGCGGGGCTGGTGCCGGTGCGCCCGCTGTTCGCCGATGACGCGATGGTGGGCGCGGAGCTGACCGCGCCGGGGCCGCCGCTGCTCGGCCGCACGTTCGATGCCTCGCTGGTCGCGGCGGCGCTGCGCCTGCCGGACGATGCGGTGGTCACCGACCGGCACCCGCCGCGGCTGGCCTCCGCCGGGCTGCCGTTCCTGCTGGTGGAGCTGGCCTCGGCGGCGCTCGTCGATCGGGCGGTCGCCGATCCGGCGCTGCTCGCCGCGCTGCTGCCGGGCGATGGCGCCGAGGGCCTCTATCTCTATGCGCGGTCAAGGCCCGGCCTGCTGCACGCCCGCATGTTCGCGCCCGGCGGCGGCATCGAAGAGGATCCGGCGACCGGGAGTGCCGCCGCCGCCCTGGGTGTCCTGCTCGGCGGCGTCGCCGGCGAGGCTGCGTCGTTCGAGATCGACCAGGGTGTGGCGATGGGACGGCCGAGCCGGCTGTCGGTGCGGATCGACGGCGCCACGGTCCGGGTCGCCGGCCGTTGCGTGCCGGTGATGAGCGGGCACCTGGCGGTCGGCTGAACAGGTCCGGCCACACCGAGACAGGCGGTGACGGCCGGCTGCAAAACGCGTAGGCTATGATTGAAACGTTCAAAAGAAGTCGAAAATGACCAGCTTTTCCCGTCATCTTGCCTGCGGTGTCCTGCTCGCGTCGGTGACGATCGGGCCCGTGGCATCGGCAGCCGATCCGGCCATGGCGCCAAGACAGGTGCCGGCGAAAACCCTCGCGGTGCCGACTGCGGATGTCAGCCCGGCGATGCAGAAATTCATCGCCGCACCGCTCAATCCGGCCTGGAACGACCAGTTCTCCACCGGTCGCGAATGGCGGAAATTCGCCGACCACCAGGCGATCAAGATCAACGCCGGCATTCCCGACATGATGCAGCGCATGGACGTGACCATGGCAGCGTCCACGATCGATGGCGTCAGGGTTTGGACCGTTACCCCGAACCGGATCGCCGCGGAAAACCAGAACCGGGTGCTGCTGCACGAACATGGCGGCTGCTACGTGCTGTTTCCGGGCGAGACCGGCGCCACCGAGGCGATCATGATGGCCGGATACGGCCATATCAAGGTGGTGATGCCGGATTACCGCATGCCGCCGGAGGCGTATTTCCCGGCGCCGATCGAGGATTCCGTCACCGTCTACAAGGCGCTCACCAGGAGCTATGATCCGAAGAACATCGGCATCTTCGGCACCTCTGCCGGCGGCGCGCTGACGCTGGAGATCGTCCTGCGGCTCAAGCAGCTCGGCATGCCGCTGCCCGGCGCGCTCGGATCGGGCACGCCGATGTCCGACGCGATCATGGTCGGCGACAGTTTCTACACCAACAAGCTGGTCGATAACGTGCTGGTCTCGCCGACCGGCTTCTGCCAGGCGGCGACGGTGGTCTATGCGAAGGGCCATTCGCTGAAGGATCCGCTGATCTCGCCGGTCTATGGCGACATGCACGGTTTCCCGCCGACCATCCTGACCTCGGGCACCAGGGATCTGCTGCTGAGCAACACGGTGCGCGTGCATCGCGCCTTGCACCGCGCCGGCGTCGTGGCCGATCTCGAGATCTACGAGGGCCAGTCGCACGCGCAGTACCAGTTCGACGACCGGCTGCCGGAGGCGAAGGAGGCGTTCACCGAGATCGGCGCGTTCTTCGACAAGTATCTCGGCAAGGCGCCGCTGCAGAAATAGCCGGATCGCGCCACGGTGGAGGAATCATGAAGCGCGCTGTTGCCCTACTCATCGTGCTGATACTTGGCCAGCGTGCAGCCGCCCAGGCCCGGAGCGGCTGGGTAGCGTCTCAGACCATCGGAATGCATGTGATCCATGGACCATTTGTGCAAAGAGATTACGGCTTCTCCGTTGAGGCACCCAAGGATGCAACGGCGTATGTCACTGATGGCGGGACCGCGGAACATGGCGTCCGCATCATCCTGGGAGAGCGTAGGGAGATCGACGTTTATCCGGAATACACGGAACCGGACGGCCGAATCACACAACCATGCCAACGCGATCAATTTCCTCGGGAAACGACCAGTAGTACTGGGGTCAGTAGCGCTTTGCTCGGCGCTCAAACTGCATGTTTGATGACTTTCATCAGCCACGATCAGGCCTGGGGGGTAATACAGGCGACAGGCGAAGATCGCGGCCAAGGAATAATGTACAGCCTCGTGCTGACAACAACTCGCGAGGCGCTTGATGCGGATCTCGTGCCCCTTCGTCAAGTTGCTCTAACATTCAAGCGCGTGGCCGTAGAACCATAGGGCTGAGGATCTTGGCCAAATATCCATGCTTCATGCAAAAGCCGACGCACCTAATCAGGTGTGTTGAGTAGGGCATCTGCGTCTTGTATAAAGCAGTATTCGTTAGAAATCGCAGCGCTATGACACGGACTAGATGTTTTATCGCAGGTTTCTTGGCATCAGCCGTCGAGGCATGCTGGTTTTCGGCTGATTGCTCTTATCCTTCTCCATTGTATCAAAAGCCTGTAGTCCCATTGATTGTTGCTGCAATAATATTTCTCTATGGGCTGCCGTTCTTTTGTATCTTCATGTGGATTTCGGTAAAAATATCCGCACGACTTCGTCGCTCCCTTGAGCTACATAGTATTATGAACAGTTTGATAGCCGCATTTTTAGCTTGGCAGACTATGTGTATCAGCTTTCTCGTATTTCTGGTGATTTTCGCTGAGATAGAGATTCATAGATACATACTTAAGCCGGGCGTTATGCGTCCACCCGTGCACCTGCTCGCCGGGGCAATTGGAGTTGAGAGGCTCACATTTTTGTATGCGATCATTGCCGCCCTAATTTACTTGATTTTCCAGAGACTCGGGATAGCGAAACACTCCGATGAATCTGAGACACCACTAAAAGATCGGGAATATTGAACGAGATTGCCGAGGAAATAAGAAACAGGTGGAGTGAGAGGTTATCAACATGCGTTCTGCTGTCTTTGCACCCCTTGTTATCCTTGCAGGCAGTATAACGACTGTCATCTCAGCTCGGGAGGTAAATTATTCTATCTATTCGATGGCTGATCCAACATACAACCACCTAGGGGATTGTGGGAAATCACCCTATGTATCCGACAGGAAAGCGCGAGCATGTTTGGATAATGCGGTAGCTTCAAATCCTGAAGCAGAAGAGTCAAACGGTCCGGCAGGGGTGTTCTGGGGATCCGTAAACAGCGATCTCGATCAATTGGTGGAGAACAGGATTTTACATAGCCGCGGCAGTAAGACAAGGCAGCGTGCAGCTTATCGAGCATGGCTCAAGCGAACAACGTCCGACTGTGAAGCGACTTCGCAGTTTTCAACCGGAGGGTCGGGCCTAGGGGCCGATATCGGCTCTTGCACGGCGGAGGCACAGGTCGTCCTCCTTCAGAAGGGCCTCAATTTTCGCTATAGACACACACGCGTTCAGCCATAGACACATGCGTTTTTCAGAACGAGCCCTCGTGCGATCTGGCGCTTGAGCCAAAGATATAATTGTGATTTGACTCAGGTATTCAAAGCACCTGACAACAGAAACACTTTAGATAAATCTCGAACTGGCCGTTGCGAGATACAAATTGAGGCCGTGTGCATCTGCTGTTCTGGCTGTCGCTGATTCCGTTCGCGACCAGTTGGCTGGGGGACTACCCGAACGCGGTGGCGCCGACCGCGCTCTACGGCGCGTCGCTGCTGATGCCGGCGATCGGCTGGTTCGTCATGCAGGCGGTCGTCGTCCGCGCGCAGGGCGGCGGCGCCTCGGCATTGGCGCGCGTGCTCGGGCGCAACCGGAAAGCCAGGATCTCGCCGCTGCTCTACCTCGCCGGCATCGCCCTGGCGTTCGTCGACACCCGGCTCGCCGACGCGATCTATGTCGGCGTCGCGCTGCTCTGGTTCGTCCCCGACCGGCGCATCGAGGCGGCGGTGCGGGACCGGGGCTGTGTCGTCGTCACCGCGGCAGCGGGGCGTGCGGCGCGTCGCCCATTATGCGGGCGATATCGGGCTCGATCGAGGCCGCGAGCCGGGCCTGGGTCTGCGCCGTCGGGTGCAGCGGCTCTGCCGGCGGCGTCAGCTTCGGATCGAGATAGGCGGACGGATCGACCCGGCCCGCGTTCTCGAACAGGGAGCCGACATCGCGATAGCCCAGATAGGGGCGGCCGATGCGGATCTCGGCCTGCAGCCGGTCATCCAGCGCCGCCGTGTTCCGGCTTACCCAGGGCGAGCGGATCGAGGGCAGCACCCCCAGCAGCAGGATCCTGGTCGCCGGCAGCCTGGCGTGGATGCGCTCGACCACCGCGACAATCCCGGCATAGGTCTGGGCGGCGTCGGTATGCACATGGCCGAAATTGTTGGCGCCGATCAGCAGGATGACGGCGCGTGGCGCCAGGCCGTCCAGCTCGCCATGGTCGATCCGCCAGAGCAGGTGGCAGGTGCTGTCGCCCTTGAAACCGAGATCGATCGCGTGGCGATCGCCATAGAAATGCTGCCAGACCGGCTGGAAGCGCAGGTAGTCCTGCGGGCCGTCCCGCTCCCAGTTCTGGGTGATGGAGTCGCCGATCCAGAGCAGGTCGACCGGGCCGCGGCGCAGTTCCTGCTGCTTGGCGAGAAACCGGTCGCGCCACCAGGGTTCGGCCATGCGCGAGACCGGTTCGGTGGCCAGGTTGCCCGAAGCGGTATGGACCGCGGTGGGTCGGCCATGCCGCGCGCGCGCCATCGCCGCGCACGGGCCGGCGTGCGCTGCTGCCACGCAGAGCAGCAGCGCCGCGCGCAGGCCGGTGCGGTGCCCGCGCGGCGATGTCACAGGAAATACAGCGCGGCGAAGGCGGCCAGGCCGGCGACGATGCTGTAGAGCGCGAACGGACGCAGCGCCCAGGCCTCGTGATCGCGGAAATACCGCATCAGGAAGGCGGTGCTGGCCCAGGCGGTGATGCCGGCGACGATGGCGCCGATCACCGCCGGCTGCAGCGACGAGAAGCCGACCTGCGCGTGGTGCAGCGTCAGCAGCTGCGAGGCGGTCGCCGCCAGGATCACCGGCAGCGCGATCAGGAACGAGAAGCGCGCCGCGGTCTCGTGGCTGACGCCGCGCAGCAGGCCGCCGGTCATGGTGGCGCCCGACCTGGAGATGCCGGGCAGGAAGGCGAGGCACTGGAAACACCCCACCACCAGCGCGTCGGCGATGCTCAGATTGGCGATCGGGCGGTCGGCGCTCTCCGGCAGCCGGCTGCGCAGACGGTCGGCGACCAGCAGCAGCACGCCGTTGAGCACCAGGAAGAACGCCGCCTCCAGCGGGCTGCCGAACAGCACCCGCAGCGTGTGCTCGAGCAGCTTGCCGACCACCACCGCCGGGATCGTCGCCACCACGATCAGGCCGATGATGTAGCGGGCCTCATTGGTCCGCACCCGGTCGGTGGCGCCGACCGCGCCGCGTGCCAGCGCCAGCCAGTCGCGCCAGAAATAGGCGAGTAGCGCCGCTGCGGTGCCGACATGCAGCATCACCAGGAACGGCAGGAAGGTGATGCCGCGCTCGTCCAGGTTCCAGTGCAGCAGGGCTGGCAGGATCACCGCGTGGCCGAGGCTGCTGATCGGGAACAGCTCGGTCACGCCCTGCAAGAAGGCCATGATCAGCGCTTGAATCGTCGTCATTTCAGTATCCTGCGGATGCTTTCCGTCGTGGTGCCGCATAACCGGGCCAGCGGCAAGCATCACCGCTCCCGGCCCGCCGCCCGGGGGCGCTCATTGACGATCGGCCGGCGCTCTGGCTAAGCCAGCCGGCATGAGCCTGCAGGAAACCACCACACGGCGCGGCCGTCACGGGATCGCCTCGATCGCCGCCAGCGCCGGCGTGCTCGCGATCACCGGCGGGTTCTATCTGTATGCGGCCGGCCTGAGCCGCCACCAGCAGCGCGACAGCTACGCGCTCAGTGCCACGTTCCTGTCCTCGAACGGGCTGAGCCCGGGGGCGGAGGTGATGCTGGCCGGGGTTCCGGTCGGCGCGGTGACGTCGATCACCCTGGATCCGAAGGCGCTGGTCTCTCGGGTCGGGTTCACCGTGGACGGCGCGATCCGGCTGCCGAGCGACAGCAGGCTGTCGATCGGCAGCGCCAGCCTGACCGCGCCGAACGCGCTGATGATCGCGCCGGGCACCGCCGGCACCATGCTGCCGCCAGGGGCGACGGTGAGCGATACCTGCGAGGCGACCAGCCTGGAGCAGCAGGTCAGCCAGTACATCTTCGGCAATGGCGGGGCGGCGACCGGCTGCAACGGCTGATCGCCGGCGCCCGGCTCAGTCGTTGAGCGGGTAGGAGGCCATCAACCGGCGCTGCTTGCGCCACGCCGAGAGCAGCGCCAGCGGCGCGGTCGGCCGGGCGCCGCGCCGGCGCATCGCCGCGCCGATCTCGAACGCCAGCCGGTAGTGCATGATCTGGTCGCGATACGCCTTGGCCAGCGTGGTCGAGGAATCCCAGATATGCGTGGCCTCGGAGCCGACGCCGTTGATCTCGATGATCCTGAAGCCCTCGCCGGCGCTCAGCGACGACAGGCCGTGGAACTTGACGTCGATCCGGCCGAAATGGAAATCCGGGATGTCGCCCATGATGCGGTCGATGCGTCGGGTCAGCGCCGCGGTGATGTGGCGGCCGCCATCGCTGAAGATCGAGCCCTTGCAGTGGTTGCCGGCGAACACCAGCGCCAGCTCCTGCCCGGCGGGGAGAATCTCGTCATGGCGCGCGGCCAGGCGCGGCAGGTAGATCTCCGGGATCTGGCCGGAGCGCGCGTCGGCCAGGATCAGCGATCGGACCGTCGAGATGCCGTCGCCGATGATTCGCGGCGCGCTCTTCAGCGTCAGCGAGGTGATGCGGCCCTCCGGCTGGTCCGGCGCGCGCACGTAGAAGATGCCGGCCTCGCCCTCGTACGGGATCAACTCCTGCAGCACCAGGGCGGTGTGGCGCGGGAACGCGGCCAGCGCCTGGGCCAGCGCCGCGACGGTGTCGGCGCGGCGCACGCCGGTGCCGTTGCAGCCGATATCCGGCTTGACCACCACCGGCAGCGACAGGCCGGCGTCGGCCAGGGCCTGCCGGGCGCGGCGCAGATCGTCGTCGCCGGTCGCCATCACCACGTAGGGGGCGATCCAGGCGCGGGCGACCGGGCCCGCCTGGTCCAGGATCGAACTCTTGCTCTCGCCGCACAGGCCGCCGGTCTCGACGCGCGGGTTGGCGGCGGTCGGCAGGGTGAAGCCGCGAAACCGCAGCCCCATGGCGATCCAGAACAGCACCACCGGGATATAGAACAGCCAGCCCGGCCAGAACTCGAACGACGAAATCGGGATCGCGGCGCGGCTGGTCCGATCGACGGTGATGACGTTCATCCGCGCTCTCCCTGCAGGCGGATCGCCAGCCGCCCGACCAGCACCACCAGCACCGCGAAGGTCGCCGCACCCAGCCAGCGCCAGGCGCCGAGATGGTCGATCAGGAATTGTCCGACATCGCGGGAGATCAGGAACAGCGCCGTGGTCCAGATCGAGGTTGCCATCACCGCCGCCAACGCGAAGCTGCTGAAGCGGGCGTGCAGATAGCCACAGCTGGTATAGGCGGGCAGCCGGGCCCCGGGGATGAACCGGCTCACGAACACCACCCGGAACACGCGCCGCTCGAGCCAGTCGCGCCCGCGGTCACGGGTCTGTTCTGGGATGAGACGTCGTGCCCAGGGCCACAACGAGGCAAGACGGCCGGTTCCATAGAGGCCGATATCCCCGACGACGATACCGGTGTAAAGGGCCGCGAGCGCCACCCACCATGCGATCTTGCCGTCCTGGACCTGCATCGCGGCCAGAACGGTGGCCGCGTCCTCGAGGATGAAGGTGCCGACGACGATCGAGACCGCCTGGAACAGAGGGTGGGCTCCGGCCGCTTTCAGCAGTCCGGAGACGGAGAGCGGGATCATCAGCCCGGCTCGCGCGGCGTGCGGTCATCATGCATGCGCCCGGGGCATAAGGCAGAAGCGCCGGCGGGGCCATCCGCGCCCGTGGCGGCGTCACGCTTTATCACCTGCCGCATCACCTGAAGCTGGGTCATCCGCCTAGGCGCCGCGCCGCATCGACCCGCGCTAACGGTGATGACGATGTCCCGCCGCTGCCGGCCTCGCCTGGTTGTGGGCCGCAGGGTGCTCCTTCACGTCGGTGAGCGCCTCGCGGCAGGCGGCGGATTCGCCGACGCCGAGCTGGATCGTCGGCAGCAGCGCCAGCGGCGGCAGCAGCACGCCGAGCGCGGTGGCGGCACCGGCCCTGGCCGCGACCTCGGCCCCCGGCAGGATCGACGGGCTGTTCAGCTTGCCGGTGATGTTGATCGGGCCGGGCAGGGAGCCGACGCTGAAATTGGTCGAGCGGGTGGTCAGGCTGTAGTCGATGGTCTGGTTGCGGAAATCGATCGTGCCGCGGCCGACGCTGCGCGCCTCGCTGGTCTGCAGCACGAAGGCGTTGGTGGACATGATGCCGTCCTTGAGCGGCATGTCGGCGACGAAGCACTGCACCGACGCCCGGTTCGGCACGCCGAGCGCCGACAGGATGGCGTTGCCGACCTCCAGCCCGGCGATGTCTGGCAGCAGCGCGCTGACGTTGCCGCCACCGGACATCACCAGGGTCAGGCCGCCGGAGCCGTTGGCCATCAGCCGCGCCACCGAGTCGCCCCTGGAGACCAGATCGGCCTTGCCGCCGATGATGCCCTGGCCGTGGAACACGTGGGTCGCCTGCATCACCCGCGAGAGGTCGATCCGGCGGAAGTCGGCATGGGCCCGGGCCTGCATGCCATGGGTCGGGTCGATCGACGCGCTGCTGGCGATGGTGCCGCTGCCGACGGCGAAATCGAGCTGCTTCAGGTCGATCTTGCCGTCGTCGATGTCCAGCCGCGCGACGATGTTGTCCAGCGGCGCGTTGCGGTTCTCGATATGGTCGCCGCGATAGACGAGATGGACGTTGGCCGCCTTGAGCTTGGGCACGTTGAGCGGGGTGTCGGGCAGCACGCTGCCGCTCCTGCTCTTCGCGGCCGGCTGCTCGGCGGCCTTGGCGTCCGACGGCTTGGCGCCGACGAAGCCGCCGAGATCGGTCAGGTCGACATTGCGCGAATGCAGGTCGGCGTTGACGGTCGGGACGTGCGCCGGGACCGCGCTGATGGTGCCGCCGAGATCGCTCTTGCCGACCTGGCCCTCGAAATTGCGGAACGCCACCAGCTGCTTGGAGTAGTCCAGGTTGCCGGTGATCTTGTAGGGCGGGGTCGCCGGCAGTGGCACGCCGGTCAGCGGGAACAGCAGCGCCATGTCCGGCCCGGCGAAGGCGAGCTTGAGGTTGGCGCCGCCGAAGCTCAGCGGCTGCTCGATGGTGCCGCGCAGCACCACCGCGGTCGGGCCGTTCTCCACCCGCAGATCGACCGGATACGGCCGGCTCTTGTCGCGCAGCGAGAGGATGGCGCCGCCGACGAAATGCACCGTGATCGGCTGGCCGGCATAGCGGCCCTTGCCGGAGGCGACGATCTGGCCCTGGTCGGCGGGCAGCGGGGTCTTGAACGGGTCGGGCGCGTTGCGGGTCTCGACGTCGATATCGAACAGCGCCTTGTAGCGGGCGTCGTCGACATGGATGCGGCCGTTCTCGATCCGCAGCACGCCGAGCTGCGGGCCGGGACCGGAGGACGAGGAGCCGCCGCCCGCGAGGCTGAAATTATCGTCGCCGGTCGCGGTCCCCAGCACCTGCACCAGCGGCTCGCGCAGGTCGATCAATGGCAGCACGATCTGGAAGTGCCGCACCAGCGGCAGCAGTTCCACCGCGACCGTCAGCGCCTTCACCGTCGCCAGCGGTTGCGGGTAGCGGCGGGTGCCGGCGATGGCGACGTCGTCGGCGACGATCGTCGTCACCCGGCCGAGGCGGACATGCAGATGGGCGATCGTCACCGGCCGGCCCAGCGACGCGCTGGCCTTGCGTTCGACGATCGGAATGAACCAGTCCCATCGCCAGAACGCGATCAGCAGCGCCAGGAGCAGCAGGAACACGCCGCCGGCGATGGCGCCCCCTTTGGCGATTCTGTGTTTCCGCGTCGCCGTCTGCGCCATGAATCGATCCGATTGGTGAAGAAGGCGAACGTTGCCGGCGGGACCGGGTTTCCCGGCGCCGTGGCCAGGGTCACGGCGGCGGCCGAAAAGGGCTGACTCGCCGAGGCCGATCGGCTAGCTTCTGGCTGCTCACCAAATCGAGAGTTACGGCATTGGCGTCGCAGACACGCAGCAACGCGCCACCACGCGCGAAACCGGGCCCGCGGGCTGCGGCAGGACGGAAACCCGCCCCGATCGTCGAGGCCGCATCGCGGGCGGCCCCGGAGCCGCCAGAGGCGGGCGCGCCGATGATCGCCATCGACGGCTCGGTGATCGAGACCCGGGCGCTGGTGTTCGATCCGGACTGGTATCGTTCGGAATATCCCGACGTCACCATCGCCGGCATCGATCCGATCCGGCACTTCTTCGACAACGGCGCCCGCGAGGGCCGCAACCCGAACGCGTTCTTCGTGACGAGCTGGTATCTCGCCACCTATGCCGACGTGGCGGCCTCGCAGATGAACCCGTTCCTGCATTTCGTGCTGTATGGCGCGCGCGAAGGCCGCAAGCCGCGCGGCTAGCGCCCGATGCCGCCGGAAGCAGCGCCGGCGGATTTGTTGTCGCGCGGGCGCTGTGGCAGAGCTTGGGGCATGATCACCCGCCGCTCCCTGACCACCGCCCTGCTGGCAACCGGCGCCATGGCCGGCATCGGCACCGGGCCGGCATCCGCCCGGCCGCTCTCGCTGGCCCGGCCGGGCGACTCGCGACGCTACCCTGAGTTCCTGGCCGGGGTCCGCGCCGACGCGGTGCGGCTCGGTATCGACGATGCGATCCTGTCCGAGGCGCTGTCGCTGCAGGCGCCGAACGCGAAGGTGCTGCAGCTCGACCGGCACCAGCCGGAATTCACCCTGAGCTGGGCGCAGTATCGCGACCGGGTGATCGGCGCCAAGCGCAAGAGCGATGCCGCTTCCGCCTACCAGGACAATCTGGCGATCCTGACCGATCTCTGGCGCCGCACCGGGGTCGATCCGCGCGCGGTAATCGGCATCTGGGGGCTGGAATCGAATTTCGGCACCAGGATCGGCAGCTTCGGGGTGGTCGATGCGCTGGCCACCCTGGCCTATGACGGCAGGCGGGCGGCGTTTTTCCGTGCCGAGCTGATGAACGCGCTGCGCATCCTCGGCCGCGGCCAGATCGCGCCGCCCTCCATGCTCGGCAGCTATGCCGGGGCGATGGGCCAGCCGCAATTCATGCCCAGCTCCTACCTGCGCTACGCGGTCGCCTACCAGGGCGGCGGGCAGGCGGACATCTGGACCAGCCGCGCCGACAGCTTCGCCTCGATCGCCAACTATCTCGGCAAGTGCGGCTGGGTCACGGGCGAGCCATGGGGCCAGCCGGTCTCGCTGACCCAGCCGCTCGATCCGTCGCGCGCCGGGCGCCAGACCCTGCGCAGCCTGGGCGAGTGGGAGTCGCTCGGGGTGCGGCGCATCGACGGCAACCGGTTCTCCAGCCCGTCGGTCAGGGGTGCGCTGCTGCTCCCGGACGGCGCCGGCGGCGACGCCTTCATGGTCTATGCCAATTTCAACGTCATCCGCCGCTACAACCCGTCCGATTTCTACGCGCTTGCGGTCGGGCTGATCGGCAACGCGGCAGCGTGAGACGCCTCGGCGCCCGACAGGCCGTTCCGCTGCTCTGCGCGGCGCTGGCGGCGGCGGTGGTGCTCGCCGGTTGCCAGCGGCGGGCGCCAGTTTCCACCCTCTCGCAGACCGCGCACTACGTGGTCGGCCCGGCCTGGCAGGGCGCGGGCGGCGCCTGGTTCTACCCGCAGGAGCAGAGCAGCTTCTCCGCCACCGGCCTGGCGGTGGTCGAGCATGCACCGTCCGGCACGGCGATGGCCGATGGCGAGCGCTACGACCCGGATCGCCTGACCGCGTCGGTGCAGACCTTGCAGGTGCCCTCGGTGATCGACGTGCATGATCTGGAGACCGGCCGCATCCTGTCGGTCCGGGCGATCGGCCGCGGGCCGGACGAGCCCGGGCGGCTGATCGCGCTCAGCCCGGCCGCGGCGCGGCTGCTCGGCATGCATGCGGACGTGCCGGCACGGGTGGCGATCACGCTGCAGCAGGGGTTGAGCCAGGCGGTCGCGGCGCCGCTCGCGGGCGCGCCCAGGGTGGCGATCGCCGCCGCCCCGGTGGAGGCGGTCGCAGAGCAGCCGCTCGGGGCTCCCGGCAGCGCAGCGCCGCCGGC
>CAZZZA010000067.1:0-15497 GCA_964658455.1 uncultured Lichenihabitans sp.
TGCGCGACCTGATGCGCGGCCGGGTGGTGGTGGACCTGCGCAACATCTGGGACCCGCGGGCAATGCTCGCCGCCGGGCTGGACTACAGCAGCGTCGGCAGACCGACCGGCTGACGCCGGCCCCGGGGCGCGACCCCGGGACCGGTCTGGCTCAGGGCGCGGGCGGGAAGCCGCCTTCGAAGGCGAGTTCGGTCAGCGGCCGGCGCGGGCTCGGCGCCTCGCGCGCCTGCAACCCTTCCGGCAGGATCGATTTGTCGCCGAGCCGGCCGACCGCGTAGGCGGCCTCGACGTGATAACCCTCCGGCACGTTCAGTTCGGTGGCGATGCGGTCCAGCTCGATCCCGACCATGCCGTGCATGAACCAGCCCATCTCGACCGCCTGCAGCGCCATGTAGCCGGACGCCGCGCCGGCATCGAGCGAGTGGCTGCGCGAGGGCACGTTCTTCTCCGCGCCCGGCGGCCGCATCATCGGGTTCGACACCAGGATCACCAGGGCGGAGGCCGATTTCGCCCAGCTCTGGTTGAACGGGTTGAGCAGGCCCAGGAACCGCTCCCAGTGCGGCGTGTCGCGGCGCGCATAGACGAAGCGCCAGGGCTGCGAGTTGTAGGAGGACGCCGCCCAGCGTCCGGCCTCGAGCATGGTGAGCAGATCCGCCTCCGCGATCGGCTCGCCGGTGAAGGCGCGCGGCGACCAGCGGGCGAGGAATTTCGGGGCGATTGGATAATCCGCGGTGCGCGGGCCGACGGTGGTCATGATCGATCCTGTCGTTGTTAAAGAGGGGGTCGTTGCGCCGGGGCCGTCTCAGCCCTGCGGCTGGGCCGGCAGACGGTGGTAGCGGCGGCTGCTCCAGACCAGGGTGTCGGCCACGCCGTCGGTCAGGTGCACGCCGACGATACGGCAGAACAGCACGCTGTGCGTGCCGACTTCCTGGATCTGGTCGATCGCGCAGTCGAACGCCACCGCGCAATCCGACAGGATCGGCGCGCCGGTGTCGCCGGTCCGCCACTCGGCGGCGGCGAAGCGCTCGTCCATCGAGGCGCCACGGCTGGCGAACAGGCCGGAGAGCGGCTCGTGCAGGCCGCACAGGACATTGACGCAGAGCGCGCCGTTCTGCTCGAACGCCGCCCGCGCGCTGACCGAGCGGTTCATGCACACCAGCAGCGTCGCCGGCGTGTCGGTGACGCTGCACACCGCCGACGCGGTGAAGCCATGCCGGCCGGCCGCGCCGTCGGTCGTGATCAGGTTGACCGCGCCCGCGAGCCTCGACATTCCTTCCCGAAACAAAGCCGTGTCGACCATCGCGTGACTCTTCCCATGCTGTTACCCCGCGCGGCGCGGCGCTGGATGCTGTCCGAACTTGGCCAGGCCGTCAAAAGACCCCACGAAACCGTGTAACGGCAACCGGCGCGTCGCGTGGGCGCCTTAACCTCGGCGCAACTTTTTGAACCTACGACTTTCCCTGCCGCCCGCGCGTGTCGTGGGCACGACCTTCCGGCAGAAGTCAAAGGAAAGCGCATGACCTCCGTTCCGACCCAAGATTTTCTCACCGGGGTGACGGCCTACAGCACCACCCAGGGCACGCTGGTCTCGCCGTTCGCCAATGCGGTCATTTCCGACAGCAACGACCAGACCGACGTGGTGACGGTCTTCGTCCTGGACGACAACACCGTCGCCGGGATGCTGGATGCCGAGGCGCTCCCCGGCGGCAGCTACGTCGCCACGCCGGACGGCTCGCTGCTCAACCTGTCCGGAACCCCCGCCACGGTCCAGGCGGAGCTTCGCGCGCTGCAATTCAAGCCCGCGCCACTGGATGTCGGGTCGGTGCAAACCGCGCATCTCACCGTGATCCTCAACAACACCGCGGATTCGACGAGCTTCGGCCGGTCCTTCACCAGCGCCACGATCCAGGCCAACGGCAGCAACCTCGTCATCACCGGGCTGCCGAAGGCCGCCACCATCGCCGATACCGGCTCGTCTGGGATCTTCGCCGGCGCCACCATCAAGGCCGCGGCGCAGGATGCGGTGAGCGTCCATGTCACGATGAGCGACGCCACGCTCGGCAGCTTCGACACCACCGGTCTCGCCGGGACCGGCGCGGTCGTGACCCGCAATACCGACGGCTCGCTGACCCTCGGCGGGGCGGCGGCGGCCGTCAGCGCCGCGCTGCAGGGCCTGGGCTTCACCCCTGCCCGCCAGCCGACCGGCACCACCGGGCACGAGAGCTTCACCCTCGCCGGCACCGACAGCGTCAACGCGACCACTGCGAGCGCCACCAACACCGTCGACATCACCGGTTCCGCGCCGGTGCTGACCATGTCCGGCGTCGCCGGATCGAGCAGCGCGCAGGGCGGCGCCGACGCCGCGCTGTTCGCCAACCTGGCGCTCCGCAACCTCTCGGCCGACACCGTGACCGCGACGGTGGTCAACAGGAATGCGGCGAGTGGCCGGTTCGACATGAGCGCGATGCCGAGCGCGGCCGCGTCCGGCACGACGCTGACCCTGGCCCAGGATGGCGCCACGCTGACCATCGCCGGCAGCACCGACGCCGTGCAGGCCGAACTCCGGGCGCTGCGCCTGCAGACCGTCAACCCGCCCAGCGGCACCGTGGTCGCCGAGATCGGCCTGACCGTCAGCACGGCGTCGAACCAGTCCGTCAGCCTGACCGAGCAGCTCTCGATCGTCTCGTCGGGAACCAGCCCGGTGCTGACCGGCAACGCCACCATCGAAACCAGCGCCTCCAGCGTGGCGCCCTACGCGCACGCCGCCGTCAGCGGTCCGCTGACCTCGATCGACGCCACCATCGTCCTGTCCGATCCGTCGGTCGCGTCGTTCGACCAGGACGGTTTCGCCCGCGCCGAGCAGGGCAACCAGGCGATCAGCTACAGGTTCGGCAATGCCGGCGCGAGCCTCGAGATCACCGGCGGCGCGGCCGATCTGAGCAAGGCGCTGCAGCAACTCCGGCTCACCGCCGCCACGCCGGCCACCGCGACGCAAGCGCGGGAAACCGCGACCCTGACCCTGACCGCCGCGACCGGCACCGGTTCGGCCACCACCACCATCCTCATCGACGGCCCGGCGCTCGTCGCCGATACGCTGAGCGGCGTCGCGGCCAGCCAGGCGGCGGACGGCGGCGTCGCCCTGGCGCCGTTCGCCCAGGCCGTCATCACCGACACCAATGTCGGCGATGTGGTCACCGCCGAAATCAGCGCGGATACGGCCGGGTTCGGCACGTCGGGCCTGGCCGCCGGCAGCGTCTCACTCTCGGACGACGGCCGCGTCGCCACCCTCACCGGATCGGCGGCGACCGTGCAGGCCGCGCTGCGCGCGCTGACCTTCACCCCCGCCATCGCCGCCTCGAACGGGCTGACGACCACCACGCTCCGCGTCGCCCTGTCCAATACGGCCGGGTCCCAGCATCTGGCAGGCGGCAGCCTCTCCACGCAGCTGAACGTCACCGCGCCGCCCACCTTCTGGAGCAATGACGGGACCGAAACGACCGGGCACGTCTTCTCCGTCCTCTCCGATCCGGCGCGCACCGCCACCCTCGACCTGTCGGCGAACCCGAACCGCGACCTGGTCGTGTTCGGCGGCAACTCGGCGCTCGACCTGACGGCCGGGCACAGCGTCGTCGTGCTGAACGGCGCGAACCAGGACGGCGCGGTCACGATCCATAGTCTGGGCGGGAACGCGGTCTGGGTCGGCGCGGCGACGGTCGACTACACCGCCGGCGGCGACAGCCGCTTCATCCTGGGCGACATGGCCGCCACCTCCTCGACCGTCAACGCCCATGGCGGCGTCGCCGGCGACAGCAACGAGTTCGACGTCTGGGGCGACGATTCCGAGATCCAGACCATCACCACCGATGGCGTGGCGCGCAACCTGGTCTTCGGCGGCGGCGCCAACCTCGCCTATAGCGGCGGCAACAGCGTCGTCGTCCTGAACGGATCGACCGACACCGGCGCGGTGAGCATCCAGAGCGCGGGCGGGAACACGGTCTGGGCCGGAACCGCCACGCTCGACCTCTACGAAGGCGCGGGCGACGACTTGGTGCTGCTGACCGGCAGCGCCGCGACCACCATCCACGGCACGGCCGACGCCGAGACCGGCACCACCAGCGTGGTCTCGCTCTCCAACACCGGCAGCTTCAGCTACGAAGGCGGGGCGAAGGCGGCGGTGCTGCAGCTCGCCGGCGGCACCAATTCGGTGGTCGGCGGCAGCGCGCGGGAGACCATCTCGATGTCGGGGACCGGCTCGTTGCTGGTGTCGGACGACCAGAACGCGACCGGCGCCCAGACCATCGCCATCGACCAGGGCTTCTCCGGCACGATGCGGTTCATCGGCGGCGCGAACGAGGCCACGCTGCAGCTCGGCGGCGGCGACGCCGTCGTCACCGCGGGAGACCACACCAGCATCGTCGGCGGGCATGGGACCGCGACCATCGACCTGTCGAACGCGGTCGGCGCGCTGCTCACGCTCGACGGATCGCTGGTCGGCACGACCGACGTGATGGGCTTCGACCCGAGCCAGGCGAGTGCTGCCCTGACTCATGTCGCCTCGTCCACGGTCTCCGGCGGCAGCCTGGTGGTGACCTTCACCGACGGCGCGCAGGCGCTGTTCCACGGCTACGCCGACGCCAGCCATACCGGCATCAGTTTCGGCTGACCCGGCGCGGCCCGCTCGTCCAGCGCCACCGGGACCGGCGGGCCGCGCCGGCGCCGTTGCCGAGCCGGACCGGTTCATGCTGCACTCCGGCCCGAGGGTGGAGATGCCGCATCGCATGACGCACGCGCTCGAATTCTTCATCGACGGGGAGTGGGTGCCGCCGGTGACGCCGCGCGTCGTCGCGGTGATCGACCCGTCGACCGAGCAGCGGTTCGCCGAGGTCGCGCTCGGCAGCGCCGCCGACGTGGACCGCGCGGTGGTCGCCGCGCGCCGGGCGTTCGACGGCTTCTCCCGGAGCACGCGGGCGCAGCGTCTGGACCTGTTGCAGCGGATCCTGTCCTGCTACCGCGATCGCCAGGAGGATCTGGCGCGGGCGATCTCGCGCGAGATGGGCGCGCCGATCGGCTTCGCCCGCGACAGCCAGGCCTGGATCGGCGCCGCGCATCTGCAACAGACCATCACCGCGCTGCGGGACTTCGCCTTCGACCGCCACCAGGGCGACATGCTGATCACCCACGAGCCGGTCGGCGTGGTCGGGCTGATCACGCCGTGGAACTGGCCGATGAACCAGATCGTCTGCAAGGTGGCGCCGGCGATCGCCGCCGGCTGCTGCTGCATCCTCAAGCCGAGCGAGATCGCGCCGCTGAGCGGCGTCATCTTCGCCGAGATCATGCAGGCGGCGGGCACGCCGGCCGGGGTGTTCAACATGATCCAGGGCGACGGGCCCGGCGTCGGCGAGGCGCTCGCCGCCCATCCCGGCCTGGAGGCGATCTCCTTCACCGGCTCGACCCGCGCCGGCATCCGCGTCGCCGCGCTCGCCGCGGGCAGCGTCAAGCGCGTGCTGCAGGAACTCGGCGGCAAGTCGCCCAACCTGGTGCTGCCGGACGCCGACCTGGCGCAGGCGATCCCGCGCGGCGTCCGGGCCTGCATGGGCAATAGCGGCCAGTCCTGCGATGCGCCGACCCGGATGCTGGTGCCGCGCGCGTTGCAGCCGGCGGTCATCGCCATCGCGCGCGAGACGGTTGCCGGCTTCGTCACCGGCGCCCCGGACGCGCCCGGCACCACGCACGGCCCGGTAATCAGCCAAACCCAGTTCGACAGGATCCAGCAGCTGATCCGCGCCGGCATCGAGGAGGGCGCCAGCCTGGTCGCCGGCGGTCCCGGGCGGCCGGACGGGCTGGCCACGGGCTACTATGTCCGCCCGACGCTGTTCGCCGACGTCACGCCGTCGATGACGATCGCGCGCGAGGAGATCTTCGGGCCGGTGCTCTCGATCATGCCGTACGACAGCGTCGAGCAGGCGATCGCGATCGCCAACGACACCCCTTACGGGCTGGCCGCCGCCATCCAGTCCGCGAGCCTGGAGGCGGCGCGGGCGGTGGCCCGCCGCCTGCGCGCCGGCACCGTGTCGATCAACCATCCGGCCTGGAGCGCCGCGGCGCCGTTCGGCGGCTACAAGCAGTCCGGCAACGGCCGTGAATATGCCCAGTATGGGCTGGCCGACTTCCTGGAGATCAAGGCCGTGCAGGGCTACGGCGACGCATGACCGGCACCGGCTGCGTCTATGACGATACCGCGCCGCGCTGGCGTGGCGGCACCCGGCAGAGCGGCCGCGAGCGCACCGACGTCGCGGTGATCGGCGCCGGATTCACCGGCCTGTCCGCGGCCCTGCACCTGGCCGAACTGGGGCGTGCCGTCACGGTGCTGGACCGGCACGCGCCGGGCTGGGGCGCCTCCGGGCGCAATGGCGGCCAGGTCAATCCTGGACTGAAGCCGGACCAGGACGCGGTGGCGCGCCGGATCGGCGGCGACCGGGGGGCGGCGCTGGTCACCGCCGCCTGGCGGGCGCCCGACCTGGTGTTCGACATCATCGCGCGCCACGGCATCGCCTGCGACGCGGTGCGCGGCGGCACGCTGCGGGTGGCGAGCGCGGCGCGCGAGGTGGCCGGGCTGCGCCGGCTCGCCGCGCAATGCCAGGCGCACGGGATCGACACGGCGAGCCTGCTCGACCAGGACCTGACGGCGTCGCGCACCGGCAGCGAACGCTACGCCGCCGCCCTGTTCGACCGGCGCGGCGGGCAGCTCAACCCGCTTGCCTATGCGCGCGGCCTGGCGGTGGCGGCGACGGATGCCGGGGCCACGATCCATGGCGACAGCCCGGCGCTGCAGCTGACCCGGACCGGGTCCGGCTGGCGGATCACGACCCCGGACGGCACGCTCGATGCCGGCCAGGTGCTGCTGGCCACCAACGGCTATACCGACCCGCTCTGGCCCGGGCTGGCCCGCAGCATCGTGCCGGCCTACAGCGCCATCATCGCCAGCGCGCCGCTGCCCGATCCGATCCATGCCACCGTGCTGGCCGGACGCGAGGTGGTCTACGAGGTCGGCCGCGTCACCACCTACTACCGCGTCGATGCCGGCGGCAGGCTGCTGATCGGCGGCCGTTCGCGCTCGCGCGACCTGTCGGGGCCGGAGGCGTTCCGCTTCCTTCAGCGCCACGCGAGGCGGCTCTGGCCGCAGATCGCGCGCTGGCGCTGGACCCATGGCTGGAACGGCCAGCTTGCCATGACCACCGACCACCTGCCGCATCTGCATGACCCGGCGCCGGGCCTGTTCGCCTGTCTCGGCTATAACGGCCGCGGCGTGGCGATGGCGACCCTGCTCGGCCGCGAGATGGCGCGCTTGATCGACGGCGCGCCGAAGCACGAGCTGCTGCTGCCGTCGACCCCGGTGCGGCCGATCGCGGCGCACCGGTTCTGGCCGCTGGGGGTGGCGTGGCACGTCGCCTCTGGCCGGCTCCTCGATCTGCTCGGCTAGGACCGCCTATCCCCGGTAGGTGAGCATGACGCCCACATAGCGCGGCGTCAGCGTGGTGTCGTAATAGAGCGGCGAGCCGATCGTCTCGTGCGCCTGGGTGAGTCGCGGCGTGGCGTTCAGCAGGTTGTTGACGAACACCGACAGGTTGAACGCCCTGCGGAAGATCAGCCCGGCGCGCAGCGAGATGAAGTTGGTGGCGTCGGTGCGAACGTAGCCTGGGTCGTAGGTCGCGGTCAGCGCGTCGCGCAGCGGCGTGGTGCCCGCGGGCGGGCCGACATACTGGTAGTCCGCGCGGATGTAGGGCTGCGCGCCGAGCACGGTGAAGGTGCCGCGCGGCGCGGTGTATTGCGCGCCGATGCTGAACTTCCAGGCCGGCTCGCCGATGCTGTCGCCGCTGCGCGCGATCAGCCCGGAGCCGGACGCGGTGCCGGCGTTGCTGTCGGTGGTGTAGTGCGCGTCGGTGAAGCCGAACGCGGTATCGATCGTCACGCCGCGCGCCGGGCGCAGCGATGCCTGGGCGTCGAAGCCGCGGCTCACCGCCCGGCCGAGATTGGTGGTGTAGCGGATGCCGCAGGTCGGCAGCAGCACGCTCTGCTGGATGTTGTCCCAGTCGATCGTGTAGGCGCTGAGACCGAGTTCGACCCGGTCGTCGAGCAGCCGGTCCTTGGAGCCGATCTCCCAGCTCTTCACCGTGTCGGAGCCGTACTGGTCGGGGGCGGAGGCGATGCCGAAATTCGCCAGGTCGGTGGCACACGCCTCGACCGGGACCGGCGGGCTGGCGCCGCCGACGCGGTAGCCCTTGGCCCAGGTGACATAGAGCAGGTCGCGCGGCGTCACCTGATAGGACAGGGTGAATTTCGGCGTGACCGGATCCTCCGACTTGCCGCCGGAGCCGCCGGTGGTGCCGCCGTTCTGCGATCCGGCGGCGAAATTGTCGAAGCTGAAATCGGTGTGGGCATAGCGCAGGCCGGCCTCGAACTTCAGGCCGCCGACGATCCTGTAGGTGCCGTCGGCGAACACCGCTTCCTGCTCGTCGATGGCGTGGGTCTGGTTGATGTAGCTGTCCTTGCCGTACAGCGGCGCGCCGAAGAAATCGGTGATGCTCTGACCGAACACCGGCTCGAACAGCGCGTCGGCCATCGGATCCTCGATCTGCTCGGAGCTGAGCTGGTCGTTGTGCTGGTAGAACAGGCCGGCGGTCCAGACGAACCGGGCGCCGGGATCGTTGGACTGGATGCGGAACTCCTGGGTGACGTTGCGCTGCTGGTTGGTGATGCGCGACGGCGAGATGTAGGAGGGCAGCGCGGGATTGATGCCGGTCGGCAGCAGCAGCGGATAATAGGGCGAGCTGCTGTCGAGATAGGTGTTGTAGAACGACAGGTTGTAGATCGTGCCGTTGTAGCCGGTCAGGTTGTCGCGATGCAGATACGAGGTGTTGGAGATCAGGTCGACCGGGCCCAGCGTGTATTTGACGTTGAGCGCCGGCAGGTAGAACCGGTCGTTGTCCTTGACATATTCAGGTGAATTGGTCTGAAACCTTCCCGACGACGGATCGGAGAGCCCCTCGAAATAGGCGTCGGTGTCGGCCTTGAGCCGGCTTTGATACATGATCGACGGCGTGATCAGCAGGCCCTCGACCGGCGCGATCGCCAGCGCCCCGCGATACACGTTGATGTTGGTGGTGTTGGTGTTGCGGTCGAGGATGTTGCCGGTCTGGACATCGAGATGGTCCAGGTAGCCGCCATCGGTCTCGTGGCTGACGCTGACCCGGAAGCCGAGTTTGTCCTTGATCAGCGGACCGCCGAACGCGAAGCCGGCATCGTAGCTGGGCGAGCCGTCCGCGGAGGCGGAGATCGCGGTGCGTCCGTAGGCGCTGTAGGTGTCCAGCCCCGGCTGCGGCGTGATGTAGCGCACCGTGCCGCCCTCGGAGCCGGCGCCGAACAGGGTGCCCTGCGGCCCGCGCAGCACCTCGACACGGTCGAGATCGAACAGCTCCGGCACGCTGTTCTCGGCGTTGAAGCCGAGATTGCGCACCTGTACCGGGGTGTCGTCGATATAGATGCCGGTGGTGCCGGCGCCGGCCTCGGAATTGATGCCGCGGATCGAGATGTTGTCGGTGGTGGTATCGAACGAGACGCCCGGGGTGAAGCGCACCACGTCCTCGATGGTGCGAGCGCCCTTCAGATCGAGGGTCTGCTGCGAATAGGCGCTGACGCTCAGCGGCACCCGGCTGATGCTGCTGGCGCGCCGGGTGGCGGTGACGGTGATCTCCTCGGAATGCGCGGACGGATCGGTCGGCGCGGCCTTGCCGGCGGGCGCCTGGGCAGGCGCCTGGGCGTGCGCGGCAAGCGGCAGACAGAGGAACAGCGTCGCACCGAGCAGGCAGGCGCGTCTGGAGGGGGTGCTCATGGTGGCCTCGGAACCTGCGGCGTGGGGGTGGCGGGGCATCGGCGTTCACTCCTCGACCGGCAGGACGGCGAGGCGGTCCGGCGGCAGCAGCAGCCGCACGGCGGCGCCCGGCGCCGGCGGCACCGCGTCGCGGCCGAGATCGGCCAGCAGCGCGCTGCCGTCGGCCAGCCGGCATTCGAGACGGTTCGACCCGCCCTGGAACAGGCAGCGTTCGAGGGTCGCCGGCACCAGGTTCGCCGGATCGTGCGGCGCGTCGGCGGCGAGCAGCACCACGTTCTCCGGCCGGATGCCGACCAGGCAGGGGCCGTCTGGCGGGCGGTCGTCGCGGGAGGCAGCCCCGGGGCCGACGCCGCGGACCAGGCTCGTGCCGGTGGCGGCGAGCCGCAGCACGCCGCCGCCGGCGATCGCCGGCAACAGGTTGGTGGCGCCGAGGAACCGCGCGACGAACGCGGTGCGCGGCCGGTCGTAGAGCGCCTGCGGCTGGTCGATCTGCACGATCCGGCCGCGATGCATCACGGCGATGCGGTCCGACATCGACAGCGCCTCGTCCTGGTCGTGGGTGACCAGCAGGAAGGTGCTGCCGAGCCGGTGCTGCAGCGTCTTGAGTTCGGATTGCATCTGCTGGCGAAGCTGCGCGTCGAGCGCCGAGAGCGGCTCGTCGAGCAGCAGCAGGTCGGGCTGCCGGGCCAGCGCCCTGGCCAGCGCCACGCGCTGCTTCTGGCCGCCCGACAAGGTGGCCGGACGGGCGTCGGCCTGCGCCGACAAGCCGACCAGCGCCAGCATGTCGCCGACCGCGCGCGCGATCGCCGCGCGCGGCCGGCGCTGCGCCGCCAGGCCGAAACCGACATTGCCGGCCACCGACAGATGCGGGAACAGCGCGTAATCCTGGAACACGGTATTGACCGGACGGCGATGCGCCGGCTCGTCGGTGATGTCGCGCCCCCTGAGCACGATCCGACCGGCGCTGGGCGGCTCCAGCCCGGCGATCATGCGCAAGGTGCTGGTCTTGCCGCAGCCGGACGGCCCCAGCAGCGACAGGAACTCGCCTTCCCGGAGTTCCAGATCGAGATCGCGCACCACCGCTGCGCCGTCGCCGTAGCGCTTGCACAGCCCGGTCAGACGCAGCAGCGGATCGGCCGCGCCAGCCGCGACGCCTGGCGGGCAGAGCGGTCGCACCCGCGTCAGCACGACATCGCTGGTCGGATCAAACGCCGCGACACTGCTTGTCATTCCGGCATCTTCTGCCCAAGAAACGATCCATCCCTCCGGCACTCCTGACGGCAGCACGCAATTCAGCACGCGATCGAGACGAATTGCAGCAAGTTTCACGCCAGCGTCGCGGTTCGCGGCGTCGCCGACAAAGCAGTTGTCTCTTCGCCGTGCTGCCTCCTATCCTCGACGTCATGGCCGAACGGCATGTTGGAGACAGGTGATCGAACGTCGCGAGAGGCACCGGGGCGACAGACACCGGCGCGGCCGCGATCTCGATCGCCTGACCACGCTTCCGGCCGCGCTGATCGGCGTGTTCGGCGTCGGTTTCGCGATCCCGCTGATCGCCTGGCTCAGCCTGCGTGGCGAAGGCGGCGCCATGCTCGGCCATGGATTCTCGGTCGCGAACTATCGCGCGCTGTGGGCGCCGCTCTACGCGCGGGTGCTGGCGCGATCGCTGCTGATCGCCGGCGGCACCGGCGCGTTGACGGTGCTGCTCGCCTACCCGGTGGCGGGCTTTCTCGCCTTCCAGGCGGGACGCCGCCGCGCGCTGCTGCTGACGCTGGTGACGCTGCCGTTCTGGACCAGCTACCTGCTGCGGGTGTTCGCCTGGAAGGCGATCCTGGGCTATCGCGGCGTGCTCAACACCGCGCTGATCCGGCTGCATCTGATCGCCGGCCCGCTGCACGGGCTGCTGTACCGGCCGCCGGCGGTGCTGATCACCCTGTCGCATGCCTATGCGGCGTTCGCGGTGCTGCCGATCTTCGTCGCACTGCGCGCGATCGATCCGCGGCTGATCGAGGCCGGGCGCGATCTCGGCGCCGGACCGGCGCGGCTCTTCACCCGCATCGTGCTGCCGTTGTCGGTGCCCGGCGTGCTCGCGGCCTTCCTCGCCGTGTTCATCCCGACCTTCGGCGACTACACCGCCCCGGCCCTGGTCGGCGGCCTGTCCAGCACCATGATCGGCAGCCTGATCGAGGCGCAGTTCAACAGCGTCGCCGACTGGCCGTTCGGCGCCACGCTGGCGATGCTGGTGGTGCTGGCGATCATGCCGCCGGTGCTGCTGGCCGGGCTGATCACCCGGCGCTTCGCATGAGCGGGACCGGCATCACCGGGCGCGTGCTGGCGGCCTATACCGGGCTGTTCATCGCGTTCCTCTATGCGCCGGTGCTGCTGCTGCCGCTGTTCTCGATCAGCGCGTCGCCCTACGCGGCGCTGCCGATCACCGGCCCGACGCTGCGCTGGTACGGGCTGCTACTGCACGATCCGGCGGTCGGCGCCGCACTCGGCGCCAGCCTCGGCGTCGCCTCGTGCGCGGCCCCGCTGGCCAGCGCCGCCGGGCTGCTGGCCGCCTACGCGCTGGTCAGGGGGCGCGGCACCGCCGCGGTGCCGGTCGCAGCGCTTTCGCTGGCGCCGCTGCTGATTCCCGGCGTGGTGCTGGGGGTGGCGATGCTGATGACCGCGCATCTGGCCGGCGTCGCGCCGTCGCTGACGCTGGTGGCGGCGGGCCATGTGGTGCTGTGCCTGCCGCTGTGCCTGATCATCCTGCGCAACCATTTCCACGCCACCCCGCGCAGCGTCGAGGAGGCGGCGCGCGATCTCGGCGCCACGCCGCTGCAGGTGATGCTGCGGGTGGTGCTGCCGATGGCGGCGCCCAGCCTGCTGGCCTGTCTGGTGCTGTCCTTCACCACCTCGATGGACGAGTTCGTGGTCAGCTTCTTCCTGGCCGGCCCCCGGCCGACCTTGCCGGTGTTCATCTGGAACCACCTGCGCTTCCCGGCCGACCTGCCGAGGATGATGGCGCTGGGCACCCTGCTGCTGGCGGTCTCCAGCGTGCTGGCGCTGGCCGGCGGCCGGCTGGCACTCTCCAGCAGCCGGCTGGCGCCAGGGAGCCGGCCCGGTGCGTGAGCGCTGGCGCGCGACGGCGATGCTGCTCTGCGCCACGCTGTGCCTGCGGTCGGGCCCTGCCCTGGCGCGGGGACCGGACCGGAACCGGCTCGGCGTCATGACCTGGTCGGGCTACGAGCTGCCGGCGTTCCACCCCGATTACGACCGCGCGCATCCGGAAGGCGCCGACATCGCGGTGGTGAGCAACGACGACGAGCAGTTCGCCAAGGTGCGGGCCGGCTACCACACCGATATCGCCCATCCCTGCATCGATCGGGTGGCGGACTGGCGGGCGGCGAACCTGATCCAGCCGATCGACACCAGCCGGATCCGCGCGTGGGACCGGCTGTTCCCGGTGCTGCGCCAGATCCCCGGCGTGGTCGCCGACGGCAAGGTCTGGATGCTGCCCTGGGACTGGGCGAACACCTCGATCACCTATCGCACCGACCTGGTCGCCGGCCACCCGGACAGCTGGACTCTGCTGTGGGATCCGAAATACGAGGCGCGCACGGCGCTGATCGACGCGGTGCACGATGCCTGGCTGGTCGCGGCGCTGGTGGCCAAGGTCGATCCGTTCGACGAGAGCGACGCCGACATCGCCAGGACCGCGGCGACGCTGCGGCGGCAGGTGGCGCTGGCCAGCTTTTACACCGCCGACATGACGACGCTCGAGCAGTCGCTGGCCAGCGGCGAGCTGGTGGCGGCGATGACCTGGAACAGCGCCTATGTCGAACTGCGCAAGCAGGGCGTCCCGGTCGCCTTCATGCGGCCGAAGGAAGGCATGCTGACCTGGGTCTGCGGGCTGGTGCTGATGCGCGACAGCAAGAACGTCGATCTCGCCTATGATTTCTTCAACGCGATGGAAACCAGGCAGGTCGGCATGGCGCTGATCCGCGCCTATGGCTACGGCGTCGCCAACAGCGACGCGTTCCTGGCGATCCCGGAGTCGGAACGCGCGGCGCTGGCGCTGCCGCGCGATCCGCAGCACGAGCTGCACGACACCATCCTCGTCCGGCCGATGCGCAATCGCGCCAGGATCGCCGCGACCTATGCAACCGTGAAGGCGGGTGGCTGATGACCGATGCAACGACCAGACGCTTCGCCGCCGTGTTCTGCTTTGCCGCCGTGCTCTGCGGGCTGTTGCGCGGCGCCGGCCCGGCATGCGCCGCCGACCAGGATCCGATCCCGCAGACCGAGCAGAGCGACGTGCTCACCCTGCCGCCGCCGACCGCGCACCGGCTGCTGATCACCGATGCGGTCTACAACCACGCCAAGGACGGGCGCGCCTATCTGGTGGACGGCGACAGCGCCCGGCTGCTCGGCATGATGCCCGCCGCCTACAACGCCAACATCGTCGCCGATCCGAAGGGCGGCCACTACTACGTCGCCGAGACCATCTGGAGCCGCGGCAATCGCGGCACCCGGCAGGACCTGCTGTCGGTCTATGACAGCCGCACCCTGGCGCTGACCAGCGAGATCGCGCTGCCCGGCCGCGCCCTGATCACCACCAAGCGGCAGGACGAGGACATCAGCGCCGACGGGCACTGGGTCTATGTCTACAACATGACGCCGACCAACTCGGTGATCATGGTGGACACCGTCACCGGCAAGGTCGCGGCCTCGGTGCCGGTGCCGGGATGCGGCCTCGCTTTCGCCTGGGGCGATCACGGCTTCACCGCGATCTGCGCCAACGGCGCGCTGGCCAGCGTCGACGTCGCCGATCCGGCGCACCCGAAGCTGCTGCGCGGCAAGCCGTTCTTCGCGCCGGAGAAGGATCCGGTGTTCGAGCAGAGCCCGACCGACCGCGCCACCGGCCGCACCTTCTTCATCTCCTATGGCGGCATCGTCACCCCGGCCACGCTCGGCCCGACACCGACGCTCGACGCGCCCTGGTCGATCAACGAGGCCGCCGGTCAGCCGCGCGCGCCCGGCGCCGAGGCCCCGTTCGCCGTCGCCTGGCGTCCCGGCGGCTGGCAGATCGCCGCCTACCGCCATCGCGACGCGCACCTGTTCGTGCTGATGCATCAGGGCCCGTACTGGACCCACAAGGCCGACGGCACCGAGGTCTGGGAACTCGACACCGCCAGCCACCGGCTGGTGCGGCGGATCACGCTGCCGGCGCCCTCCGACATGGTCGGCACCACCCAGGACGCCGATCCGCTGCTGATCGCGGCGGCCGATACCGGCGCGCTGTTCATGCTCGATCCGCGGACCGGCGCGGTACGGCACCGGATCGCCAAGCTCGGCGACAACCTGATCTTCGCGAGCGCGCCGGGTGAGTGAGGGCCCGGCATGATGCGGCTCCTGGCCGAGCAGCCGGCGCTGACCGCCAGCCTGGCGACGGCGGCGCGCACGCTGCTGGGGCTGGTGTTCCTGCAGGCGTTCGCCGGCAAGCTGGCCGACCCGGCACGGCTGGCCGGGACGATCGCCGATTACCGGCTGCTGCCGCTGCGGCTGGCGCGGCCGGCGGCGCTGCTGCTGCTGCCGGCCGAGGCGCTGGCGGCGACGGCGCT
>CAZZZA010000068.1:0-15434 GCA_964658455.1 uncultured Lichenihabitans sp.
GCCGCCCTGTTCGCCGCCCCCGACCTGCTGCTGCTCGACGAGCCGACCAACTATCTCGATCTCGAGGGCGCGCTCTGGCTCGAGGCGCGGCTGGCGCGCTATCCGCATTCGGCGCTGATCATCAGCCACGATCGCGAACTGCTGAACAACTCGGTCGGCTTCATCCTGCACGTCACCGAGCGCAAGCTCGAACTCTACACCGGCGGCTACGACAGTTTCGAGAAGCAGCGCGCGGAGAAGATCCGGCTGCAATCGGCGCAGCGCGTGAAGCAGGAAGCCGAGCGCGCGCACCTGCAATCCTTCGTCGATCGCTTCAAGGCGTCCGCCGCCAAGGCCGCCCAGGCGCAGAGCCGGGTCAAGCGCCTGGCCAAGATGGAGCCGATCGCCACCACCATCGAGGAGCGGGTGGCGCCGTTCCTGCTGCCGTCGCCGCCACGGCCGCTGGCGCCGCCGCTGATGCGGCTGGAGAATGTCGAGATCGGCTACGGCAACGATCCGGCGGTGCTGAAAGGCCTCAACCTGCGGCTCGACATCGACGACCGGATCGGCCTGCTCGGCGTCAACGGCGCCGGCAAATCCACCTTCGCCAAGATGGCGGCCGGCGCGCTGGCGGTGCGTTCCGGCCGCACGACGCGCAGCAGCCGCATGGAAGTCGGCTGGTTCCACCAGCATCAGATCGAAGCGCTCAATCCGGAACAGACACCCCTCGACATCATGCGTGACGCGCGTCCGGCCGACAGCGACCAGTCGCACCGCTCGCGCCTGGCGCAGTTCGGCATCAATTTCGACAAGCAGGGCACCACCGTGGAGGCGCTGTCCGGCGGCGAGCGCGCCCGCCTGCTGCTCAACCTGGTGGCGATGGCGTCGCCGCATCTGCTGATCCTCGACGAGCCCACCAACCATCTCGACATCGACAGCCGACGGGCGCTGCTCGATGCGCTCAACAGCTACGAGGGCGCGGTGATCCTGATCACCCACGACCGTTCGCTGATGGAGCTGGTCGCCGACCGGCTGTGGCTGGCCGCCGACAACACGGTGGTGCCGTTCGACGGCGACATGGACGACTACGCCAGGTTCGTGCTCGATCGCGCCCGCGGCGGCACCGCCGCGCCGTCGCAGGCGGCCGCCAAGGAGAAGCGGGCGAAGAAGGCCAAGCGCGGCTAGGCCCGCCGATCCAGGGCGCGGACGGCGCGGCTGCGGTCAGCCGACGCGCTCGATCGCCGACCAGTGGTCGTCGAGGAACAGCACCCGGGTCGCATAGCTCTGCAGGTCTGTGGAGAGCGAGGATCCGAACCCGACCAGGACGAACTCCTTGCCGCACTCGTCATGGATGTAGCGGATCGCATCCTCGAAATCGCCGTCGCCTGCGCACAGCACGAAGCGGTCGTAGCGCCCCTGCATCGCCAGCTTGAGCGCCAGCGTGGCGATCCCGACATCGACGCCCTTCTGCACCGTGCGATCGAAATCATGCGCGCAGCTCGGGCAACGGCAGGAGAGCTGCTTCAGGTCGTAGAGCTGGACACGGAACTTGGGCCCGCGCGGCGGCGCGGATTTCATCCAGCTATGGAACGCATCGAGCCCGCCGCTCGACGCGTCCGGCACCGCGTTCAGGTAGTAGAGTTCGGCGAAGCTGGTCTGCAGCTCCGCCTCGAGCAGGGTCTTGAGCTTCAGGTAATCGAACCGGCCGAACGCCTTGGCGCCGCGGAACAGGTAGGCGCCGTCGACCACCAGGATGCTCTTCATCTCAGTCGTACCGCAGGTCGTCGAGCCGCGGCCGCGCCAGCCCGCTGCGTACGCCCCAGAAGCAGAACCCCAGCGAGATCGCGGCGACGATCAGCATGTCCCAGCCGTACGGCAGGATGCCGAGCCCGCCGAACTCGGTGCTACCGATCCAGGACAGCAGCGCCAGCACCGGCAGGTAGCAGACCAGCCAGATCGCGGCCCGGAACTCCTCCATCAGCGCCGTCATGCCGGCGTTGCGGCGGTAGTAGACATAGATCGGCAGCGCCGCCGCCAGCAGCAGGATGATCTCCGCGGTCAGCGGCCAGCGCGCCCAGTACAGCAGTTCGGAGGCGACCACGAAGGCCAGCGGCCCGAGCACCGCGATCGCCGGCGTGCGCACCGGGCGGCGCAGCTCCGGTGCGGTGCGGCGCAAGGTCAGCGCCGAGATCGGGATCATCAGGAACGAGATCACGGTGGCGACCGAGATCACCGCCGCCAGCGCGCCCCAGCCGCGGAAGAAATACAGGAACACGAACGAGACGCCGAGATTGAACCACAGCGCGTTGCGCGGCGCGCCGTAGAGCGGATGCACCCGGCCCAGGAACACCGGCGCGGTGCCGTTGCGCTCCATGCCGACGATCATGCGCGAGGTGCTGGCCATGTAGGCGGTGCCGGTGCCGCTCGGGCTCAGGAACGCATCGAAATAGAGCAGCATCGCCAGCCAGTTCAGGTTGAAGGCCAGCGCCAGTTGCGCGAACGGCGAGGAGAAGTTGACATGCGCCCAGCCGCCGGCCCGCAGCAGCTGCGCCGGATCGATCGCGCCCAGATAGCCGACCTGGAGCAGCAGATACACCACCGCGGCGATCCCCACCGATCCCACCACGGCGAACGGGATGTTGCGATCCGGATTGCGGGCCTCGCCCGCCAGGTTCAACGGACTCTGGAAACCGTTGAAGGCGAAGATGATGCCGGACGTCGCCACCGCGGTCAGCACGCCGGCGGCGCCGAACGGCAGGAAGCCGCCGCTGCCCGGGCTGGCGCCGCTGACGTTGCCGGAATGGAACGAGGTCGCGAACAGCGCGATCGCGGTGAGCGCCGGCACCACCAGCTTGAACAAGGTGATGAGCGCATTGGATTTCGCGAAGATCTGCACGCTCCAGTAGTTCAGCAGCATGTAGATCACGACCAGGACCCCGGCGAACAACAGCGCCGGCACCGTCAGGTGCCCGTCGACATAGAGCCCGTGCGCCCAGGCGTAGGGCCAGGAACTCATGTACTGCACCGAGGCTTCCGCCTCGACCGGGATCGCGCTGACGATCGCGATCCAGTTCGCCCAGCCGGCCAGGAACCCGACCAGCGGCCCGTGCGTGGCGTGGCTGTAGCGCACCATGCCGCCCGAGACCGGGAACATGCCGCCGAGTTCGGAGGCGACGAACGCGATCACCAGCACCACCGCCGCGCCGATCGCCCAGGCGATGATCGCCGCCGGCCCGGCGATCGAGGCGGCGCGCTCGGCGCCGAACAGCCAGCCCGAACCGATGATCGAGCCGAGCCCGGTGAACAACAGCGCCCATCCGCCGATGGAACGCGTGAGCGTGGTCCGCTGCTGGCTGGGAAGGGTTGGCATGGGTCCTGGTATCTCCTGGTTCGTCCGTGGGCCTCCGGCCCATGGCGCGCCACGAGCCGGGCGCATGGCCGGTATGCCGCGATTGCGTGATCGTGACCAGAGCGATGCCGGCTCGCGCAATCGTGCCGCTTCCTGCCGCAAGGGCCCGAAACCGCATCCCGCGCCTCTCCTTGTAGGGGCTCACCCCATCGGAAGGGCAGCCGCGATGTCAGAGACCAGGAACGAGCGCGTGAAGATGCAGGATCCGCGCACGCAATATCCGCAGCCGCCGTTCGCGCGGCAGCCGCAGCGCGCGCCGGGCCTGGATTCGGCGATGGATCCGAAACCCGACCATGGCGAGACCAGCTATGTCGGCCATGGCCGGCTGGTCGGCCGAAAGGCGCTGGTGACAGGCGCGGATTCCGGGATCGGCTGCGCGGCGGCACTGGCGTTCGCCCGTGAGGGCGCCGACGTGGCGATGTCGTATCTCGCGGAAGAGGAAGAGGACGCCAAGAAGGTCGCGCAGCTGATCGAGGCGGAGGGGCGCCGCGCGGTGCTGCTGCCCGGCGACATCACCGACCCCGGCTTCTGCGAGACGCTGGTGCGGGAGGCGGCGGAGCAGCTCGGCGGTCTCGACATCCTGGTCAACAATGCCGGCAAGCAGGTGACGCAGCCCGGCATCGACGAGATCAGCAGCGAGCAGTTCGACCGCACGCTCAAGACCAACCTGTATGCGATGTTCTGGATCACCAAGGCGGCGACGCGGCTGATGCCGCCGGGCGGCTCTATCATCAACACCGCCTCGGTCGTCGCCTACAAGGCGCCGGAGGCGTTGCTGGACTATTCGACCACCAAGGCCGGGATCATCGCCTTCACCAAGGTGCTGGCCAAGCAGCTCATCGAGAAGGGCATCCGCGTCAATGCGGTGGCGCCCGGACCGTTCTGGACCGCGCTGCAGCCGTCCGGCGGCCAGACCCAGGAGAATGTCGAATCGTTCGGCAGTTCGGTGCCGCTCGGCCGTCCCGGGCAGCCGGTCGAGATCGCGCCGATCTACGTGTTCCTTGCCTCCCAGGAGGCAAGCTACGTGACCGGCGAGACCTATGGCGCGACCGGCGGCACCGGGCTCGCCTGAGCCTCAGTCCGACACGCTGAGCAGCGCGCCGGCAGCCTTGGCCGGCACCGGCGCGGTCTTCTCCAGGTCGGGATAGTCGGCATAGAGCCCGAGCTGGACGCCGTTGGTCCAGCCGAAGCCGATCTGGGTCGCATACTCGCCGCCGCCGCCGGCGCCGCCATCGGTGCGGGTGACGTCGTATTTCTCGACCAGTTTCGCGGTCGCGGCGTAGCCGGCGGCGACGTTCGCGGTCCAGTTGGCGGCGATCGTGCGCGCCAGCGCGTCCTCGCCGTAATGGCGGAACCCTTCGACCGCCAGCCATTGCAGCGGCGCCCAGCCGTTCGGGAAGTCCCATTGCTGGGTGGTGTTGGTGGTCGTGGCCGCGAGCCCGCCCGGCTGCAGCAGCCGGGCCCTGACCGAGACCGCGACCTTGTGCGCCTGCGCCGGGGTCGCGATGCCGAACACCAGAGGATAGACGGTGGCGGCGGAGTAGATCCCGCTGCCCTGGCCGGTCTGGCGCACCAGATCGTCGAACGCGCCGGCCTTCTCGTCCCACATCAGCCGCCGGATCGCGTCCGCGCGCCGCGCCGCCTGGGTGGCGGCCCTGTCGGCGGCGGCATGGTCGCCGGCCAGGCGCTCGCCCGCCGACAGCGCCAGCTCCAGCCCGTAGAGCAGGCTGTTCAGGTCGGCCGGCACCAGGTCGGTGGTGCGGATGGTCGACAGCGTCTTGCCGTCGGCCAGCCAGCGCGAGGAGAAATCCCATCCCGATTCGGCGGCGGCCCGGAGATCGCGATAGACGCGGCTGGCCGGACGGGTCGATTGTTGCGCGGTCGCGATGTCTTCCGAATAGCTCTCGTCGCGCGGTACGTCGCGCTCGTCCCAGTAGCGGTTCAGCACCGTGCCGTCCGACAGCCTGACGGCGTTGTGCGCCGCCTGTCCCGGCGCCAGCGTCTCGGCGCCGCGCATCCAGTATGCGTGTTCGGCGCGCAGTTCCGGCAGGTACTGCGCGAACACCGACGGCCCGCGGCGCTTGGCCACCACCGCCAGCAGGGTGGCGAAGAAGGGCGGCTGCGAGCGGCTGAGATAATAGGTGCGGTTGCCGTTCGGGATGTGGCCGTACTGGTCGATCTCGTAGGCGAAGTCGGTGACGATCGCATCCGACAGGTCGCCGCGCCCCGATTGCTCCAGGCCGACCACGTCGAAGAAGGTGTCCCAGTAGTACAGCTCGTTGAAGCGGCCGCCCGGCACCACGAACGGCTTCGGCAGCGACAGCAGCGAGCCGTAGCGCGGCACCCTGCCGGCATCGACCGTCAGCGTGGTCCACAGCCGGTCGATATAGGACCGGATCGCCTCGCCGGCATTGGCCAGCGGCACGGTCGGCCCGGCGGGGCCGGCGGTGAAGGCGAGATCGACGAAGCCGGCGAGCGAGAACCCCTTCTGGTGCCGGGCGATGTCGTAGGCGAGGTCGATCAGCCGCGGCTGGGCGCGCGGCACCAGGTCGCAGAAGGTCTTCTGGTCGGAATAGAGCGGGGCGAGCTGGGCTGCCTGGAACAGCCCGTCGAACACGATCGATGGCGGCCCGCTGGCCGGCTGCGCCTCGGCCGCGGCCGGCAGGCATAGCCCCAGCAACAGGGCGGCGGGGGCCAGCCTGCCGATCTCGGTGCGGCGGGCGCGCGCGGGCAAGTCGCCGCGCGACAGCGGTCTGGTCGGGCGCATCGGTTCCTCCAGTGTTTTTTCGTTACATGGATTGGCCGACCAGAACCGCGCCGGGTCAAGCGGGGCCCGCGATCATTTTTTCAACACCGCCGCTTCGACGCCTCAAGGCGGACGCGGCTTGATGTTTGCGCCGCGCTGGCTTATGGCTCCGCCCCTGTTCGCGCGCCCGGGCCTGATATGGGCATGCCCGGCCGCGACGGTCGTCCTGTCGGGTCCGATGGCGGACCCCCCTGATGCGGGAAGGACGGCTCTGCGGTAAGGAGACCGAAATGCCCAAGATGAAGACCAAGTCGTCGGTCAAGAAGCGGTTCAAGATCACCGCGACCGGCAAGGTGCTCGCAGGCCCCGGCAACAAGCGCCACGGGCTGATCAACCGCTCGCAGAAGATGAAGCGGTCCAACCGCGGCAGCCAGACGCTGACCGAGATGGACGGCAAGACTGTGAAGCAGTGGGCCCCGTACGGGCTGGCCTGAGGAGCACTGAGCAATGGCACGCGTCAAGCGGGGCGTCACCACGCACGCCCGTCACAAGAAGGTCCTGGCCCAGAGCAAGGGCTTCGTCGGCCGGTCTTCGACCAACTACCGCATCGCGCTCGAGCGCCTGGAGAAGTCGCTCCAGTATGCGTATCGCGACCGCCGCAACAAGAAACGCGAGTTCCGCGGCCTGTGGATCCAGCGCATCAACGCCGCGGTGCGCGAGCACGGGCTCACCTACAGCCGCTTCATCGCCGGGCTGAACGCCGCCGAGATCGAGATCGACCGCAAGGTGCTGGCGGCGATCGCCTATGACGATCCGGCCTCGTTCGCCGAGATCGTCAAGCAGGTGCAGGCCAAGCTCGACGCCTGAACGCCGGGGACCGATCCCGACGGGACAAGGGGCCGCACCCGTGAGGGGCGGCCCTTTTTTCGTGGGGCGCGCTAGGGCGACGCCTGCGCGGCGAGGCTGACCGACGGATCCGCCGGCAGGGTGCCTTCCGGTGCCGCGCCACGCGCCAGCATCAGCGCGATCCTCGGGCTGACGCCGGAGCGCCCGAGCAGGAAGCCCTGGGCGAAGGCGATGCCGTTGTTGCGCAGCCAGCGGAGCTGCTCCGGCGTCTCGACGCCTTCGGCGGTGACGTAGATGTTCATGTCCGAGGCCAGCCGGCCGATGGTGCGGACGATGGCGCTGACCTTGCGCGAGCCGGGCAGGTCGCGGATGAAGCTGGCGTCGATCTTGATTCCGTCCACGTCGAAGCGGCGCAGATAGGTCAGCGACGAGTAGCCGGTGCCGAAATCGTCCAGCACGATCCGCACCCCGCGCGCCCGGATCGCGTCGAGCTGGCCGATCGCCCGGGCGCTGGAGCCCAGGAACACCGATTCCGTCACTTCCAGCGTCAGCCGGTCCGCCGGCAGGCCGCTCTCCGCCAGGCAGGCATCGAGGGTGGCGACGAACCGTCCGGAGCGGAGCTGCTTTGGCGACAGGTTCACCGCGACCGGGATCTCGTCGTCCCAGCCCATCGCCGCCAGGCAGGCGAGCCGCAGCACGCGCTCGCCGAGCCGCTCGATCAGATCGCTGGCTTCCGCCGACGGGATGAAGCTCCCCGCGGTCAGCACGCCGTGCACCGGATGCGACCAGCGGGCCAGCGCCTCGGTGGAGACCAGCTGGCCGGTGGCGATGTCGATGATCGGCTGGTATTCGACGAAGATCTGGCCCTGGTCCAGCGCCGTCGCCAGCTCCGACAGCAGGCGCAGCCGGCCGAGATAGTCGGTCTCCATCGCCTGTTCGAACAGGCAGCATACCGCCTTGCCGCGGTTCTTGGCGGTATAGAGCGCCAGGTCGGCCCGCTTCATCAGCGGCTCGGTGGTCTCGCCATGCTCCGGGAAGACCGCGACGCCGATGCTGGCGCCCGAGGCCAGCAGCGGGGTGCCGCCGGCGGCGTCCAGCTGGATCTCGCGCTGCAGCAGCTCGGCGATCCGCAGCGCGTCGGCGCCGTCGTCGCAGCGCCGGATGATCGCGAACTCGTCGCCGCCGATCCGGGCCGCCTGGTCGCCGTCACGCAGGTGGCGACACAGGCGGGTGGCCACCGTCTCCAGCAGCTGGTCGCCGGCCAGGTGGCCGAGATCGTCGTTGACCGCCTTGAAATCGTCGAGGTCGATCAGCAGCAGGGCGAACGGCCCGTGGTTGGCGGCGCAGGCGGTCTCGACCGCGGCGACGAAGCTCTGCCGGTTGAGCAGCCGGGTCAGCCCGTCATGGCTGGCCAGGAACTCGATCTGACGCCGCGCCGCCCGCGCCTGGGTGATGTCGGAGCCGATGCCGCGAAAGCCGCGGAACACGCCAGTCTCGTCATAGACCGGATGCCCGGTGAGGCTCAGCCAGGCGCGCGACTCGCCGATCCGCACCGCGATCGCGAGATCGCGGAACGCCGAGCGCCGCCGGAACGCGTCGAGCAGCAGCGCCTGCGCGCCGTCCTCGCCATCCTCGACGATGCTCAGGGCGCCCAGCCCGATCGTCTCCAGCACCGCGGCCGGTTGCTGCAGCGCATCGGCCATCCGCACGCCGACATTGCGCAGCCGCCCGTGCTCGTCGGTCTCCCACAGCCAGTCCGACGAGACCTCCTCGTATTCGCGCAGGAACACGCGGACGATCTCATGCTCGCGCTGCAGGTTCAGCCGGTCGGTCAGCCGGTCCATGATCGTCTTGTTCATGTAGACGAGGCCGGTGAAGGCGAAGACGAGGAAGCCGATGAAGGAGAGCACGGCGACATATTCGATCGGCTGCAGCGCGAAGAGGATCGCAACCGAGCAGCAGAGCGTGATGGGCACGAAGAACGCCAGGGCGGCCGAGAGCGGCACGCCGAGCATCGGCGCCGACACCAGCGCCATGATCAGACCGATCAGGATTCCGTGCTGGTCGGCGGTGGCCCGACCCGCGAACAGGTTGACAAGGATGCCCCAGACGACGCCGATGCAACAAAGCACCCTGACGGAATTTCGTATGAAAGCGATCTCGTCGGGCCGGCGTCGCCAGCGGAAGCCGCCGAACAGCAGGACGAGGTAGAGCCCGATCAGGATCGCGTAGCAGGCCGAGATCGGCGGGTCGCGCCAGCCATCGAAGGCGAACGTGAAGAGGGTGGCGCTGCCGCTGCCGAGCATGCAGAACAGGAAGATGGTGTAGAACAGGATCGAAGCCTGCTCCTGGCGCAGGGCCCTCTCCTTGGGCATCCGGCTGTAGACGTTGAAAAACTGCCTGATGATCTGGAATTTCTCCATCAGGGTGGCGGACGTCGGCATGGCGGCTAGCGGCGCCTGAGCCGTGGAAACAACATCCCTGCCTGTCCGCGATAGGCCTCATAGCGTGCGGCGAGGCCGGAGTTCTGGAAGCGTCGCTCCTCGCCGCGGGCAGCCGTGACATACCATGCGACGAGGAGCGACACCAAAAGCCACTGCCAGCCGCCGGCAATGCATCCGGTTCCGAGCCAGAAGATGATGTAGGACGTGTAGAAGGGGTGCCGGATCCAGGCATAGGGACCGGCCATCTGGATGAACTCGGGCTCGGTCCGGCTGTGAGCCAGGCTGAGACGCCGGGCGCGCGTGGCCGCGATCGCCGACCAGAACAGCGCGGCGGCGACCGCGAAACCGCCGATGCCGATCGTGGTGAGCAGGCGGGTCGTCTCGGCCCGTCCGGTCGCGAGCAGGACGAGGAAACACACGTAAGACAGGAGGCTGAACAGCGACAGGTAACGCATCCCGGCCGGAATGGCCCGGTCGCGCGTGAAGTGCGCCGGAACCGCCCAGGCAAACGAAGCGAACGGGATGATCGACGCGACCATCACGAGCCAGGGCCAGACGCCATCGTGGATCGCGTCCTGCACGTTCATCGGTTCACCAGCGACAGCGAGACCGGGTTTCCCGACAGGAAACCGTCGAGCGATCCGGTTGCGCTGGTATAGGGATCGATCACCGGAAACGCTCCCCTGATTTGATCGTAGCGTTCTCGCGTGCAGACCATTAATTGCATGGCGCAATTTAATCCAGGATACACGCGGGGCTCCGCGGCGGGAGTATATCCGAGACGCCTGTAGAACCGCACGTGATTTACGCGGACGCAGGCGAAAAGCACCTGGGTATGAGCCATCATCCCAATGTAGCCCGCCATACGGTAGAGAAGGAATACCAACCCCTGGTTGTTCTCGCATGCGGGGCTGCGGACCAGTCTGGTGGTTTCGATCCCCCGTCGTCCGTAGCCGATGCTCGGATGGTTGCCGAGATAATCATCGACGACATCCGGATATACATCCGCGGCAGGCGAACGCTGGCCGGAGCCGAACGCCAGGGTGCATGTCCTGACCGACGCCACCGGGATGTCGTCGTCGTAGATCACCACCGTCTGACAGTTCGGGAGCGTGTCATAGGCATCATGGAACTGACGCGACGGATTGGGCTCGATGTGACCGCTCGCCAGATAGCTGTCGTAACGCATTCGGTAGGCGTCGAGCCTGGTGGAGTCGTCGAGCGCCAGTCTCGCTGCGTAGCTGGCTTCGCGTGGCGGCAGAACGGGACTTAGCTGTCTATCAAGCACGGGGCGAACGTCCAGAAAAGGAGACATTGCCTCCATTTCTAATCATGTTTCCGTTCAATGAGAATAACGAAGTTGTTGCGATTTGTCGGTGCCATTTGCACGGCGCGCTTCCAGATGAAGGTCCAGGCAGGTAAGATGGAGGGGAAGGGTAGTCCGATGACGGAGTTTGCACCTGTAAGGACCGTCTCGGACTTGAAGTCTCTCGAGGAGGGCGACGTCCTCGAAGGCTATCTCGACGGGGTGAGCGGATACCCGGAGCCCGGTTCCGACCGTTCACGTGGCTACTGGCACGGTTGGCGAAACGGCAGGGTCGATGCCGGATTGGCCGACCCGGACCTGGCGCGGGTCATGCTCGACGCCGCCTTCGCGGCCCGCATCCTCTGATCCTGGTCTGCTTTCGTAGTCGATCGGTGGTGTCGCATCCCGCAGGCCGCGACAGCGCCGCGGGCTGGACGGCATGCGCCCTTGGCACTCTGGCCGCGCCGTTCCCGATCGTCTAAGGCAAGGCCCCTTGGGGCAAGGCCCCTGGACAAAGCGGGGTGCCCGGCGAGCGACCGCTCCCCGGCGGGTCCGGGGCGGCGCTCCGGACGGCCCCGGCATGCTGAGGACCGACGATGCCGGACGATCTCGACGCGCTGAAGCAGGACGTTCTGGCCGCCCTCGAGGCGGCGACCGACGCGCGCGCCTGGGATGCGGTCCGCGTCGGCACGCTGGGCAAGTCCGGCCGGCTGACCGCGCTGCTGAAGGAGCTGGGACGCGCCGCGCCGGAGGAACGCAAGGCCCGGGGCGCGGCGCTCAACCGGCTGCGCGACGAACTCGGCCAGGCGATCGAGGCGCGCGGCCGGGCGCTGGAGCAGGCCGCCCTCGATACCCGCCTGGCCCGCGAGCGCATCGACGTCACGCTGCCGGTGCCGCCCGAGCCCGCCGGCCTGATCCATCCGCTGAGCCGGACCATCGAGGAGATGGTGGCGATCTTCGGCGCCATGGGCTTCGCGGTGGCAGAGGGTCCGGACATCGAGACCGACTGGCACAATTTCTCCGCCCTCAACACGCCGGCGCACCACCCGGCCCGGACCGACCACGACACCTTCTACCTGCCGCCGCTGGCTGGAGAGGGCCCGGCCAGCCGGGTGCTGCGCACCCAGACCTCGGGCGTGCAGATCCGCACCATGCTGAGCCAGGCGCCGCCGATCCGCATCATCGTGCCCGGCCGCACCTATCGCGCCGACCACGACGCCACCCATTCGCCGATGTTCCACCAGTGCGAGGGGCTGGTGGTCGGCCCCGCCGAGGGCGACGGGGCGATCACGCTCGGCCACCTCAAGGGCACGGTGATCGCGTTCCTGCGCGCCTTCTTCGGCCTGCCGGAACTGCCGGTGCGGTTCCGCGCCTCGTATTTCCCGTTCACCGAGCCGTCGATGGAAATCGATATCGGCTGGAGCCGCCGCACCGGCGAGATCGGCGGCGGCGGCGACTGGCTCGAGGTGCTGGGCTCGGGGATGGTGCACCCGCGGGTGCTGGCCAATTGCGGCCTGGACCCGCGCCAGTGGCAGGGCTTCGCCTTCGGCATGGGGATCGAGCGCCTGACCATGCTCAAGCACGGCATCCCGGACCTGCGGTCGCTGTACGAGAGCGACCTGCGCTGGCTGCGTCACTACGGGTCCAGTCCGCTGACGCCGGCGCTGCTGCACGAGGGGTTCTGAGCGATGAAGTTCACCCTGTCGTGGCTGCGCGCCCATCTCGAGACCGACTGCACGCTGGACGAGATCTGCGTGGCGCTGAACCGGATCGGGCTCGAGGTCGAGGCGGTCGAGGATCGCGGCGCGGCGCTGGCGGTGTTCCGGACCGCGCGCATCCTGCAGGCGGCGCCGCATCCCAACGCCGACCGCCTGCGCGTCTGCCAGGTCGATACCGGCGCCGGCGCCCCGGTGCAGGTCGTGTGCGGGGCGCCGAACGCGCGCGCCGGCATCGCGGTGATCTTCGCGCCGCCAGGCAGCACCATCCCCGGCAGCGGCGCCACCATCAAGGCCGGCGCGATCCGCGGCGAGCGCAGCGACGGCATGCTGTGTTCGTTGCGCGAACTCGGCCTCGGCACCGAGCATGACGGCATCGCCGAACTGCCCGCGGACACGGCGCCAGGGCAGAGCTACGCCGCCCTCGCCGGTCTCGACGACCCGGTGATCGAGATCGCCGTCACGCCGAACCGTGGCGACGCGCTGGCGGTACGCGGCGTCGCCCGCGACCTGGCCGCCGCCGGGCTCGGGCATCTGCGTCCGTGGCTGGCGGAGACCGTCGAGGGCCGGTTCGAGAGCCCGGTCCGCTGGTCGGTGACGTTCCCGGAGGCGTGCCCCTGGGTGCTCGGCCGCACCATACGCGGCCTGCGCAACGGCCCCAGCCCGCGCTGGCTGCAGGAGCGTCTCACCGCGATCGGCCTGCGTCCAATCAGCGCTCTGGTCGACGTGACCAACTTCTTCGCCTTCGATCTCGGCCGGCCGCTGCACGTGTTCGACGCCGACCGCCTGTCCGGCGGGGTGCTGACGGTGCGGCGCGGCATCGCCGGCGCCGACACGCTGCGTGCGCTGGACGGCCGCGACTACGCCGCCGACGCCGAGGATTGCGTGATCGCCGACGCCAACGGCGTGCAGTCGTTCGCCGGGCTGATGGGCGGCGCGGAGAGCGGCTGCACCGAGGCCACCACCACCGTGTTCATCGAATGCGCGCTGTTCGACCCGGTCAGGATCGCGCTCAGCGGCCGTCGTCACGGCCTGAACTCGGACGCCCGCCAGCGCTTCGAGCGCGGCATCGACCAGGCGCTGCCGGTGGCGGCGCTGGAGGCCGCCACCCGCATGATCCTGGATCTGTGCGGCGGCGAGGCCAGCGCCGTGGTCTCGGCCGGCGCCGCGCCCGGCTGGCAGCGGAGCGCCACCCTGCGCTTTGCGCGCATCGCCGGCCTTGGCGGCCTCGAGGTGCCCCCGAACGAGGCGGTGGCGGCGCTGGAGCGGCTCGGCTTCGCGCTCGAGGCGCAGGACGCGGCGACCGCGCGGTTCGCGGTGCCGTCCTGGCGCAACGACATCGCCGCGCCGATCGTGCTGGCGCTGCCGCCCGGCGGCGAAGCCGATCCTGAGCAGGCGGTGGCCGCGGTGGCCGCGGTCGAGGCCGAAGCCGACCTGATCGAGGAGGTGCTGCGCTTGCGCGGCCTGGACAGCGTGCCGCCGGTGACGCTGCCGCCGCCAGAGACGCAGACCGGGCCGGTGCCGCGCGCCACGCTGACGCCGAGGCAGGCCAGGAGCGCCGTGGCGCGCCGCCTGCTCGCCGCGCGCGGCCTCGCCGAATGCGTGGGCTTCAGCTTCGTGGCCGCTATCCGCGCCGCGCAGTTCGGCGACGGCGACGCCCCGCAATCGCTGCGGCTGCTGAACCCGATCGCCGCCGATCTCGACCAGCTGCGGCCGACCCCGCTCGCGACCCTGGTGCAGGCGGCGGCCCGCAATGTCGCCCGCGGCCTGCCCGACCCGGCCCTGTTCGAGATCGGCGTCGGGTTCGAGCCGGAGGCGCAGCGTCTGATCGCCAGCGGCCTGCGGGTCGGGCGCACCCCGCGCCACCCCGGACGGGCGGCGGCGCCCGTCTCGCTGTGGGAGGCCAAGGCAGACCTGCTGGCGCTCCTGTCGGCGCTCGGCGTGCCGGGCGAGGCGCTGAGCATCACCACCGATGCGCCCGCGCACTACCATCCCGGCCGCTCCGGGGTGGTGCGGCAGGGCCCGAAGACCGTGCTCGGCCGGTTCGGCGAACTGCATCCCGGCCTCGCGGCGACGCTCGGGCTCGACGGCCCGGCGGTGGCGTTCGAGGCGTTCCTGGACCGGATCGCCGACCCGAAGCGTCGGCGCAGGACGCCACCCGACCTGCCGGCGCTGCAGCCGGTGCGGCGCGATTTCGCCTTCGTGGTCGGGCGCGACGTCACCGCCGAGGCGCTGCTGCGCGCGGCACGCGGCGCCGACCGCGCGCTGATCGCCGGCGTGTCGCTGTTCGACGTCTACGAGGGCGAGAAGGTGGCCGAGGGGATGCGCTCGCTGGCGATCGAGGTGGTGTTCCAGCCGCGCGAGCACACGCTGACCGATGCCGACCTCGAAGCGGCCTGCGCCAGGCTGGTGGCAGCGGTCGGCAAGGCGACCGGCGCGGTGCTCCGCTGACCGGCGCCGCGGGCGCCGACGCCGCCTGAATATTGACGTCATCCGGGCGCAGCGTCGGAACGAATTTGCGCTCCGGACGTCCTGGCGCAGGGGGACCCCAATGATGATTTCGCGTTCGACAGCGGCGGCGCTGTCACTCTGCTGTCTTGTTCCGGTCATGGAAGCCGCACCGGCACGCGCCGCCACGCTGGTCGAACCGACCCACGACATCTACGGGTGCGTCGACCCGCGCGCGACCACCGCGCTGGCGATCCCCGACGGCCGTCTGCAGAACCGCAAATGGGTCGATTACGTGCACCGCACCGGGCACTGCTTCGTGCTGCCGGCGAGCCGGCCGCTGGAGATGGTGGTGCAGCAGGGATCGCTGGTGCTGATCAAGCCGGTCGATGCCGGCAGCGACGTCCCGCCGGTCTATGCGCAGGCCGCCGATGTGCGGCCGAGCACGGCGACGCCGGATGCCGCCGCGCCGCCGCCGCCCGCGCCGGACCTGTCGTCCGCTTCCGCCGCGCCCACCGTCGCCGTGCCTGCCGTCGCCGTG
>CAZZZA010000069.1:0-15304 GCA_964658455.1 uncultured Lichenihabitans sp.
TTCTGCGCCTCGCGCGCGCTCTCGACCGGGTTCAACGACACCCCCGCCAGGGCATCGCGGCCCTGGGACAAGGACCGCGACGGCTTCGTCATGGGCGAGGGCGCCGGCGTGGTGGTGCTCGAGGAGTACGAACATGCGAGGGCCCGCGGCGCCACCATCCATGGCGAGGTGATCGGCTACGGCCTGTCCGGCGACGCGCACCACATCACCGCGCCCGCCGAGGGCCATGCCGGCGCGTTTCGGGCGATGAAGAAGGCGTTCGCCAGCGCCCGCATGACCCCGGCCGACATCCAGTACGTCAACGCCCACGGCACCTCGACCATGGCCGACGATCTCGAACTCGACGCGGTCGAGCGGCTGTTCGGCGACCACGCCAGGGGGCTGGCGATGTCGTCGACCAAGTCCGCGACCGGCCATCTGCTGGGCGCCGCCGGGGCGATCGAGGCCATCTTCTCGATCCTGGCGATCCGCGACGGCGTGGCGCCGCCGACGCTCAATCTCGACCAGCCGTCGCGCGAGAGCGTGATCGACCGGGTCGCGCACGAGGCGCAGCGCCGGCCGATCCGGGCGGCGCTGTCCAACAGCTTCGGCTTCGGCGGCACCAATGCCAGCCTGATCGTGCGCGGCGTCTGAGCGCGCCGCCACGCGGTCACGGCTGATGCGCCGTCTTGCCGGCCTGCTGCTGGTCCTGCTGCTGCTCTGCGGTCTGGGCTTCGGCCTGGTCCGGTTCGACGCCACCCGGCCCGGGCCGCTGCCGGCCGACAGCGACCTGGTGGTGCCGCGCGGCCATCTGCTCGACGTGGCGCGGCGGCTGCAGGCCGACCACGTGCTGGCCGAGGGCGACGTCGCCCGGCTGCTGTTCGTGGCGCTGGCGCGCCTGACCGACCATGGCGCGCCGCTGCATGCCGCGGAGCTGCATTTCCCGGCCGGGGTGTCGATCGACGGCGCGCTCGACATCCTGCGCCACGCCAGGCCGGTGCAGCACGACCTCACCATCCCCGAGGGGCTCACCGCGGCGCAGATCGCCGAGCTGATCGCCCGCGCCCCGATCCTGGAGGGCGGCTTCGACCTGCCGCGCGAGGGTGCGATCCTGCCCGAGACCTACGCGTTCGAGCGCGGCGCCACCCGCGCGGCGCTGATCGCCAGGATGGAGGCGGCGATGCAGCGCACCCTGGCCACGGTCTGGGCATCGCGCGACCCGTCGGTGCCGCTGACCAGTCCTGCGCAGCTGCTGGTCATGGCCAGCATCGTCGAACGCGAGACCGCGCTCGCCAACGAGCGGCCGCTGGTGGCGGAGGTGTTCCTCAACCGGCTGCGCGCCGGCATGCGGTTGCAATCCGATCCCACCGTCGCCTATGGCGCCAGCGGCGGGCTGGGGGTGCTGCCGCGACCGCTGACCCGCAACGACCTGGCGCAGCCCAACCCCTACAACACCTATGCGATCGCCGGCCTGCCGCCCGGCCCGATCGCCGCCCCGGGCGTCGCGGCGCTGAACGCGGTGGCGCATCCGGCGCAGGGCGGGCTGCTCTATTTCGTCGCCAACGGCACCGGCGGCCACGCCTTCGCCAGCACGCTGGCCGAGCATCTCGCCGGCGTCGCGCGGTTCCGGGCGATCGAGGCGGCGCATCGCGGCCAGACCCCGACTCTCGACCCGCTGCGCCCGCCGCCGCAGGTGCCGGAGCAGCGCTAGCATCCGCGAACCGGCGACGCCGTCGGCGAAAAAGCGGTTGCCTGCCGGCCATCGTGGCGCATTGTCTGCGCAAACCTTACCGCCGCGGGGTCCGCCCATGTCTGCCACCAGCCACGGAATCGATCCCGCGCCGGCCGGCCGCGTCGCCGCGACCTGGGCTGCCACCCTGGCCGCCGCCCTGCTGACCGCGCTGCTGCTGGCGGCGCTGCTGCGCCACCTGGCGGGCGGCGGCGGCGCGTTTCCGGTGGCGCAGGCGCCCTGGCTGGCGCTGCATCTGCTCAGCGTGGTGCCGACGGTGCCGCTCGGCGCGCTCGTGCTGTTCCGGCGCAAGGGCGATGCGCGACACCGGCGGCTCGGCCGGGTGTGGGTCGGGCTGATGCTGGTGACGGCGGCCTCGAGTTTCGGGGTCGGGCAGCATTTCGGTCCGATCCATGCGCTCTCGACGCTGATGCTGGTGATGGTCGTGCGCGGCGTGCGCGCGGCGCGGCGTGGCGAGATCGTCCGGCACCGGCGGGCGATGCTGGTGGCGTTCGGCAGCCTGCTGGTGGCCGGCTTCTTCACGCTGTTGCCGCAGCGGCTGCTCGGCGGCTGGCTGTTCGCGGGCGCCTGACCGGGCAGGGCCAGGGGGCCGGCACTGGCCGAGCCGGGCGGCCTGCGCTAGGAAAGCCGGGCGCGCCCGGAGCACAGACGATGAAGATCACCTTCTATGCCCATGCCAGCTTCCGGCTGGAGGCCGACGGCATCGCCGTCGTCACCGATCCCTACACGCCCGGCCCGAAGGCCAGCGGCTTCGCGCCGATCGCCGAGCCGGCGGACCTGGTGATCATGAGTTCGGCGACCGACGATTTCCACTCCGACCCGAGCCACGTCCGGGGCGATCCGGTGGTGGTCAACGCGCTGGAGCTGCCGCCGGAGGGCATCACCGCCTGCGGCGTGCCGATCCGCGGTTTCGAGGCCTACGAGAGCCGGACCTTCGACTACCAGGCCTTCGCCGGCCGCGATCCGGATGCCAACGCGCTGTACCTGTTCACGCTGGGCGGCCTGCGGGTGCTGCATATGGGCGATATCGGCAATCCGATGTCGCCCGAGCATCTGGCGGCGCTGGCCGGACAGGTCGATATCATGCTGGCGCTGACCGGCGCCCACGCCACCATCGCGCTCGACGATCTCGATACCGCGATCGCCGCCATCGCCCCTAGGGTGGTGATCCCGATGCACTACTACCATCCGCGCGGGGTGCTCGATATTGAGCCGGTCGAGCGCTTCCTGGAGCGGCTGCCGCCCGACCGCGTCACCCGCCTGGAGACCGCCTCGCTGGAGCTGACGCCGCAGACCCTGCCCCCGGCCGGCGCCGCGCCGCACATCTACGTGCTCGCCCAGTCGCGCTGAGCACCAGTCGCGCTGAGTCCCGATAGCGGCGTGCGTTTTGCCGGTTGCGGTCGGCGCTCGGGACAACGACATTGAGGGTGAGGCGGATCGGCGCTCTCCGGGATAGCGGCCCCGGCGGAAAGCGCCCATAAGGCCTCGCGGAGACCGAAGGCGGCCGACGGCATCGTTCGTGCGGCGGCTTTAGGCTGCCGTGTTGCCGATGGACCGCCCAACGATCGACCGCCCAGCAGGAGGACCGCATGGTCAGACGTCATAAAGAGGAAGAGATCGCTGGCGTGCTCGAGTTCGAGGGCCGCACCGCGGAAGACCCGGTGCTGCTGGAGTGGATCGCCGACCACCGCGCCCGCAATGGCGGCAAGATCCGCCTGTCGCAGGGCGGCAAGGGCACTCGTGTGATGTTCAGCAAGGCGGCCGACATGGCGTTCTGGCAGAGCCGGTCCGACCAGCTGGCGAAAGCCCGCAAATCCGCCTAGCGCGGCGCCACGCCGGCCAGCAATTTTTTGTTTCGGAATCGGCGGGGTTGTCATCCAACTGTCATCTGATTGAAACATGGGTGCCATCGGGGAGCGTTACGTAGCGGCCGACCCGCTTAGGAAGGCTCCCATGCAGAACCGTGCGCTCCCCGCCTTGCTTACCGGCCTGGCCATCGGCCTCGTCGCGACCACGTCCGCCCGCGCCGCCGACGTGACCGGCGCCGGATCGAGCTTCGCGGCGCCGATCTATGGCGCCTGGGGTGCCGCCGCGAAGTCGGCGATCGGTGTGAGCCTGAACTACCAGGCGATCGGCTCGGGCGCCGGCCAGAACCAGGTGATCGCCCGCACTGTCGATTTCGGCGCCTCCGACGCGCCGCTCTCGACCGAGAAGCTGGCCACCAACCATCTGCTGCAGTTCCCGACCGTGATGGGCGGCGTGGTGCCGATCGTGAACCTGCCCGGCATCGCGCCGAACCAGCTGCACCTGACCGGCGCGCTGCTGTCCGGGCTGTTCTCTGGCGCGATCTCGACCTGGAACGATCCCAGGATCGCGGCGGAGAATCCCGGCGTGAAGCTGCCCGACACCGCGGTCGCGCCGGTGCATCGCGCCGACGGTTCCGGGACCACCTTCGTGTTCACATCCTACCTGTCCAAGGTGGATGCGGACTGGAAATCCAAGGTCGGCGCCGCGAGTTCGATCGCCTGGCCGGCCGGCGCCGGCGCCAAGGGCAATGACGGCGTCGCCGCCACCGTGCGCAACACCGAGGGCGGCATCGGCTATGTCGAATACGCGTTCGCCGACAAGAACCACCTGACCACCGTCGAGCTGAAGGACAAGGCCGGCGCGTTCGTGGCGCCCAATCTCGACAGCTTCACCAAGGCGGCCGCCGGCGGCGACTGGGCGAGTGCTGAGAACTTCGCGGTCGACCTGCTCGACGTCCCGGGCGAGGGCGCCTGGCCGATCGTCTCGGCGACCTTCGTGCTGCTGCCGACCGACCCGAAGAACCCGGCGCAGAGTTCCGCCGTGCTCAAGCTGTTCGACTGGGCCTACAAGAACGGGGCGCAGATCGCCACCAGCCTGAAATACGTGCCGCTGCCGGCCGAGGTGCAGACCACCGTGCGCCATGCCTGGACCAATGTCGCCGGCGCGCAGATCCCTGGCCAGTAGGGTGTCGGGCGGTTCGCCGCGCCGCGTGCAGACAGACCGGAAGGCGACCGCCCGATGAGTGCAAGCGCTGGCTCCGACCTCCCGGCCGCTCCCGCTCCTGCGGCCCGCAACTGGGGCGATCCGGTCTTCGCCGGTCTGGCGAAGCTCTGCGGCGTGGTGGTCCTGCTGCTGATCGGCGGCATCATCCTGGTGATGCTGTCCGGTGGCCGGCTCGCCTTCTCCACCTTCGGGCTGGGCTTCCTGTCCAGCTCGGTCTGGAATCCGGTGCTCGACGTCTATGGCGCGCTGACGCCGGTGTTCGGCACCATCGTCACCTCGGTGATCGGGCTGGTGGTGGCGGTGCCGCTGGCGTTCGGCTGCGCCTTCTTCCTGACCGAGATGGCGCCGCGCTGGCTGGCCGGCCCGGTCGGCACCGCCGTCGAGCTGCTGGCCGCGGTGCCGTCGATCATCTTCGGCATGTGGGGCTTCTTCGTCGTCGTGCCGGTCATGGCGCAGCACATCCAGCCGGCGCTGATCCATTCGCTCGGCCGGGTGCCGCTGCTGCACCCGTTCTTCTCCGGCGCGCCGTTCGGCACCGGGCTGCTGACCGGCGGGCTGATCCTGGCGGTGATGGTGACCCCGTTCATCGCCGCGGTGATGCGCGACGTGTTCAACTCGATGCCGCCGGTGCTCAAGGAGAGCGCCTACGGCCTGGGCTCGACCCGCTGGGACGTGATGCGCCAGGTGGTGCTGCCCTGGTCGCGCACCGCGGTGATCGGCGGCATCATGCTGGGTCTGGGCCGCGCGCTCGGCGAGACCATGGCCATCACCTTCGTGATCGGCAACACCAACCGGATCAGCGCCAGCCTGTTCTCGCCGGGCAACACCATCGCCTCGCTGATCGCGCTCGAGTTCCCGGAAGCCGCCTCCGGCAGCCTCAAGCTGTCGGCGCTGCTGGCGCTCGGCTTCGTGCTGATGGTGATCTCCTTCATCACCCTGGCCTGTTCCAGGCTGCTGCTGCGCACGGGGAAGAACTGATGTCGGGCAGCCTCGCCCCCGACGCGCCGTCGGCGCATCGCCGGTTGAGCCGGGCCGCGCCCGATCTCGGTCTCGAACGGCGGCGGCAGGCCGCCAACGTGATCGCCACCGTGCTGGCCGCCATCACCACGGTGATCGTGCTCGCCGCCCTGGCCTCGATCCTCTGGACCCTGGTCAGCCTTGGATATGGCGGTCTGAGCCGGCACACGCTGCTGACCGTCACCGGTCCGGCCGGCAGCAATGGCGGGCTGCTGAACCCGATCATCGGCAGCCTGATCCAGGTCGGGCTGGCCACCCTGATCGGCACCCCGATCGGCATGATGGCCGGCATCTACCTGGCGGAGTTCGGCGGCCGGTCGACGCTGGCCAACGCGGTGCGGTTCGTCTCCGACATGCTGCTCTCGGCGCCGTCGATCCTGGTCGGCCTGTTCGTCTACCTGCTGCTGGTGGCGCCGTTCCATCATTTCTCGGGCTTCGCCGGCGTGGTGGCGCTGGCGATCCTGGCGATCCCGATCGTGGTCCGCACCACCGAGGACATGCTGCGGCTGGTGCCGACGGCGATGCGCGAGGCGGCGGCGGCGCTGGGCGCGCCGCGCTGGCGGGTGGTGGTGCAGGTCTGCCTGCGCGCGGCCAAGAAGGGGCTGCTGACCGGCGTGCTGCTGGCGATCGCCCGCATCGCCGGCGAGACCGCGCCGCTGCTGTTCACCTCGCTCGGCAACCTGAACTGGTCGCTGTCGCTGAATCGCGAGATGGCCAGCCTTCCGGTGACGATCTACCAATATGCCTCGTCGCCGTCCGACGACTGGATACAGCTCGCCTGGACCGCGGCGCTGCTGATCACCGCCGGGGTTCTGTTCATCAACATCGTCGCCCGCATCGGGCTGCGCGGCCAGGACAGGTCATGACAACCATGCAACCGATGCCCACGCCCCGTCTCGCCACCGTGCCGGCCGGCGCCATGCCCGCCGGCGCCCGCCCGATGATCAGGATCGAGAAGCTCGATTTCTTCTACGGCGCCACCCAGGCGCTCAAGAACATCACGCTCGATTTCCCCGAGCGCCAGGTGACGGCGATGATCGGCCCGTCCGGCTGCGGCAAATCCACGCTGCTGCGGGTGCTGAACCGGATGTACGATCTCTATCCCGGCCAGCGCGCCACCGGGCGGGTGATGCTCGACGGCGAGAACGTGATCGGCCCGCAGGTCGATGCCAGCCGCCTGCGCTCGCGGGTCGGCATGGTGTTCCAGAAGCCGACCCCGTTCCCGATGTCGATCGAGGCCAACATCGCTTTCGGCGTCAAGCTGCACGAGCGGCTGTCGCGCGCCGACATGGCGATCCGGATCGAGGACGCGCTGCGAAGGGTGGCGCTCTGGGACGAGGTCAAGGACCGGCTGCGCGCCAACGCCACCGGCCTGTCGGGCGGCCAGCAGCAGCGGCTGTGCATCGCCCGCACCATCGCCACCCGTCCGGAAGTGATCCTGCTCGACGAGCCGACCAGCGCGCTCGACCCGATCAGCACCGCCAGGGTCGAGGAGCTGCTGGACGAACTCAAGCGCGACTTCACCATCGCCATCGTCACCCACAACCTGCAGCAGGCGGCGCGCTGCGCCGACCAGGTGGCGTTCTTCTTCCTGGGCGAACTGGTCGAGGTCGACAGCGCCAGCGCGATCTTCACCGCGCCGCGCCAGAAGCGCACGCAGGACTACATCACCGGCCGGTTCGGCTGAGGACGGGCAAGATGGCAGATGCACCGCGGCATATCGTCTCCAGCTACGAGCAGGAACTCAACCAGCTCCGCGCGCTGATGGCGCGCATGGGCGGCCTGGTCGAGAACCAGACGGCGCTGGCGATCCAGGCGATCCTGGAGCGCAACGCCGAGAGCGCGCAGGCGGCGATGGAGCAGGATCCGGAAGTGGACGGGCTGGAGCGCGAGGTCGAGGCCCGGGCGATCAAGCTGCTGGCGCTGCGCGCGCCGCTGGCGCAGGACCTGCGCGAGATCGTCTCCGCGCTCAAGGTCACCAGCGACCTGGAGCGGATCGGCGACTACGCCACCAACGTCGCCAAGCGCTCCTTGCGCCTTGGGCCCACCACCAGCGACATCTCGCTCGGCGGGCTGCGCAGCATGGGCCGTCTGGTGCAGGAAAGCCTGCGGCTGGCGATCGATGCGCTGGGGCAGAACGACAAGGAAAAGGCGCTCGACGTCTGGCGCTCCGACAAGGCGGTCGACGAGATCTACACCGCCATGTTCCGCGAACTCGTCACCTACATGATGGAAGACCCGCGAAACATCGGCGCCTGCACGCATCTTCTGTTCATCGCCAAGAACCTCGAGCGCATCGGCGATCACGCCACCAATATCGCTGAGCGCGTGCATTATTCCGTCACCGGCGAGATGCTGCCGTCCGCGCGGCCGCGCGGCGGCGTGCCGAACGTGGAGGCCACCGCACCATGAGCCAGTTGCAGCCGTTTCCAGCCAGCCCGCCGGCGCCGCGTCGCCAGGGCGGCGGCCGCGAGGAGAGCCGACAGCGCGTGCTGGTGGTCGAGGACGATCCGTCGCTCGCGGTGATGCTGCGCTACAATCTGGAGAAGCTCGGCTACCAGGTCGACGAGGCCGCCGACGGCCAGGAGGCGCTGCTGCGGGTCGCCGAGCAGACCCCGGATCTGGTGCTGCTGGACTGGATGCTGCCGAGCCTGTCCGGGATCGAGGTCTGCCGCCAGATCCGGCGCCGGCCGCAGACCCGCGACCTGCCGGTGATCATGCTGACCGCTCGGGTCGAGGAGCAGGATTCGATCCGCGGCCTCAATACCGGCGCCGACGACTACATCACCAAGCCGTTCAGCATGGAGGCGCTGGCCGCCAGGGTGCGCGCGCTGCTGCGCCGCACCCAGCCGACCGCCGCCGGGCGCACGCTGCGGTTCCACGACATCGTCCTCGACGGCACCGAGCACCGGGTGCAGCGCAACGAACGCGCCGTGCATCTGGGGCCGACCGAATACCGGCTGCTCGAGTTCCTGATGCAGCACCCGCGCCGCGTGTTCTCGCGCGAGGATCTGCTCAATGCGGTCTGGGGTGCGGACATCCATGTCGAGGCCCGCACCGTCGACGTGCATATCCGCCGGCTGCGCAAGGCGCTGAACGGGCCGGACGAGATCGACGTGGTGCGTACCGTGCGGACCGCCGGCTACGCGCTGGACCTCGAAGCCGCCTGACGGCGGGCGCGGCGGCCGGCGCGAGACGGTGGCGATGAGCCTGTGGCGCCGCCGTCCGGCCGAAGCCGACGCCATGTCCACGACCGGCGGCGGCTTCACGCTGCACGGGCTGCTCGACCTGTTGCCGCATCCGGTGCTGGCGCTCGACGAGGACGGCATGCTGCGCCATGCCAACGAGACCGCGCGCGCGCAGTTCGGCGACGCGATCCCGGCCCTGCTGCGTCATCCGGCACTGAGCCAGGCGATCCGCACCCTGGAGCCGGGTGGCACCGCCCAGGTCGATCTGCCGATGGACGTGCCGGTGCGACGCGCGCTGCGGATCTCGATCCGCTCCGGCCTGCTGTCGGAATCCGGCCGGCAAGGGCTGGTGCTGCTGTCGCTGCTCGACCGCAGCGAACTCGAGGCGGTCGAGCGCATGCGCAGCGACTTCATCGCCAACGCCAGCCATGAGCTGCGCACGCCGCTGGCCAGCCTGATCGGCTTCATCGAGACGCTGCAGGGCCCCGCCGCCGACGATGCGCCGGCCAGGATCCGGTTCCTGTCGATCATGGAGGGCCAGGCCTCGCGCATGCGCCGGCTGATCGACAACCTGCTCAGCCTGTCGCGCATCCAGATGCACGAGCACCATCGGCCGTCGGGCCTGGTGTCGTTGGCGCCGCTGGTGCGCCGGGTGGCCGACGGCCACGAGCCGCAACTGCGCGCCTCCGGCGCCATGCTGACGGTCGATATCGCGCCGAACCTGCCGCTGGTGGCGGGCGACGCCGACCAGCTGGCGCAGGTGCTGCACAATTTCCTCGACAACGCGGTGAAGTACGCCAATCGGCCGGACCGGCTGGCCAGCATCGCGCTGGCGGTGCAGCCCAGCGAGGCGGGGGTCGATCCGTCCTCGGACGGCGTGGTGCTGTCGGTGTCCGATGACGGGCCCGGCATCGCGGCCAAGCACGTGCCGCGCCTGACCGAACGGTTCTATCGCGTCGAGGACGGTCCGGCCGGCAAGGCCGGCAGCGGGCTCGGGCTCGCGATCGTCAAGCATATTGTCGGCCGTCACGGCGGCCGACTCACCATCACCAGCGTCGAGGGGCAGGGCACGCGGTTCGCGGTCTGGCTGCCGCGCGCGCCGGTGCCGGCGACCGCGGTGGCGGTCTCGCACCGCGCCAGCCAGCGCGAGCGGTCCTGAGCAACGCTGCCGCGTTGCCCAAATACAACGTCATCTTTCTGAAACAAATCCTTCGCTGAACCGACACTTCTAGCTTTTGGCGTTTTGGCTATTCGTTCCGCGTCCGGAAGGCAGGGCTTCTCCCCGCTGACACTAAAGGCGAGATCGATGACCAGACGCGTTGTCACCAAGGCAGGCCTGCTGGCCGCAACCGCGCTTTGCAGCATCGCCGCTGCCGCACCGGCGCGCGCGGATTCCGATGCGGCGCAGATCGGCTCGATCGAGCGCCAGATCCGCGCGCTCGAAGGGCAGCTCTCGCACATGAAGCGCGATCTCAAGGTGCGCGACCAGGAAGTCCAGGCGGCGCGCCGCGAGGCCTCGATGGCCGCCCGCGACGCCCGGATGGCGCAGGAGCGGATGGGCCCGGTGCGCTACGACACCAGCGGTCGTCCGCTGCCGCCGGGCGCGCTGTCGGCGCCTCCTGGCTACGCCAGCTACGGCGGCTCGCCGTACCAGAACGTGGCCGGCTACGCGCCCTTCATCCCGAGCGGCGCGAAGATGAAGCAGGGCCAGTTCCAGCTCGGCGGCGTGCGCGTGACCCTGGGCGGCTTCATCGAGGCGGCGGGCATCTATCGCTCGCGCAACGAGGCCGCCGACATCTCGTCCAGCTTCAATACCGGCATCCCGTATCCGCAGAGCCCCAACTACCATCAGGGCGAGTTCCGCGGCTCCGCGCGCCAGAGCCGCGTGTCGCTGCTGGCCGAGGCCAACCCGGACAGCCACACCACCCTGACCGGCTACTGGGAAACCGATTTCAACAGCTCCGGCGTCAGCTCGAACTCCGGCGAGAGCAACAGCTACACGCTGCGTGAGCGCCAGCTGTTCGCGCAGTACTACCGTTCGGACCTCGATTTCTACGTGCTCGGCGGCCAGGCCTGGAGCTTGCTGACCATGAGCAAGGCCGGCATGGCGGGCCGCAGCGAGGATCTGCCGAGCACCATCGATGCCCAGTACGTCCCAGGCTTCGTCTGGACCCGCAATGTCGGGCTGCGCGTGGTCAAGGGCTTCGAGCACGACAAGTACGATATCGGCCTGTCGGTCGAGAGCCCTGAGAGCAGCTACGGCCAGGCCGCGACCTCGCTCACCGGCGCCACCATCAACACCACCAATGCCGGCCTGGGCAGCAACGGTTCGACCCTGAACTCGACCGCGACCTACTCCACCGAATACGCGCCGGACGTGATCGCCAAGTTCACCGCCGATCCGGGCTGGGGCCATTTCGAACTGTTCGGCATCGCCCGCTTCCTGCACGACCGGGTCAGCTACGTCGGCGCCGGCACCGACCATACGGTGCTCGCGGGCGGCGGCGGCGTCGGCTTCACCGTGCCGCTGGTGCCCAAGCGCCTCGAGTTCCGCGGATCGGTTCTCGCCGGCGAGGGCATCGGCCGCTACGGCTCCGGCCAGCTCGCCGACGCGACTATCGCCCGCAACGGCGCGCCCGAGCCGCTGCCGGAGGTGCTGGCGCTGGCCGGCCTGACCTTCCATGCCACCAAGAAGCTCGACTTCTACGGCTATGTCGGCACCGAGCAGATCACCCATCCGGTGGCCTACACCGTCGGCAAGACCGGCTACGGCTATGGCAGCCCGCTCTATTCCAACGCCGGCTGCGAAACCGAGCTGAGCACCGCCACCTGCACCGCCAACACCAAGGGCATCGTGCAGGGCACCGTCGGCACCTGGTGGAAGTTCCTCAAGGGCGATTACGGCACCATGCAGACCGGTGCGCAGTACTCCTACACCCACAAGGAGATCTTCCCGGGCGTCGGCGGCAACCCGCACACCGACGAGAACATCGTCATGTTCTCGTTCCGCTACTACCCGTTCCAGTAGGGCGGGTCGTATCAGGCGCTGGACGGCCGCGCAGCGTCGCCCAGCGCCGCGTCATCCAGTGCCCTGGCCCGCACGCCGGCCGGGCGCTCGGACAGTCTGCCGACATAGCGCTCGAAGGCCGGTCTCGGCGCGATGCTGCCGAACATCAGCCCGAACATGAGCTGCGATCCGACATACAGGTCGGCGGCGGTGAAACGCTCGCCCACCAGATGCTCGCGCCCGTCGATCGCCTGCTCCAGCGTGTCCATCACCGCGTCGAAGCTGCCATAGCCGGCCATTCGCTCGCGGCCTGCCGGCACCACAACCCCCAGCGCCTTGTTGGTCACCGCCGCCTCGACCGGGCCGGCGGCGAAGAACAGCCAGCGCAGATAGGGGCCGCGCAGCCGGTCCTGGATCGGCGGCGCCAGACCGGCCTGCGGGAAGGCGTCGGCCAGATAGGCGCAGATCGCCGCGGTCTCGGTGACGACCGCGTCGCCGTGCCGCAGCGCCGGCACCTTGCCCATCGGGTTGATCGCCAGATAGGCGGGCGCCTTCATCGTCTCGTAGGTGAGGGTTTCCACCTGGTAGGGCTGTCCGGTCTCCTCCAGCATCCAGCGCGCGATGCGGCCGCGCGACATCGGGTTCGTGTAGAGAACGAGCCTGTCCGGCATGGCGGTGATCCTGCTGTGGTCGCCGCAGCCTACATGAGCGGCACGGCGCCAGCAGGCTTTTTCCTTGCAATCGCCGGTCCGACCCGTTAGGTGAGCCTCCGTGAGGTGCCCTGCGCAGCGCCTGACGCTTGGCTGAAATACGAGCCGGTCCGGCGCAGAGGGCCAGTTCTTTCGGAAAAGCGACACCTCACTCTGCCATCCTGCGATCGCCCGGCTCGTTCCGCCCGCCCAATCGGCTTGGCCGGACCGTTAGCCAGTCCTTCATCTTCTCATGCGATCTTCTGCCCGGGCACCCTGCTCGCTGATGGATCCAGGCGCCAGGGGGCGCCCTCTCACTCATGACCAGTTTCGCCGATCTCAAACTTTCCGAACCGCTGCTCCGTGCCCTGACCGAGGAAGGCTACACCACGCCGACCCCGATCCAGGCCGGAGCGATCCCGCATCTGCTCGAAGGCCGCGACCTGCTCGGTCTGGCCCAGACCGGCACCGGCAAGACCGCCGCCTTCGCGCTGCCGATCCTGCATCGCCTGGCGCAGCACCGCGTCCCGCACACGCCAAAGGGCCCGCGCGTGCTGGTGCTGGCGCCGACCCGTGAACTCGCGGCGCAGATCGACGAGAGCTTCGTCTCTTATGCCCGCCACATGAAGCTGAGCCACGCGGTGATCTTCGGCGGCGTCGGCCAGGGCCGTCAGGTCGAGGCGATGCGCCGTGGCGTCGACGTGCTGACCGCCGCGCCCGGCCGCCTGCTCGACCTGATTGGCCAGGGCCACATCAATCTCTCCAACGTCGAGGTGCTGGTGCTCGACGAGGCCGATCGCATGCTCGACATGGGCTTCGTGCGCGACATCAGGCGCGTGGTGGCGTTGCTGCCGCGCGAGCGCCAGACGCTGCTGTTCTCCGCCACCATGCCGAAGAGCATCGCCGAGCTGGCGGCCGGCCTGCTGCGCGACCCGGCGACCGTCGAGGTGACGCCGCCTTCCACCACCGTCGAGAAGATCCGCCAGGCGGTGATGTTCGTCGATGACGCCAACAAGAAACAGGCGGTGCTGATGCTGGTGCAGTCGCCCAAGGTGGTGCGCGCCATCGTCTTCACGCTGATGAAGCACGAGGCCAACAAGGTCGCAGAATTCCTCTGCAAGGAAGGCATCGCCGCCGAGGCGATCCACGGCAACAAGAGCCAGGGCGCGCGCGAGCGGGCGATGGCCGGGTTCCGGTCCGGGCAGGTGAAGGTGCTGGTCGCGACCGATATCGCGGCGCGCGGCATCGATGTCGACGATGTAAGCCACGTCTTCAACTACGACCTGCCGAACGTGCCGGAGAGCTATGTGCACCGCATCGGCCGCACCGCGCGCGCCGGACGCGAGGGCTGGGCGGTGTCGCTGTGCGATGCCGAGCAGCGCGCCTGGCTGCGCGACATCGAGAAGGAGATCGGCAAGCCGCTGCCGGTGTTCATGGACCACCCCTACCACTCTGAGGCGGCGTCGAACTCGACGATGCGTCCGCCGGTGCTGGGCGGCGGCGGCGGTCGCGGCCGTGGCGGACCGCCCGGCGGCGGCCATCGCGGCGGCCATGCCGCCGGCGCGCACCGCGCCGGGCAGCATGCCGGCCAGCACCGTGGCGGCGTGAACCGCTCGGCCAGCGGCCATCCCGGACGCCGCTCGTCCGGCGGCGGCCGCGGCGCCTGACGCAACCGGGTCCGGCGCGCAGGCACCGGACCCGCCCGGCTACCCGGCCATCGCGTGCGCCTGCGCGAGGTCGACCGACAGGACCCGGCTGACGCCGCGCTCCTGCATCGTCACCCCGTAGAGCCGGTCCATGTGCGCCATCGTCAGCTGGTGGTGCGTCACCACCAGGAACCGGGTGCCGGCCTCGCCGGCCATGTCGCGCAGCAGGGAGCAGAAGCGCCCGACATTGGCGTCGTCGAGCGGCGCGTCCACCTCGTCCAGCACGCAGACCGGCGCCGGATTGCAGCGGAACACCGCGAACACCAGCGACAGGGCGGTCAGCGCCTGTTCGCCGCCGGAGAGCAGCGACAGCGTCGCCAGCTTCTTGCCGGGCGGCTGGGCATAGATCTCCAGCCCGGCGAGCAGCGGATCGTCGGAGCCGACCAGTCCGAGATGCGCGCGACCGCCGTCGAACATGCGGGCGAACAGCGCCTGGAAATGCCGGTCCACCTGGCCGAACACCGCCAGCAGCCGTTCCCGGCCCTCGCGGTTGAGCTGGCCGATCTGGCCGCGCAGCCGGGCGATCGCGGTCTCGATCTCCTCGCGCTCGCGACCGATCGACGCGATCCTGGCGCTGGCCTCCTCGAGTTCCAGCTCGGCACGCAGATTGACCGGACCGATCTCGTCGCGTTCGCGGCCGAGCCGGGCCACCCTTCGCCGCAGCGCCGTCTCGGCGGCATCGGAGAGATCGCGCGGTCCGGCGCCCTGTGCCGGTTCGGGCGGCTCTGGCGTCTCGGCCAGGAGCTGCCGCAGCATCGCCTGCGCCTGCTCCAGCCGGGCCTCGCCGAGCAGCGCCGCCTCGCGGGCCGACGCCATCGTTCCCTCGGCGTCCCGCACCGCCTGCTGCGCGTCGCGCGCCGCAGTCTCCGTCTCCTGCAGCATCGCGGCCGCCTGCCGATAGGCCTGCTCGGCTCCGGCCAGCGCTGCCTCGGCGAGGC
>CAZZZA010000070.1:0-15033 GCA_964658455.1 uncultured Lichenihabitans sp.
GCCCGTCGCGGCGGCCCGGCTGCGGCGCCACCCTGTTCGCGCGCGCCGGCCTGACCGGGTTGCCGCTGCACCGCGACCCGGCGCCACCGCCGGTGCCTATCGGCCCGCTCGGGCCGGGCTGGTTCGGGGTCGGCACCCGCCCCGGCCGCTTCGATGCCACCGGCCTACGCATGCTGGCCGAGCTGTCGCAGCGGCTGGGCGATGCCACGCTGCGCCTCACCCCATGGCGGGCGATCGTGATCGGCGGGCTGCATGCAAGCGCGCAGGCGGCGATCCCGCAGCTGCTGTCGTCGCTGCTGGTGGATCCGGCCGACCCGCTGCTGCGCACCGTGTCGTGCATCGGCGCGCCGCGCTGCGCCCAGGCAAGCATCGCCGCCCCGGCCGACGCCGCCCGGCTGGCACCGGCGCTGCCGCCGGGCGTGCTGCTGCACGTGTCCGGCTGCGACAAGGGCTGCGCCCATCCGGGGGCCGCCGCCATCACCCTGGTCGGCCGCGACGGGCGCTACGACCTGGTGCGCGACGGCGCGGCGGGCGATCCGCCGGCGCTGCGCGGCCTGTCCTGGGAGGCGGTGACGCGGCTGGACGATCTGCGGAGTTCGGCGCGATGAGCCGCTACGACTATATCCGCGACGGCGGCGCGATCTACGAGCGCTCGTTCGCGACCATTCGCGCCGAGGCGGACCTGTCCGGCTTCGCGCCAGCTGAATCCCGTGTCGCGGTCAGGATCATCCATGCCTGCGGCATGGTCGACATCGCCGCCCGGATCCGTTTCGGCAGCGGTTTCGCCGACGCGGCGCGACGGGCGCTGCAAGGCGGCGCTGCGGTGCTGTGCGACAGCGAGATGGTGGCGTACGGCATCACCCGCGCCAGGCTGCCGGCCGACAATGCGGTGCTCTGCACCCTGCGCGACCCGCGGACGGCGTCGCTGGCGCGCGCGATCGGCAACACCCGTTCGGCCGCGGCGCTCGATCTATGGGGCGAGCGGCTCGCCGGGGCGGTGGTGGTGATCGGCAACGCGCCGACGGCGCTGTTCCATCTCCTGGAGCTGATCGATGCCGGCGCGGCGCCGCCGGCGGCGGTGATCGGCATGCCGGTCGGTTTCATCGGTGCGGCGGAATCCAAGCAGGCGCTGATCGACCACGGCACCCTGCCGTTCGCGACCGTGCTCGGCCGCCAGGGCGGCAGCGCGATGGCGGCGGGCGCGCTCAATGCGGTGGCGAGCGACACCGAATGAAGCCCGGCACGCTTACGACGATCGGCATGGGGCCGGGCGATCCGGAACTGCTGACGCTCAAGGCGCTGCGCCTGATGCGGGCGGCGCCGGTGGCGGCGTTCTTCGCCAAGCGCGGCCGGACCGGCCATGCCCGCACCATCGCCGGCACCCTGCTGCATCCCGACGTGGTCGAGCTGCGCTTCGAATATCCCTACACCACCGAACTGTCGGTGGACGATCCGCGCTACGCCGCCGGCATGGGCGTGTTCTACGAGAGCTGCGCGATGCGTGTCGCCGCCCATCTCGATGCCGGGCGCGATGTCGCGCTGCTGTGCGAGGGCGATCCGTTCTTCTACGGCTCGTCGATGTATGTGTTCGATCGGCTGCGTCATGCCTACCCGCACCAGACGGTGCCGGGCATCAGCGGCATGAGCGGCTGCTGGAGCGCCGCCGCGCTGCCGATCACCCATGGCGACGACGTGTTTTGCGTGCTGCCGGGAACGCTCGACGAGGAAAGCCTGAGCGCGCGCCTGGCGGGTTGCGATGCGGCGGTGATCATGAAGGTCGGCCGGAACCTCGCCAAGATCAGGCGCGCGCTGGCCCGCGCCGGACGCGCGGAGCAGGCGGTCTATGTCGAGCGCGGCACCCAGCCGGGCCAGCGCATCGCCGCCCTCGCCGACCTCGCCGGGCGGGACGCGCCCTATTTCTCGATGGTGCTCGTCGCCGGCCGGCGGCGGCCGCGATGAGCGGCGCGGCGCCCGGGCGTCTGTTCGTGGTCGGGCTCGGGCCGGGCGACGTGGCGCTGCGCACCGCGCAGGCCGACCAGGCGCTGGCGCAGGCCACCGATCTTGTCGGCTATGCCCCCTATCTGGCGCGGGTCGAGAGCGCGCCGGACGTGGTGCGCCACGCATCGGACAACCGCGTCGAACTCGATCGTGCCAGGCTGGCACTGGAGCTTGTCGCACGGGGCCGCATCGTCGCCGTGGTCTCCGCCGGCGATCCCGGCGTGTTTGCGATGGCCAGCGCGGTGTTCGAGGCGATCGAGCATGGCGATCCGGCCTGGCGCGGGCTCGACGTCACCATCGTGCCGGGCGTCTCGGCGATGATGGCGGTGGCGGCGCGCGCCGGGGCGCCGCTCGGCGGCGATTTCTGCGCGCTGTCGCTGTCGGACAATCTGAAACCCTGGCCGGTGGTGCTGCACCGTCTGCAGGCCGCGGCCGGCGCCGGGTTCGTTATCGCGCTCTACAATCCGGTCTCCGCCGCGCGGCCCTGGCAGCTCGGCGCCGCGTTCGCGGCGCTGTCGGCGATCCTGCCCGGCACGACGACGGTGCTGTTCGCCACCGCCGTCACCCGCGCCGACGAGCGCCTGCGCATCGCCACCCTCGCCGAGGCCGATCCGGCCTGGGCCGACATGAGGACCCTGGTGCTGATCGGCTGCGCCGCGACCCGCGCCATCCCGCGCCCCGGTGGCGGCGCGTTCGTCTATACCGCGCGCAGCGTGCCGGCCGCCTGATGCAGACCCTCCAGCCAGCGCAGCGCGCCGTGATGGTCCTCGACCCGGCGCGCGCCCGCGTCCGGCTCCTGCGGCCGGGCGACAAGGATCACCGGGAACGGGCCTTCGCTCGCCGCCTCGAGCTTGGCGGCGGCGGCCCGGCCGCCAGAGTTCCTGGTCACCAGCACCTGGATGCGATGGGTGGAAAACAGCCGGCGCTCGTCCTCGAGCCGGAACGGCCCGCGCGCCGCGATCAGCCGGCAGCGTGGCGGCAGCGTCTCCGGCGGCGGCGGCTCGACGCTGCGGATCACGTAGAAATGCTGCGGCTGCGCCGCGAACGGCGCCAGCGCCCGGCGGCCGACGGTCAGCAGCACGCGCAGCGGCCGCCGGCCGAGCGCGTCGGCGGCCGCCTGCATGTCCGCCACCTCGGTCCAGTGCTCCTCGCCGGCCAGCGGCCAGGCCGGACGGACGATCCTGAGCAGCTCGACCCTTGCCGCGGCGCAGGCGGCGACCGCGTTGGCGCTGATTTGGCTGGCGAACGGATGGGTGGCGTCGATCACCGCCCGGGTGTTGCTGCCCTGCAGATAGGCGGCCAGCCCGTCGGGCCCGCCGAACCCGCCGCGCCGCACCGGAATGCCGGGCAGCAGCGGCGCACTGGTCACGCCGGCGAGCGACAGGGTGGGGTCGAAGCGGCGATCGCCGTGCAGGGCGTCGGCCAGGGCGCTGGCGTCGCTGGTGCCACCCAGAATCAGCGTGCGTATCGGGGTGTCCATCATCGTCTCCGGTTGCGTCGATGATACCATGGTTGTCCGTGCTGGGCATCGGCGAGGACGGGATCGCCGGCCTGTCGCCCACCGCGCGCCGCCTGATCGGCGATGCGCGCCTGGTGGTGGGGGGCGCGCGGCACCTGGCGCTCGCCGCGTCGCTGATCGGCGGCGAGACGCTGGCCTGGCCGTCCCGGCTCGAGGCGGCGATGCCGGCCATCCTCGGCCGTCGCGGCGAGAGCGTGGTGGTGCTGGCGTCCGGCGATCCGTTCTGCTTCGGCGTCGGCAGCCTGCTCGCGCGCCAGGTGCCGATGGCCGAGCTGCTGTGCCTGCCGGCGCCGTCGGCGTTCTCGCTCGCCTGCGCCAGGCTCGGCTGGGCGCTGCAGGACGCCACCCTGCTCTCGGTCTGCGGCCGTCCGGTCGAGACGCTATTGCCGGCGCTGCAGCCCGGCGCCCGGCTGCTGGTGCTGTGCGCCGACGAGACCTCGCCGGCGGCGATCGCGCGGCTGCTCGACTCGAAGGGGTTCGGCCCGTCGGCGGTGACGCTGCTCGAGGCGCTGGGCGGTCCAGGGGAGCGCGTCGTCGCCCTGGCCGAGGCCGGGCCCGGACCGCTCGCCCGGCTCAACATGCTGGCGATCGCGGTGGCGGCCGGTCCGGGCGCCCGTCCGATCCCGCTCGCCGCCGGGCTGCCGGACCGGTTCTTCGCCCATGACGGGCAGCTGACCCGGTCCGAGATCAGGGCCGCGACCCTGGCGGCGCTGGCGCCCTGCCAGGGCGAGCTGCTCTGGGACATCGGCGCCGGGTCCGGGTCGGTGGCGATCGAATGGATGCTGCGCCATGCCGCCTGCCGCGCCATCGCGCTGGAGCCGCGGCCGGACCGCGCCCGGCGCGTGCTGGACAACGCGCTGTCGCTGGGGGTGCCCGGCCTGACGGTGATCGAGGCGCCGGCGCCGGCCGGGCTGGCCGGGTTGGCAGCGCCGGACGCGGTCTTCATCGGCGGCGGCGCCACCGTCCCCGGGGTGCTGGAGGCGGTCTGGGCGGCGCTGCGGCCCGGCGGCCGGCTGGTGGTCAATGCGGTGACCGTCGAGACCGAGGCGGTGCTGTTCGCGGCCAGGGCGCGCTGGGGCGGCGCGCTGAGCCGGCTGTCGGTGGAGCGGCTGGGACCGGTGGGCCGGATGCACGGGTTCCGGCCGGCCATGACCGTGACCCAGTATGTGGTGCAGCGGCCGTGATCGTCGCCGGGATCGGCTGCCGGCCGGGCTGCGGCGCCGCCGAGGTGGCGTCGCTGCTGGCGCGCGCTACCGCGCTGTCGGGTTGCGCGCCGCAGCGCCTGGCCGCCCCCTGGTTCCGTGCCGACGAACCCTGCCTGATGCAGCAGATCGGCCAGGGGCTGGCGCTGCTGATCCTGCCGCGCGCGGCGCTGCTGGCGGTGCAGCCGGCCTGTCCGACCCGCTCGGCGCGGGTGTTCGCCGCCACCGGCATCGCCTCGGTCGCCGAGGCCTGCGCGCTCGCCGCCGCCGGCCGGAACGCCCGGCTGCTGCTGCCACGGATCGCGTCCGCCAACGCCACCTGCGCGCTGGCCAGCGGAGACGGCCCGTCATGACAGTGCATTTCATCGGCGCCGGACCGGGCGCGGCCGACCTGCTCACGCTGCGCGGCCGCGACCTGCTGGCCGCCTGCCCGGTCTGTCTCTATGCCGGCTCGATCGTGCCGGAGGCGATGCTGGCGCACTGCCCGCCCGGCGCGCGGCTGGTCGATACCGCCGGGCTGACGCTCGATGCGATCGAGCAACACTATCTCGCCGCCCGTGATGCCGGCCAGGACGTGGCGCGGCTGCATTCTGGCGACCTGTCGCTCTACAGCGCCGTCGCCGAGCAGATACGCCGGCTGCGCCGGCACGGCATCGCCTATACCCTGACCCCGGGGGTGCCGGCCTTCGCCGCCGCCGCGTCGGCGTTGCAGCGCGAGCTGACGGTGCCCGGCCTGGCGCAGAGCGTGGTACTGACCCGCGTCACCGGCCGGGCCTCGGCGATGCCCGACACCGAGACGCTGGCCGCGTTCGCCGCCACCGGCGCCACGCTGGCGATCCACCTGGCGATCCATGCGCTGGAGCGGGTCGCGGCCGAACTCTGCCCGGTGCTCGGCGCGGCGTGTCCGGTCTCGGTGGTGGCCAGGGCCTCCTGGCCGGACGAGCGCATCGTGCGCGGCACGCTCGGCGACATCGCCGCCAGGCTGGCCGACGCGCCGATCGAGCGTACCGCCCTGGTGCTGGTCGGACCGGCGCTGGAGGCGGAGGGTTTCCGCGACAGCGCGCTGTATGATCCCGACTACCGCAGGCGTTTCCGCGAATGACCGTCGAAGCTGCCGCCGACCGGCTGGAAATCCGCACGCCCGCGCAGCACGCCGTCGCGGTCGAACAGCACCAGCTCCAGCGCGATGCCGCTGCCGGCCAGCACCGCGGCCGCAACCGTCCAGGCGCGCTGCGCGACCGCGTCGCCGAGCGCGATGCCGGCATCGGCGGCCAGCGTGAACGCGCGGTGCGCGGTGCCGGCGTCGCGGATCGCCTGGGCCAGCGGCGCCGAACCGCCGGCCGCCACCGCCACCTCGGCGAGGCCGGCGAGGTCGATGCGGCCACGGCCGGAATGCAGGTCCAGCAGCCCCTGCGACAGCTTGGCCAGCTTGGCGACGCCGCCGGCGACCGTCACCCGCCGCACCGGATGGTCGCGCAGGTATTTCAGCATGCCGCCGGCGAAGTCGCCCATCTCGATCAGCGCGGTCTCGGGCAGGTGGTGCAGCGCCTGCACGGCGCGTTCCGAGACGTTGCCGGTGGCGCCCGCCACATGCTCGATCCCGGTCGCCCGCGCCACGTCGATGCCGCGGCGGATGGTGTCGATCCAGGCGGCGCAGGAGAACGGCACTACGATGCCGGTGGTGCCGAGGATCGACAGCCCGCCGACGATGCCGAGCCGGCCGTTGAGCGTGCGCTCGGCCAGCGCCTCGCCGCCCGGCACCGCGATCACGATCTCGGCATCGACCGACGCGTCGCCGGCGATCTCGCCCAGCGCCTGCGCGATCATCCGGCGCGGCACCGGGTTGATCGCCGGCTCGCCGACCGCGACCGGCAGGCCGGGCCGCGTCACCGTGCCGACCCCGGCGCCGGCGCGGAACCGCACCCCGCTGCCGGCCGGCAGCAGCCGCACCGTCGCCCGGATCAGCGCGCCGTGCGTCACGTCCGGATCGTCGCCGGCATCCTTGACCACGCCGGCATGGGCGGCGTCGCCGGCCAGGCCGCTCTCTGCCAGCGCGAACGCGGCGCGCCGGCCGCCCGGCAGGCCGATCTCGACCGGATCGGGAAACGCGCCGTGCCGCAGCGCCGCGTAGGCCGCCTTGGCGGCGGCGGTGGCGCAGCTCCCGGTGGTCCAGCCGCGTCGCAGCGGCCCGGCATGTGGCGTATCTGGATCGGAATGCGCCGCCACCGCTGCTCCCAGGGACCCGTTGCCCTCCAAGCCTCTACGGCGATCATGGTCCGGTGTCATCCATGACGCCGCGCGGGCTGTTGATCGCCGCGCCGCGGTCCGGCGGCGGCAAGACCACGATCACCCTGGCGCTGCTGGCGGCGCTGCGCCGGCGCGGGCTTGCGGTCCGCGCCGCCAAGTCCGGCCCGGACTATATCGACCCCGCCTTCCACATGGAGGCCAGCGGCACGCCCAGCCTGACCCTGGATAGCTGGTCGATGCCGCCGGCCCTGCTCGACCGCACCCTGTCGCTGGCGGCGACCGGCGGCGACCTGCTGCTGGTCGAGTCGGCGATGGGCCTGTTCGACGGCGCCGGCGACAGCCCGGGGCGACAGGGCAGCGCGGCCGATCTCGCCGCCAGATACCGGCTGCCGGTGCTGCTGGTGCTCGATGTCTCCGGCCAGTCGCAATCGGTCGCCGCGGTGGCGCGCGGCTTTGGCCTGCACGACCCGGCGGTGCGGATCGCCGGCGTGGTGCTGAACCGGGTGGCCTCGCCGCGCCACCGCGCCGGCTGCGCCGGGGCGCTGCACGATGCCGGCATCGCGCTGCTCGGCAGCGTGCCGCGCGATGCGGCGCTCGGCCTGCCGGAGCGGCATCTGGGCCTGGTGCAGGCGCGCGAGCAGGCGGCGCTGCCGGGCCTGCTGGACCGGCTGGCGGCGATGGCCGAGCGCGACCTCGATCTCGACGCGATCCTGGCCCTGGCGACCCCCCTGGACTTGGCCCCCGTCCCTGCCCCGGCGGCGGCGCTGCCGCCGCCCGGCCAGCGCATCGCGGTCGCCGACGACGCCGCGTTCTCGTTCCTCTATCCGCATCTGGCGCTGGGCTGGCAGCGCGCCGGGGCCGAGCTGGTGCGGTTCTCGCCGCTGGCCGACCAGCCGCCCCCCGATACGTGCGACAGCTGCTGGCTGCCCGGCGGCTATCCGGAACTGCATGCCGGCCGGCTGGCGGCGGCGAGCCGGTTCCAGGACGGGCTGCGACGCTTCGCCGCCACCCGGCCGGTGCATGGCGAATGCGGCGGCTACATGGTGTTGGGCGCCGGCCTGACCGATGCGGCGGGCGTGCGCCACGCCATGGCCGGCCTGCTCGACCACGCCACCTCGTTCGCCAGCCGCAGGCTGCATCTGGGCTACCGCCAGGCCACCCTGCTCGGCGACGGCGTGCTCGGCGCCGAAGGCGCCAGGCTGCGCGGCCACGAGTTCCACTATGCCAGCACCACCGAGCCCGGCAGCGACGCGCCGCTGGCGATGCTGAGCGACGCCGCGGACAACCCGCTCGGCGCCGCCGGCGGCCGGCGCGGCCGGGTCTCCGGCTCCTTCTTCCACGCCATCGCCATGCAGGATCGATCATGAGCCGCCTGCCCGATCTCGCAGCACTTCGCGCCGCCTTGCTCGACCTGCCGGAGCCCGACCAGGCGTCCGCCGATGCGGCGCTGGCGCGGCAGGCGACGCTGACCAAGCCGCCCGGCAGCCTCGGCGCGCTCGAGACGCTGGCGGTATGGCTGGCCGGCTGGCAGCGTCGGCCGGTGCCGCGTCTGGACCGGGTGGAGATCCTGCTGTTCGCTGGCAACCACGGCGTGACCGCGCAGTCGGTGTCGCCCTACCCCTCGGCGGTGACGGCGCAGATGCTGGCGAACTTCGCCGCCGGCGGTGCCGCGATCAACCAGGTGGCCAGGGTGGCGGGGGCGGCGCTGCGGGTGGTCCCGGTGGCGGCGCTGGCGCCGACCGCGGATTTCAGCCTCGGCCCGGCGATGACCGAACGCGCGTTCCTGGATGCGGTCGCCACCGGCCTGGACGCGGTCGCGGCCGATACCGACCTGCTGTGCCTGGGCGAGATGGGGATCGGCAACACCACCGCCGCCAGCGCGCTCTGCGCGGCGCTGTTCGGCGGCGACGGCGCGCACTGGGCCGGCCGCGGGACCGGTCTGGATGCGGCCGGGCTCGCGCGCAAGCAGGCGGTGATCGACCGCACGATGCAGCGGCACCGGCCGTTCACCGACCCGCTGGACGCGGCGCGCCGGGTCGGCGGCCACGAGCTGGCGGCGATCCTGGGCGCGGTGCTGGCGGCGCGCCGCCACCGGGTGCCGGTGATGCTGGACGGTTTCGTCTGCACCGCCGCCGCGGCGCCGCTGGCGCGGTTGTCGGCGGGCGGCCTCGATCACGCCAGGGTCGCGCACCGCTCCGCAGAGGCCGGCCACGGCGCGCTGCTGGCGGCGATCGGCCACGCGCCGCTGCTCGATCTGGGCCTGTGTCTCGGCGAGGCCTCGGGGGCGGCGCTGGCGGTACCGCTGCTGCGCGCCGCCTGCGCCTGCCATGCCGGGATGGCCTCGTTCGCGGAGGCGGGCCTGACCGACCGTGGCTGAGTGCCGGCGATGAGCAGGCTGGCGGCGATCGGCGCCGATCTGGCGGCGGGCTTCGGCCTGCTGACCCGGCTGCCGGTCGGCTGGCTGGTCGGCGACGGCGTGCCATATCGGCCCGGACGGGCGATCTGGACCTATCCGCTGGCAGGTGCGGTGGTCGGCGGCGTGCAGGCCGGGTGCGTATGGCTCGGCCACGCGGCGGCGGCGCCGCCGGTGCTCGTCGCCGGCTGGACGCTGGTCGCGGCGGTGCTGCTGACCGGCGGCCTGCACGAGGACGGGCTGGCGGACATGGCCGACGGGTTCGGCGGCGGACGCACGCCGGAACGCAGGCTGGAGATCATGCGCGACAGCCGGATCGGCAGCTACGGCGCGCTGGCGCTTGTGCTGACGCTGGCGATACGCGGCGCGGCGCTGGCGTCGATCGCTACCCAAACGCCCTGGAAGGCGGCCGGTTGCCTGATCGCGGCCGGTGCGTTGTCGCGCGCCGCGATGCTGCCGGTCGTGTCGTTGCCGCCGGCGCGGCCGGACGGGCTGGGCCGTTCGCTCGGCACGCCGTCGGTGGCGGCCAAGCTGGCGATGCTGTCGATCGCCGTGTCGATCGTCGTGGTGACGCTCGGCACCAGGCTGGCGCTCGGTTTCCTGTCGCTCGCCGCCCTGCTGGGCGCCGGCATCGCGCTCCATGCGCGTGCCAGGATCGGCGGCCGGACCGGCGACGTGCTCGGTGCCTGCGTCATCGTCGTCGAATGCGGCCTGCTGACGCTGGCCGCGGGCTAGGTCGGTAACCGGACCAGCGCTGGGGCGGCTCAGCGGGCGAAGCGGTTCTGCACCACATCCTCGATGTCGCCACGGCAGAGGCCGAGATCGGCGAGGTCGCGATCGGAATACTGGCTGAGTTCCCAGCGAAGCTGGTTCTTGGCGCGGATCTGGGCGCGGCGGCCGCGCAGCATGGCAATCGCCTGACGGGCGATCAGCGGCAGGCTGATCTCGTTCGAGGACTGGGTGGTGCTGCTGTTGTAGGAGGCGCTGTAGGACATGGGAGCAATCCCTTCTGAGTTTGTGCAACGCAACATATTGCGTCCCAAGCGCCCGACGCAAGGGTTTTTGTGCGCCGCACCATTTCAGCCGCGCAGGCCTCCTTTGCGCCCGCAGCGTGGCCCGATCAACGAAGCGTTAAGGTTTCCATGCTGCCCGGCGGCGGCGGCGGCGCCAGCAGGTCCGGGGCGTCGCCGCGCAGCATCGGCGCCAGCAGCCGCAGCGGCCCGCCATGCGAGACCACCAGCGCGCCATGCCTGGCCGAACGCAGGCGCGCGGCCGCCCGGCCGACGCGGCCGAGCAGGCTGGCCCCGCTCTCGCCGCCCGGCGGCGCGAAACCGTGCGGGTCGGCGGCCCAGCGATCGAGCGCCGCGCGCGGCACCGCGTCCCAGGCCATCCCCTCCCAGGCGCCGAAATCGAGTTCGACCAGGTCCGCATCGATCCGGATCGCCAGCCCGAGCCGCGCCGCCAGCGCTTGCGCCGGCAGCAGGCAGCGCGAGAGCGGACTGCTCACCACCGCTTGCGGCGCGCATCGCCGCGCCGTCTCCGCAAGGCCGCCGAGCCGGTCGCGCCAGCCGGGAAGCAGCGCGACATCGGTGCGGCCGTAGCAGATCCCCGCCGGCGGGCCGACCGGCGGATGACGCAGCAGCGCCAGCTCAATCCTCGTAATGGGCGGCCACCAGCCGATCCAGCAGACGCAGCCCGAACGCCGACGCCCCCTTGGGGATGCAGGGGCTGTCCTTCGACGCCCAGGCGGTGCCGGCGATGTCGAGATGCGCCCAGGGCACGTCGCCGACGAAGCGCTTGAGGAACTGCGCCGCGGTGATGGAGCCGCCGGGACGGCCGCCGATATTCTTCATGTCGGCGATGTCGGAGCGCAGCAGCTTGTCGTAGGCGTCGCCGAGCGGCATCCGCCACAGCTTCTCGCCGCTGGCAAGCCCGGCCTGGGTCAGACGCGCCGAGAGCTGGTCGTCGTTGCTGAACAGCCCGGCATGGTCATGGCCGAGCGCGACGATGACCGCCCCGGTCAGGGTGGCGAGATCGACGATCGCCCGCGGCCGGAAGCGGTCCTGGGCGTACCAGAGCACGTCCGCCAGCACCAGCCGGCCCTCGGCGTCGGTGTTCAGCACCTCGATGGTCTGGCCGGACGCGCTCCGCACCACGTCGCCCGGGCGCTGCGCCCGGCCCGAGAGCATGTTCTCGACCAGCCCGACCAGCCCGACCGCGTTCACCCTGGCGCCGCGCCGCGCCAGCGCCGCCATCAGGCCGACCACGGTACCGGCGCCCGCCATGTCCCACTTCATGTCCTCCATGCCGCCGGCCGGCTTGATCGAGATGCCGCCGGAATCGAACGTCACCCCCTTGCCGACGAAGGCGATCGGCGCCGCGTCGCGGTCGGCGGCGCCACGCCACTGCATCACCGCCATCCGCGCCGGCGCGTCGCTGCCCATCGCCACCCCGAGCAGGGCGCCGAAGCCGAGTTCGTGCATCTGCTCCGGGGTGAAGATCTCGATCTCGAGCCCGAGCGCGCTAAGCGCTGCGATCCGCTCCGCGAACACCGGCGGGGTCAGGACGTTGGCCGGCTCGCTGACCAGGTCGCGGGTGACGAAGGTGCCGTGCGCGACCGCATCCAGCGCCGGCCAGGCCGCCCGGTCGCGCTCCGGCTGCACGCAGAGCAGCGACAGCGATGCCAGCCTCGCCTGCTCGTCCGGTTTCTGCCGGGTGCGATACCGGTCGAACCGGTAGCCGGCCAGCACCGCGCCGAGGGCGACGTGCGGCGCCAGCCCGTCCGGCAGCCCGTCGGTGGCGATCGCCGCCGACGGGCTGGCTTTCACCGCCGCGTAGGCGAGGCCGCCGGCGGCCTCCGCGGCGGACGGGTCACACTCCGCCGCCTTGCCGAGCCCGATCAGCACGATCCTGCCATAGCCGCCGCCCGGACCCGGCAGCACGCAGCTCTTGGACTTGCCGAAACCGAACTCGGTCGCCTCGATGGCGCGGCCGACGGCGCCGCCGGTGGCCTCGTCGGCCTGCGCCAGCGAGGTCGGACGCGCGCCATCCTCGGTCGCCAGCAGCACCAGCGCGCCCTTGCCCGGCAGATCGGACCGGGTGAAATCGATATCCAGCATGGCGGGGCTCCGGCGCCGCCCGATCGACGCGAGACGGGACGCGGGACGAGAGCGGCGGCAAATGTGACAGTTCGCGGCTATGCCGGTTATCGGCCGAGCGCCCTGCCGCCGCAAGACCGCCATCTTTGCAACCCGGGGCGCTTCGCCTACTGCATGGCCATGACCGATCGTGCCGCCGAAGTTGCCGACCAACGCGCCGTTGCCGGCGATAAAGACCTGCTGGCACTGGCCGGGCGCCTCGCCACCGCCGCCGGCGCCGCGATCATGGCGATCCGCGCCCGCGGGTTCGAGACCCTGACCAAGGCCGACAGCTCGCCGGTCACCGAGGCCGACCACGCCGCGGAGACGCTGATCCTGGCCGGCCTGCGCGCCGCGTGCGCGATCCCGGTGATCGCCGAGGAGGAGGTCGCGGCCGGGATCGCGATCGCCCCCGGCCCCTGCTTCTGGCTGGTCGATCCGCTGGACGGCACCCGCGAGTTCGCCGCCGGCTCGGAACATTTCACCGTCAATATCGGCCTCGTCCGCGACGGACGCTGCGTTCTCGGCGCGGTCGGGCTGCCGGCGCAGGGCAGCCTCTATCTCGCCTGGAACCCGGCCGGGGCGCCGGGCCTTGCCACCGTCACCGACGCCGCCGGCACCCGCGCGATCGCCGCCCGCGCGGCGCCGGAGGCCGGCCTGACGGTGCTGGCCTCGCGGCACTATGCCGACGATCCGGCGCTGGCGGCCTATCTGGGCGGCCAGCGCATCGCCACTCTCGGCAATATCGGCTCCGCGGCCAAGTTCGTCCGCGTCGCAGAGGGCGCGGCCGACCTGTATCCGCGCCTCGGCACCACCATGGAGTGGGACACGGCGGCGCCGCAGGCGGTGGTCGAGGCGGCCGGCGGCAGCGTGACCCTGTTCGACGGCAGCCCGCTCGCCTATGGAAAGCCCGGGTTCCGCAACCCGCATTTCGTGTGTCGCGGACGCCATGGCGGCGCGTCGTTCGACGCGCGATCGTAACGGGACGCGCCGACTCGATCGGCTCGGTGCTAGACTGCTCAGATGCACGACCAGATGCCGCCAGACAGCGGCACGATCATCACCGAACTGCTCGATGACGGCCCGGCCGGGATCGAGCGCTCCGCCGGGCTGCTGCGCGCCGGCGGCCTGGTCGCGTTCGGCACCGAGACCGTCTACGGGCTGGGCGCCGACGCCACCAATCCCGAGGCGGTCGCCGCGATCTATGCCGCCAAGCACCGGCCAGCCGGCAACCCGCTGATCGCGCACGCCGACGGGGCGGAGGCGGCGTTCGCCCAGGTGCGGGCGAACCGGCACGCCGAACGGCTGGCGGCGCGCTTCTGGCCCGGCCCGCTGACCCTGGTGCTGCCGCGCCATCCGCACGGCACGGTCTGCGCCCTGGCCGCCGCCGGGCTGGACACGCTGGGGGTGCGGGTGCCGGAGACGCCGGCCGCCCAAGCGCTGCTGCGGGCGGTGGGCCGTCCGATCGCCGCCCCGTCCGCCAACCCGTCCGGCCGGGTCAGCCCCAGCACCGCCGCCCATGTGCTGGCCGGGCTCGGCGGCAGGATCGACGCGGTGCTGGATTGCGGCCCGTGCCGGGTCGGGCTGGAGAGCACCATCCTCGATCTGTCCGGCGACGCGCCGCGCCTGCTGCGCCCGGGCGGCATCACCCTGGAGCAGCTCGAGGCGGAGATCGGCCCGGTCGCGGCCGCGCCGGTGTCGAGCCCGAGCGCGTCGGCCGGGCTCTCGTCGCCGGGCCAGCTCGCCTCGCACTACGCGCCGGTGCTGCCGCTGCGCCTCGAGGCCGGCGCGGTGCGGCCCGGCGAGGCGCTGCTGGCGTTCGGTCCGCCGCTCGACGGCGCCGGTCTGGTCTGGCGGCTGAGCGACCGGCGCGACCTCGGCGAGGCCGCGTCCCGCCTGTTTGCCGGCCTGCGGGTGCTGGACCAGGACGGCAGGCGGCTCGGCCTGTCCGGCATCGCGGCGATGCCGATCCCGCGCCATGGGCTGGGGCTGGCGATCGCCGACCGGCTGGCCCGCGCCGCCGCCCCCAGGGACCATTCCGGGGCGCGATCGCCGCGATGAGGGAGCAGATCGATCCCAAGGAGCTGAAGACGCTCTCCGACATCCTGGCGCTGGTGCTCGACGACCAGCCCGGCCAGGCGGCGAGCGCGCTGGACCGCGCCAGGGCGCGTGCGCGCGCCAACAACGTCACCGCCGGCGCGCTCAAGAACCTGTTCGTCTCGATCGCCGTCAACCCGCCGAAGCCTGCAGCGCCGAAGCCGCGCGCGCCGCGCGCCGGCAGCGCCGCCGCGGTGGAGATCCAGGCCGCCAGGACCATGATCTCCCAGCTCAACGCCGAGAAAAGCTCGCTCACCATCGAGCTGCGCGGCGCCAATGCCAATGTCGAGGCGCTGCGCTCGGAGCTGCATCTGACCCGGCAGGCGCGCGCCGAGGCGCAGGCGGCGCTGGCCGCCACCCAGACCCTGGCGCCGAAGAAGGTGATGCTGCTGCTGACCGCCCTGTGCGGGCTGCTGATCG
>CAZZZA010000071.1:0-14753 GCA_964658455.1 uncultured Lichenihabitans sp.
GGCGGCGGCATGACCGGCGGGCTGGTGCCTGGCGGCGGGCCTGGACGCCGTCGCGTCGGATGCGGCGTGCGGCCTGGCGTGGGCGGCGCGATGGCTCGCCGCCGCCGGCTTCTGCGCCGCCCGGGTGCCGGGACCCAGCGCATCGAGCGCGCGCTGCGAGGTGGTGGTCTGGGCGGCGGCGCCGGTGGCGCCCGCCAGAAGGGCCGATGCGGCCAGCAGGGCTGCACGGCGCGCGGTCGCCAGGATGGCGGTGCGGAAAATCGGGATCAACATCGCGCGGGACCGTAAAGGAGCCGCGCGTACCGTCAACCTTGGCTCAGGTCGGGGACGGGACCGGCGCCGCCGCGGCGGCGCTCGGCGAGATGCCGGCCAGCACCAGCTCGCGCAGGCGCGCCTGCATGTGGGCGTTGCCGGCGATCACGTGGCACTCGGCCTCCATCGCCTGCGATTCGACATTGTGTGGATCGGTCACGAAGCCGCCGGCCTCGCGCACCAGCAGGATCCCGGCGGCGCAGTCCCACGGCTTCAGGCCGAGTTCCCAGAACCCGTCATAGCGTCCGGCGGCGGTCCAGCACAGATCGAGCGCCGCGGCGCCGAAGCGCCTGATGCCGGCGACCTGGGGCATCATCGCGCCCAGGGTGCGGGCGAACGGCAGCTTGCGCTGGTCGCTGGTGGCGGCGAACGGGATGCCGGTGGCGAACAGGCAGTCGAGCATGTCGCGCCGGGCCGACACGCGCAGGCGGCGCTCGTTCATGTAGGCGCCGACGCCCTTCTCGGCCCAGAACATCTCGTTGCCGGCCGGATTGTAGACCACGGCGGCTGCGAGTTCGGCGCTGCCGTCGGGCAGGCGTTTCTGCAGGCCGATGCTGATCGCCCAGTGCGGGATGCCGTGCAGGAAGTTGGTGGTGCCGTCGAGCGGATCGACCACCCAGCGCCAGGCCCAGTTGTCAGAGCCAGACGCGCCGCTTTCCTCCATCAGGAAGGCGTAGCCGGGCCGTGCGCGGCCCAGCTCCTCGCGGATCGTGGCCTCGGCGCGCATGTCGGCCTGGGAGACGAAATCGCCCGGTCCCTTGATGCTGACCTGGAGCTGCTCGACCTCGTTGAAATCGCGCAGCAGCCGGCGCGCCGCCTTCTGCGCGGCGTTCTGCATGACCGTCATCACCGGAGAAAGCCGCGTCGCCATGGGTCGCCCTTCAGCAAATGGGATCAGCAAACGAGGTCCAGGGGCGGCTGCCCCGGCGGGTCACCCCTTGGCGCGCTCGACGTAGGAGGAGTCGTCGGTCCGCACCACGATCCGCTCGCCGGCCTCGATGAAGGGCGGCACCATCGTCTTGACGCCGTTCGACAGCTTGGCCGGCTTGTAGGAGGAGGACGCGGTCTGCCCCTTCACCACCGGATCGGCCTCGACGATCTCGAGCGTGACATGCGGCGGCAGCTCCATCGCCACCGGGTCGCCTTCGACCAGCTTGACGTTGACCGTCATGTTGTCCTGCAGGAACGCCACCCCGTCGCCGAGGATGTCGGCCGGGATCATCGCCTGCTCGAAGGTCTCGGGATCCATCAGCACCAGGTTGGTGCCGTCGGTGTAGGAGTAGGTGAACTCCTTGTCCTCGGTCATCAGCCGCTCGACGGTGTCGGCGGTGCGCCAGCGCTCGTTGGTCTTGTTGCCGGTCTTGAGGTCGCGCATCTCGACCTGGATGAAGGCGCCGCCCTTACCCGGGGTGATGATCTGCTGCTTGAGCACGGTCCAGCGGCGACCGTCATGCTCGATCACCTGCCCGGCGCGGATCAGGTTGGCCTGCTGCTTCATCGTCGAGCCCTGCTGGTGGAGAAGAGCGGGCTTCTAGCGCCAATGTCGCTCCCGCCGCAAGAACGTGGCTCCGGCCGCGCGGGTCGCGCACCAGCCCGTGCGCCGGGTCGAGATAGTCCGGCCCGATCGGCACCTTGCCGTGGCCGCCGGGGATGTCGAGCACGTAGGTCGGCCAGGCGAGGCCGGTGACACGGCCGCGCAGCGCCGCCAGCAGGGCGCGGCCTTCGTCGATCGGGACGTGAAAGCGCGCAGTACCGGGGGCCGGATCGAGCTGGTGCAGGTAGTACGGCTTGATCCGCGCCTGCACCATGGCGCGGAACAGCGCCTCCAGCGCCGCCGCGCTGTCGTTGACGCCGCGCAGCAGCACCGACTGGCCGAGCACCGGAATGGCGCGCGCCTGCAGACGCCGGACCGCCGCGCACGCCGCCGCGGTGAGTTCGCTGGCGTGGTTGGCGTGCAGCACCACCCACATCGCCTTGCCGGTGTCGAGCGCGTCCGCCAGCGCCGCGGTGATGCGGTCCGGATCGGCGGTCGGCACCCTGGTATGCAGGCGAATCGTGGTGACGTGCGGCATGGCGTCCAGGGCGCTGACGATGCGCGCCATCCTGCGCGGCGAGAGCAGCAGCGGATCGCCGCCGGTCAGGATCACCTCGGTGATCGCCGGATTCGCGGCGAGCCAGCCCAGGGCGCGGTCGAGGGCCGCGTCGTCGAGCAGGCCGCCATCCGGTCCGACATGCTCGCGGCGGAAACAGAAGCGGCAATAGACCGGGCAGATCAGCAGCGGCTTGAGCAGGGCGCGGTCGGCGTAGCGGTGCACGATGCCGGGCACCGGCGCGTGCGCGTCGTCGCCGACCGGGTCGGCCAGCTCGTGCGGCGCAATCGTGGTCTCCGACCGATGCGGGATCGTCTGCCGTCCGATCGGATCGTCGGCATCGCCGATCAGCGCGCCGAAGGCCGGCGGGATCAGCATCGCATAGCGCGCCGCGACCCGGTCGAGCGCGGCCAGGTCTTCCGGCGCGGCGAGACCGGCGGCGATCAGCGCGTCTGTGCTGCGGATTGGCGCGTTCATCGGCCGGCTGTACTGCCAGCGGGTGCGATGGGGCAACCAGGGTGTGCCGGGAGGGTGCGATGCAGGATCGGGCTGGAGGGACGCCGTCGCTGGCCGACCGGCTGCCGCTGTTGCGGCGCCGGGCGCTGCTGACCCAGGGCGTCCGCGCCTTCTTCGCCGAGCGCGGCTATCTGGAGGCCGAGACACCCTATCTGGTGCTGGTGCCCGGCGAGGAGGTGCATCTGCGGCCGTTCGCCTCGGAGCTGCAGCGGCCGGATGGCGGCCGGCAGGTGATGTATCTGCACACCAGCCCCGAGTTCGCGATGAAACGCGGCGTGGCGGCGACCGGCCTGCCGCTGTTCCAGCTTGCCCGGGTGTGGCGCAACGGCGAGCAGGACGCGCTGCACGCGCCGGAATTCACCATGCTGGAATGGTATCGCCCGCGGGCCGATCTCGACGCCTTGATGGAGGAAACCGAGACGCTGGTGCGCCGGCTGCTGCCGCCGGTGATCGACAGGGGCGGCGACAGCGTCAGCATCGACGGCCCGTTCGAGCGGCTGACGATGGCGGATGCGTTCGCGCGTCACGTCGGCGCCGACCTGCTCGGCACCGCGGACGATGCGCCGGCGCTGGCGGCGCAGGCGCGCGCCACGCTGCGGCCGGGGGAGGGCTGGGAGGATCTGTTCTTCCGCCTGCTGCTGGAGCGGGTGGAGCCGGCGATCGGGCGCATCCGCCCGACCTTCCTCACCCACTGGCCCGCCTCGCAGGCGGCCCTGGCGCGGCGCGATCCCACCGATCTCCGCGTGGCGGAGCGGTTCGAGCTGTATGTGTGCGGCCTGGAACTGGCCAATGCGTTCGTCGAGCTGACCGACCCCGTCGAGCAGCGCGCCCGGTTCGTTGCCGACCGGGCGCGACGGCTGGCGATCGATCCGTCGCAGGACTGGCCGTTGGACGAGGCGCTGCTGGCGGCGCTGCCCGACCTGCCGCCCTGCGCCGGGATCGCGCTGGGATTCGACCGGCTGGTGATGCTGGCGACCGGGGCGCCGCGCATCGCCATGGTGCAGTGGTGACGGCGCTACCGGATCAGCCCCGACATCGGGCTGGCGCTGGGCGCGTTCGGCAGCACCTGGGCCAGCGCGGCGGCGGACAGGCCGAGATGCCCGCCGAGCACGCCGTTCAGCACCGCGCGGATGTCGGTGGTCGGCGCGACATCGCGGCCCTGGTAGAGCTTGGAGGGCGCCAGGCCCGGCCAAGTGCCGAGCACCTTGCCGCCGGAGACCGCGCCGCCGGCCAGGATCATCGCAAAGCCGGTACCGTGGTCGGTGCCGTTGCTGCCGTTGACCGCCGCGGTGCGGCCGAACTCGGTGATGGTCACGATCACCGTGCGTGACCACACCGACTGCATGGTGAGACGCAGCGCCGCCAGTGCCTGATCGAGGTCGGACAGGCCGAGGGCGAGCCGGCTCACCTGGTCGGCATGGGTATCGTAGCTGTTGGTCTCGATGGCGGCGATCCTGGGCCCGTTCGCCGCCGCCAGGAACTCCCCGGCATTGCGCGCCAGCACCGCGAGCGACGGCGCGCCGGCGGGCGCGTCGGGCCAGCCGGCGCGGATCGCGGCGAGCTGCGCCCGGTCGGAAAAGGCGGTGCGCAGCGCGGGACCGAGCAGCGGGTCGGCCGCGTTGGCGGCCAGCAGGCCGGTCACCACCGAAGCGGAGAGCGACGGTCCGGGGTCGGGCGACCATCCCGCCGTCGGCGCGCTGCCCTGCAGCAGCAGCGGCGTGGTGGCGCCGATCGCGATCCCGGTTTCCAGCGTGCCGCTGGCGGTGCCGACGAGCCCGGCGGCCCGGTTGAGCCAGCCGCTGGTCAGCAGGGCGGCGGTGCCGCTCTGCAGATAGTCCTGTCCCTCGAAATGGCTGCGGGTGGCGGCGAAATTGCCGACGGCCTGGACCAGCAGCGCGTCGCCGGTGGCATACATCGCATGCAGGTTGGGCATCTGCGGCGCCAGGCCGAAATACCCGCCCAGATCGAGCAGCCCGCCGGGCGTGCCGACCGCGCCGGGCAACAGCGCGCCGCGCAGTTTCGCGAGGTAGGGATCGCCATAGGGCGCGGCCAGCGACAACCCGTCGAGCCCGCCTTTGACATTGATCACCACCAGCCGCGCCGGCGTCGCCGCGGCGCCGAACGCGAGCGAACTGCGGCCCAGCGTCAGGGCCGCGGTCAGCCCCATCAGCGCGCCGCGCCGCGTGACCATGTGGCCGCCGGGGCAGCAGGGGTGGGCGCGGTCGGCGCCATGGTGATAGCTGCTCATCGCCTCTGGAACTCCGGTGTGCCGAACAGCACCATCAGCTGTTCGGCCTGGTTCGTGGCCGCCACGGCGCTCCTGGATCCCGCGCCGAGCAGCGGTCCGAGTGCGCACGCCGCGACGGCGTCGGTGGACGGGTGTTGCGCGCGGTAGGCGGTCCAGACCGCCACCCATTGGGTCAGGCCCAGCCGCAGCAGGGTCTGCTGCGGCCCCACCCATTGCGCCGCCAGGTCCGGCCAGCCATCCGGGAACACCGAGCGCCACGGCAGGCCGCCCAGGGTGCCGAGCGCCACGAACATGTTGGGGAGGTCCGCCGCCGCCGAGCCCACCGCGCGCAGGCTGGCGATCGCCAGATCGGCCGGCGCGCGCAGCTTGGTGCCGGGTATCCAGGCCGCTTTCAATCCGACCAGGGCGGCGCTGGCGAGGCCGAGATTGACGTTGCTGGCTGACAGGACGCTGGTGATCGCGGCGACGTCGGACGCGGCCGGCGTGTCGCTGGTCATGTGCGTCACCAGCTTGGTGGCGAGATGGCGGCAGGTCGATGGATGCGTGGCCAGCATGGTGAGGGCGGCGAGCAGGCCGGCCATGGTCGCGGGATAGCTCCTGCCGAGCAGCATCTGGCTGCCCGGCTGCGCCTGGCTGGTGTCGTAGTAGGTGCCGGGCGTGCCGCCGACGATGCGCACCTTCAGGCCGGCGAGCAGCATGGCCAGGGCGATCACGTCGGCCTGCGTGTAGCCGCCCTCGGCGCCCAGCGTGTAGAGTTCGAGGGTCTCCCGGGCCAGGTTCTCGTTGATGTTGAGCGGCGTGCGCCCGGTCTGCGCCCAGGCCTTGGCCAGCGGGCTGGCCGGACCGACCGATTCGTCGTTGTCGAGCGAATAGATCATCGCCGGGTGGGTGATCGCGGCGATCAGCAGGCTGGCGTACGAGCCGGTCGCGTTGGGCCGGATCGCCTCGCGCAGGTAGGCCCCGGCGGTGGCCATGACCTCGATCCGGTCCGCCATCAGCGCCAGGTGGTTGTTCCAGAACAGCACCATCCGCTCGCGGAACGGCGCCCGCGTCGCCACCGCGCCGGTGAACAGCGCCTGGATGTCGGCCACGAACAGCGCGTAGATCGCGTTCACGGCATCGACCCAGGCCGGCTGGCTGGAATCGGCCTGATAGAGGGTGGCGACCATCCCCAGCGCCGCGGCCGTGCTCTTGCCGCCGGCGACCTGGTTCGGGTCGGGGGCGGTGAGCTGATGCGTGGCCCAGCTCGCCGGATCGGCCGGCATGGTGTCGTCCGGCCGTGCGCCGAGCCCGAAACGGGTGAACGCCACGGCGGCGCTTATATTCTGCCCCAGATCCAGCATGGACTCTGCCCTCGAATTGCCGAGCGGCAGGAGACCATGGCGATATGAGGATTCGGTTAATGCGGCGCCGGCCTCGACGCCGGCAGGCAAATTTATCGTAACGTTTCGCTGCTCGACATCCCGAACCGGCTTCGGGACGTTATCCCGGCAGAATCGCACGACCCTCCTGCTGTTGTAAGGCCGATGACCATGAGAAAACTGCTCCCCGTCCTGTTCGCGCTGCCGTTGCTGGGTCTGGCTTCCTGCGAGGTGCCCAGTCCGGCGCAGCGCAAGCTGCTGGATTCGATGATCGGCCGGTCGGAAACCGACCTGATCCGCAGCTACGGGGTGCCGACCCGCACCTTCACCACCAGCGGCCACACCTTCCTCGCCTATATCGACAACGAGACCAGCGTGACGCCCGGCAGCATCGGTCCCGGCTGGGGCTGGGGCGGCGGCGGCTTCGGTTTCGGCGGCTTCGGCGGGCCGTTCGGCTTCGATGGCGGCTTCCCGCCGACCTATTCGCAGTTCAGCTGCGCCACCACGTTCGAGGTCGATTCCGGCCGGGTCGCGGCCTGGACCATCCGTGGCAACGGCTGCTGAGCCGGCGGCGCGTCTTGCCTGCCGCCCGTCCAGCCGATAACCAGACCGGCAGGTCCGGCCGCCGCGCGGCGCGGACACCGGCGATGAAGGGCAGCAGATGACGCGTCGTGACCGACCAGCCACCGTGACCGCCGCCCTGCCGCGACTCGCAGCGCTGGCCGGCCTGCTTGCCACCGGGCTGGCGCTGTCCGGCTGCGAGAGCCAGGCGCGGCAGGATCCGCTGTTCGTCCGCAACAGCAGCGACGCGCTGGTGTTCGGCGATACCGCGCTGTTCCGGGACCGTCCGATCGACGAGAGCCTGCGCAGCTCGCTGGTGCTGGCCGACTACACCACCGCGCTCGACCGCACCGGCCTGCTGGTGCAGCTGCAGCGGCCCGGCCCGTTCACGGTGTTCGCGATCCCGAATCCGGCCATGGAGCAGGCGCAGACGCTGCAGAACGGCCACCTGCTGGACCAGGCGATGCTGCCGTCGCTGCGTCGCACGCTCGGCTACACGATCGTGCCGGGCGCCTATTCCGACCCGGTGCTGCGCGGCATGCTGGCCCGGGCGCGCGGCCCGGTCGGGCTGCGGACGCTTTACGGCGATGTGCTGACGGTGTCGCTGGAGCCGGCCACCAACCAGCTCGTGCTGTCCGATCCGTCCGGCCGCAGCAACCGGATCTGGATGTCGAACATGCCGCAAGCCAACGGGCGGCTCTACGTGACGCAGGCGATGCTGAACCCGCTGCCCACCGCGCGCTAGCTCAGCAGCTGGCGGCGATCGCCGCGTTCATCGCCCGGATGCCGGCGGCCGGCCCGTCCGGGTGGTCCCAGACGGCGCTGATCACCGCCAGGAAATCGGCGCCGGCCGCGACCAGCGGGCCGCAGTTGGCGGCGGTGATGCCGCCGATTGCCACCACCGGCAATTCCATCATCTCCGACCACCAGCGCAGCAGATCCGGGTCCGCGCGCACGCTGGTCTCCTTGCTGGGCGATGGGAAGAAAGCCCCGTAAGCCACGTAATCCGCACCATTTTCTCCCGCGACCATCGCAGCGTCCCGGCTGTCGTAGGAGGACACGCCGAGCTGCAGATCGCCGAGCGTGGCGCGGGCCTTCGCCACCTCCATGTCGTCGGCGCCGACATGGGCGCCGTCGCAGCCGGACCGGACCGCGAGATCCGGCCGGTCGTTGAGGATGAAGGCGACGTCGCGCGCATGCGCGACCGGCCGCAGCCGATCGACGGCGCGCAGGATCTCGTCGTCGCCGACCTGCTTGAGCCGCAACTGCACCGCCCCGACATCGCCGGCATCGAGGCAGGCCGCGAGCGAATCGGCGAATTGCGCCGGCGCCAGCGCGGGCGGCGTAACCAGATAGAGACGGCATTTCGGGGTCATGATCGGCTCTGCGGACGGGGATGCCGTGTGCCGGACTTAGCCGAGCCGCCCGGTCATGTCACCCGGTCACGGGCTCCCTGGGGCGAGCCAGGCGGCCAGGTCGCGTGCGGCCTGGCGGTCGGCGAGATCGAGCGCCGCCGGGCGGTCCGGCAGGACCGAGCCGCCGGCCAGGGCGGCGCGCTCCGCCACCGCCTGGAACTGCGGGCAGGACCGCGCCAGCAGCAGGCGCGTCTGGCCCAGCCGGAGCGCCTCCAGCGCCCGTCCGGCGGCATCGCCGCAATCGAGCCAGTCGAGCAGCGTGAGGTCCGGGCTTGCGGGGGCGTCGGCGACCAGCGCCCGCCACCAGGGCGCACCGAGGAAACAGGCTGCGAACGGCGCCGACAGCAGCCCCAGCGCCGCGATGCGCAGATGCCGCGCCGTGGCCACCGCCAGCCGCAGCTGGTCGCGGTCATGCGCCACGACCATCGGCGGCAGCGTATCGAAGCCGGCGCGTTCCGGTTGCTCCATGCTTGACGTTCAAGCCGTTGCGGGCGAACAGTTCAAGTCGGATGTGAGCGAGGGCGCGTGGCGGAACACGAGCATTGGCAGGGCCGGTTCGGCGCCGGCGGCCAGACCGGCGCGGCGACAGACGGCGCGGTCGCACGGCTGGATGCAGCGCTGGCGCGGATCGCGGCCGCCGCCGCGCGCCGGCAGGACGCGCTGCGCGTGGCCGAACTGGACGCCCAGGCCGCCCAGCACGAGGCCGACCGGCTGCTGCTGGCGGAGGACCAGCTGCGGCGCGAGGCCGCGGCGCAGGCCGCCGACGCCGCGGCCGAGCGGATCGCCGAGCGCGAGGCGGAACGGCTCGCCGAACTCAACGCGCTGGCGGACCGGCTCGACGGGCTGATCGCCATGGTGCGCGCCGAACTGGCCGAGACCGGCGACCCTATGGCGGAGGATTGATCCGGATGGCGCAGGTCACGGTGCGGATCAACGGTTACGCCTACGCGGTCGGGTGCGAGGACGGCCAGGAGCCGCATCTGCAGGCGATGGCGAGCCAGGTCGAGCGCCGCATCGAGCGCATCAAGTCGATCGGCGGCCAGAGCGGCGAGGCGCGGCTGCTGGCGCTGGCGGCGCTGCTGATGGCCGACGAACTGCACGATCTCGCCGCAGAGAAACTGCCGTCCGGCACCACCGACGCGCTGGCCGAGGGGGAGGCGGCGCGCGAGGAGAACCTGCTGCGCGAACGTCTGGTGGCCGGCCTGGCGGAAAAGGCCGAGGCGATCGCGATGGCGCTGGAGCGCGATTGAAGCGCCGCATCGGCCATTGCGGCGGCCCGACGGCATGACTACGTTGGTAGTTGCGGGGCTACCCGGTTCGTCAGGCAATTCATCCCCTGAGCCGATAAGCACTCTCTCGGTGACTGGCACTGTCGCGGCCGTGGTCGCGTTACCTGGTTGCCACCTGCACTAGCGGGTTCTGGGAGGCTGACAGTCCAACGGCCATGGTGGCTCCGCACACACATCCCCCACCTTCATGGTAGCCGGCGTCGACGACGCCAAGCAGGCGTTGCGGGCGCTGCTGCGCGGCAATCGCGGCGGCGGCGACACCGCGGCCCTGATCGCGCGGATCCTGTCCCTGCGCCTGCCGGCCGGCGCCGCGGTGGCCGGGGTCTGGCCGCTGCCGGGCGAGCCGGACCTGGTGCCGGCCTGGACCGCGCTGTACCGTCGCGGCCACAGGCTGCTGCTCCCGCAGACCACGCCGCGCGGCCAGCCGCTGCACTTCGTCGGCTGGACCCCCGGCGAGCGGCTGCTGGAGGGCCGGTTCGGCACCCGGCATCCCGAAGGCGCGCCCTCCCGGCCCGACATCGTTTTCGTGCCGCTGCTGGCCTGGGACGAGACCCGGGCCAGGCTCGGCTATGGCGGCGGCTATTACGACCGGACCCTGGCGGCGCTGCCGGGCGTGCCGGGGATCGGGTTCGGCTTCGACTCGCAGAGGCTGGATCGGGTGCCGGTCGGACCCTATGACGTGCGGCTCGACGCGATCGTCACCGAGACGCGCGTATTGAGCGCGGAAGGCTGCGGTTTTTGAGGATCTTGTTTCTGGGTGACGTGGTCGGCCGTTCCGGCCGCGACGCGGTCGAGGCCAGGCTGCCGGAGTTGCGGCGGGCGCTGTCGGTCGATCTGGCGGTGGTCAACGCCGAGAATGCCAGCCACGGCTTCGGCCTGGCGCCGGCGATGGCCGACAGCCTGTTCGCGGCCGGCTGCGACGTGCTGACGCTGGGCAACCATGCCTGGGACCGTCGCGAACTGATCGGCCATATCGGACAGGCGCCGCGGATCGTGCGGCCGCTGAATTTCCCGCCGGGCACGCCGGGCGCGGGCAGCGTCCTGGTCAGCCTGGCGGACGGGCGGCGGGCGCTGGTGATCAACGCGATGGGCCGGCTGTTCATGGATGCGCTGGACGATCCGTTCCGCGCCGTCGCCGAGCTGCTGTCGAAGCATCGGCTGGGCGTCACCGTGGCCGCGATCGTGCTCGATTTCCATGCCGAGGCCACCAGCGAGAAGGTCGCGATCGCGCACCATCTCGACGGCCGGGTGTCGCTGGTGGTCGGCACCCACACCCATACGCCGACCGCGGACCATCGCATCCTGGCCGGCGGCACCGCGTTCCAGGCCGATGCCGGCATGTGCGGCGACTACGACAGCGTGATCGGCATGGGCAAGGAGGCGGCGATCGCCAAGTTCGTGCGCAAGATGCCGGGCGAACGGCTGCAGCCCGCCGATGGCGAGGCGACGCTGTGCGGGCTGCTGGTGGAGACCGACGACCGCACCGGGCTGGCGCGGTCGGTGCAGCCGCTGCGGCTGGGCGGGTCGCTCTCGCAGGCGATGCCGGCTGCATCCGCCACCGGCCGCCCGGCGTAAGAACGCAATATGCCGGGGGCTTTGAAGATGTCGCGCGTTGGTCCGCAGTCTCTGTTCGCCCTGGCCGGGCTCGCCATGCTGGGCGCCTGCGCGCGCCAGCCGGTGACCGCGTTCGCCGACCGGACCCCGGTGTTCGACGTCGCCGGCTTCTATAGCGGCCATTCGCGCGGCTACGGCTTCGTGTTCTCGCGCGGCGGCGACGTGGTGCGCCAGTTCACCGCCGACGAGAACGGCACCTGGGACGGCACCAGCCTGTTGCGGCTGCACGAGCACTACGTGTTCTCCGACGGCAAGACCCAGGATCGCGACTGGCGCTACCGCCGCAACCCGGACGGCACCTGGACCGGCCAGACCCCGGAGATCATCGGGGTCGCCAGCGGCGTCGTGTCCGGCAACGCCTTCCACCAGACCTACGATTTCGACCTGAGCAAGAGCGGATCGAACCACACGCTGGCCTTCGACGACTGGCAGTGGATGGTGGCGCCGAAGGTGATGATGAACCGCGCCTGGGGCTCGAAATTCGGGATCGATTTCGCCGAGATCGAGGCGACCTTCATCCACGACTAGCGCGTCGGTCAGCCGCGCATCGACTCGCGGATGCGACGGGTCAGCACTTCCATCGAGAACGGCTTGGTCAGCACGTGCATGCCGGCATCGAGATGGCCGTGGCTGAGCACCGCGTTCTCGGCGTAGCCGGTGATGAACAGGATCCTGAGGTCGGGCCGCAGCGCCCGGGCGGCATCGGCCACCTGGCGCCCGTTCAGGCCGCCCGGCAGCCCGACATCGGTGATCAGCAGGTCGATCCGCCGGGTCGATTCGATGATGCGCAGGCCGCTGGCGCCGTCTGCGGCCTCGATCGCGGTATAGCCGAACTCGCCCAGCACCTCGGCCACCAGCATCCGCACCGTCGGCTCGTCGTCGATCACCAGCACGGTCTCGCCGTCCTGCGCGCGCAGCGTCGCCGGCGTGTCGTGGTCCTCCTCGTCCGCATCGCTGGTCTCGTTGCCGCGATGGCGCGGCAGATACAGGCGCACGGTGGTGCCGAAGCCCGGCTCGGAATAGATCCTGACCTGGCCGCCGGACTGGCGCGCGAAGCCGTAGATCATCGACAGGCCGAGACCGGTGCCCATGCCGATCGGCTTGGTGGTGAAGAACGGATCGAATGCGCGTTCCACCACGTCGGGTTCCATGCCGCTGCCGGTGTCGCTGACCGAGACCGAGACATACTGGCCGCGCGGCAGGTCGCGCTGCCGCGCCGAGCGCTCGTCGAGCCAGACATTGCCGGTCTCGATGGTGAGCTGGCCGCCATCGGGCATCGCGTCGCGGGCGTTGATCGCTAGGTTCAGCAGGCCGTTCTCGAGCTGGTTCGGATCGACCAGCGTGTTCCACAGCGCACCGGCGGCGATCACCTCGAGGCGGATCGACGGGCCCAGCGTGCGCCGGATCAGCTCCTCCATGCCCGCCACCAGCCGGTTGGCATCGGTCGGCTTCGGATCGAGCGTCTGGCGGCGCGAGAACGCCAGCAGCCGGTGGGTCAGGGCTGCGGCACGCTTGGAGGCGCCCTGCGCCGCGGCGACGTAGCGATCGACCTCGCCCAGCCGGCCCTGCGCCACCCTGGTCTGCAGCAGCTCCAGGCTGCCGGTGATGCCGGTCAGCAGGTTGTTGAAATCATGCGCCAGGCCGCCGGTGAGCTGGCCGACCGCCTCCATCTTCAGCGACTGGCGCAGCTGCTCCTCGGTCTGCCGTCGGTCGGTGATGTCGCACACCACGCCGGCGATGCGGACCGGTCTGCCATCCTCGAAATAGGTGCGGCCCTGGACCTGGACCCAGCGCACCAGCTGGTCGTTGGCGCGCCGGATCCGTTTCTCGAAGAACAGCGACCCTTCGGCGCGCGCTTCCCGCAGCGCCGCCGCGACCGCCGGGCGATCCTCCGCGACATAGTGCTCGAGCGCCGTCTCCACCGACCAGTCCTGCAGCCCGTCCGGATAGCCGAAGATCTGGTCGTGGCGGTGCGAGCGGACCGTCCGCCCGTCCTTCAGGTCGATCGCCCAGCTGCCCATGCCGGCCGCCTCGAGTGCGAGCTGCAGACTGTCCTCGATCCGCCGCCGCTCGACGATCTCCTCGGCGAGCCGCTTGTTGGCCGAAGCCAGTTCCAGGCTGCGTCGCCGCTGCAGCGTGAGGTCGGTGACGACGCCGCACATCATCGACGGCAGGCCGGGTTCCTCGGCGAGTTCGATCAGCGACAGGTTGACCGGGACTTCGTTGCCGTCGGCGCGTATCAGCACCAGCTCGGCATTGCCGCCGACGGTGTCGCATCGCTGCAGCATCTGGGTGAACTGGGCGCCGTCCTCGTCGCGGCAGAAATCGAGGAAATTGCGGCCGATCAGCCAGGCGCGTTCGCGCTGGACGATGCTGGCGAAGCGGTCGTTGGCATACAGGATGGTGCCGTCGATCGCGAGCGTGACCGCGCCCTCGCGCATCTGCTCGATCAGCACCCGGTAGGGACGGTCGGCATTGTCCAAGGTGAACACGCGCTGCTCGCCCGGCCCGCCGACCACCACCGCATCGACGTCGCCGTTGCGGATCGCCTCCAGGGTGCGCTCTGCGTCGCGCAGACGCGCTTCGAGCGCCGCGCCGGCATCGTTGCCGGCTGGGCTGGTCTCCGACGATCCTGACGGCGTCTGCGACACTAGGCGGAAGGTCCCTGGGGCCGGATATCGAGTCCGACCAGAACCTTCTCCGTGTCGGAGAGGTTGCCGATGATGCGCTTGAGCGGCGGCGGCAGGTAGCGGACAAGGGTCGGCAGCGCCACGATCTGGTCGCCGGCCGCGAGCTGCGGCTTGACCAGCAGATCGATGACCTCGACGGTGTAGCGCTCCGCCAGATGCTCCTCGCAGATCTTCTGCAGGTTGGCGATCGCCGCCAGGGATTTCGGGGTCTGTCCGGCGACGTAGAGGCGCAGGTTGTAGAAGCCGGGGATGCCGGCGGCATCGCGCGGGTCGGAGTCTGGCTGATCCACCGGTTGTTCGATCTCGGTGTCGGCCATCACGATCCTCTCTCGTTTGTCCTGCGTGAGCGCTCGGCGTCGATCTCCGCCTCGCGCCGCTCGTCCTGCTCGATCAGCAGCGCGATCTCCGCCTCCTCGGCCTCGATCGCGGCGCGCATCTCGCTCATCTTGCGGTCGAACGCGATCCGCCGGGTGGCGAGTTCGCGCCGCCGGCGTTCGGTGGTCTGCTGACGGGCGAGCTGTTCCTGGCGCTCGCGCGCCTCCTGGATCGAGCGCGCGGTGCCGGTCAGCACCCCGTCGGCCCCGGCATAGACGTCGGTGAGATCGATGCCGTGGTCGGTCAGCCGGTATTCGCGAAGCTGCTTGGAGTGCTTCATGC
>CAZZZA010000072.1:0-14582 GCA_964658455.1 uncultured Lichenihabitans sp.
TCGTGCTGGTCGATGGCTGGCACCTGGTGGCCGGCAGCCTGGTGCAGAGCTTCGCCTCGGGCTGACCGCACGCCGATGATGGTCTAGCGTCCGGCGATCCTGTAAAAAGCCGCCCATGGAACAGAGCAGACGCGCCACCCTCCACCGCGTGACGGGCGAGACCGATATCAGCCTGACGCTCGATCTCGACGGCAGCGGGCAGTCGACGATCGAGACCGGGATCGGCTTCCTCGACCACATGCTGACCGCGTTGTCGCGTCATGCCTGCTTCGACCTGGAGATCAAGGCGATCGGCGATCTGCACGTCGATTTCCACCACACCACCGAGGATGTCGGCATCGTGCTGGGCCAGGCGCTGGCCCGGGCGATCGGCGACAAGGCCGGCATCCGGCGCTACGGCCATGCGGTGGTGCCGATGGACGAGGCGCTCGTCGAGGCGGCGATCGATATCTCCGGACGCTCGTTCCTGGTCTGGGACGTGCGGTTCGCGCGCGACAAGATCGGCACGATGGATACCGAGCTGTTCGAGGAGTTCTTCCGCGGCTTCTCCTCCAACGCCCAGCTCTCGCTGCATGTGATCCGCAGGACCGGGCACAACGACCATCACATCGCCGAGGGCTGCTTCAAGGCGGTGGCCCGTGCGCTGCGCGCCGCCACCGAGGCCGACCCGCGCGCTCAGGGCCGCATCCCCTCGACCAAGGGGTCGCTGTGAGGCTGTATTCCAGCCACTACCCGCCGGCCGGCGCCAGCGGGCGGCTGCCGTTGCTGGTGCGTGACGGGTTTTCCTGGTTGGGGTTGCTGCTGGGCTGGCTGGCGCTGCTGCGGCCCGGCAGCTGGCTGTGCGCGGCGCTGGCCGGGCTGGCCACGATCCTGATCGGGCTGGCCGCGCGCCACCTGCCGCAGGCCTGGGTGCTGCTGCCGGGGCTGCACCTGACGGTGGCGTTGTTCGCCGCCGACTGGCGGCGCTGGGAGCTGCGCCAGGCCGGGTTCGTCTCCGGGCCGATCGTCGTCGGCGGCGATCGCACCCAGGCGCTGCTGCGCCTGCTCGATGAGCGGCCCGAGCCGATCGGCAGGCCGGCTTGAGCCGGGGCAACGCCGCCGGCGGCCTGGTGGTGGTGGTCGATTACCAGGGCGGCAACCTCGCCTCGGCGGCGCGGGCGCTGGAACAGGCGGCGCTGCAGGGCGGCCTCGACGCCCGGGTCGTGGTCAGCGCCGATCCGGGCGTGGTCGCTAGCGCCGACCGGATCGTGCTGCCCGGGCAGGGCGCGTTCGCCGATTGCGCGCACGGGCTCGAAAGCGCCCCCGGGCTGCGCGCGGCGATCGAGACCGCCACCGCGTCGGGCACGCCGTTCCTGGGCATCTGCGTCGGCATGCAGCTGATGGCCGAATGCGGCCTCGAGCACGGGCGGACCTCAGGGTTCGGCTGGATCAAGGGCGAGATCGCGCCGATGCGCGCGCCCGGCCTGCGCCTGCCGCAGATGGGCTGGAACGAGCTGCTGTTCACGCCCGGCGCGCACCCGCTGATGCACGGGCTCGCCGCCGGCGACCATGGCTACTTCGTGCATTCCTACGCGCTGTCCGGCCACGATCCGGACGAGCTGGTCGCCAGCACCGACTATGGCGGCGCGGTCCCGGCGCTGGTGGCGCGCGGCAACCGGGCCGGCACCCAGTTCCATGTCGAGAAGAGCCAGCGGGTCGGGCTGCGTATCCTGGAGAACTTCCTGCGCTGGGATCCCGGCGCGTGACGCCGCCGCGACTGGTCGCGGAGCGGGTCAGCGCGCTCGACGACGACGACCTGCAGGCGCTGTGCGAGGCCACCGACGCGGCGATCCTTGATGGCGGCGGGTTCGGCTGGATCACCTCGCCCGGCCGCCGCACGCTCGAGCAGTATTTCCGCGGCATCCTGCTGGTGCCGGAACGGGCCTTGTTCGTCGGCCGGCTGGACGGGATGATCGTCGGCGCCACCCAGCTGCTGCGGCCGCCGCGCAACAACGAGGCGCAGGCGATGAGCGCCACGCTGATGCATTGCTACCTGGCGCCGTATGCGCGCGGCCACGGGCTGGCGCGGATGATGACCGAGGCGGTCGAGGAATGCGCCCGCAACCTGGGCTACCAGGTGCTCAATCTCGACGTGCGCGAGAGCCAGACGGCGGCGATCCGGCTCTACGAGGCGCTGGGCTATACCCATTGGGGCACGCATCCGCATTACGCGCGGGTCGGCGGCGCGGTGGTGGGCGGCTATTTCTTCACCAAGAAGCTGCAGGAAACCAGGCCGCAGCCGACACCCGGCAAAACCGGCGCACGCAGCGGCGTCAGAGCGAAGATCGAGAGAACCGTGCCCCAGCCGCGCCCGCTCACTTTGTATCCGGCGATCGACCTCAAGGACGGCGCCTGCGTGCGTCTGCGTCGCGGCGCGATGGACGACGCCACGGTCTATTCCGACGATCCCGGCGCCCAGGCGCGCGCCTGGAGCGCGGCCGGCTGCCGCTGGCTGCATGTGGTGGATCTGAACGGGGCGTTCGCCGGCCACTCGGTGAACGAAGATGCGATCGAGGCGATCATCGCCAACGCCGCGGTGCCGGTGCAGCTCGGCGGCGGGCTGCGCGACATGGCCGGCATCGAACGCTGGCTCGCGGCGGGCGTCACCAGGGTCATCCTGGGCAGCGCCGCGGTGAAGAACCCGGCTCTGGTAAGCGAGGCCTGCCGCGCCTTTCCCGGGCGCATCGTCTGCGGCATCGATGCCCGCGACGGGCGGGTGGCGACCGAGGGCTGGGCGGAGGTCTCGGATCTGTCGGCGATCGAGCTGGCGCTCAGGATGGAGGATCTCGGCGTGGCGGCGATCGTGTTCACCGAGATCGCCCGCGACGGCATGCTGACCGGGCTCGATGTCGAGCAGACCTGCGCGCTGTCCGCCAGGCTCTCCACTCCCGTGGTGGCCAGCGGCGGCGTCGGGCGGATCGAGCATCTGCACGAACTCAAGCTCGCCGCGGCGAATTTCCCCGGGATCGAGGGGGTGATCGTCGGCCGGGCGCTGTATGACGGACGCATCGATCCGCGTCTGGCGCTGCAGGCGCTGGCCTGACGGGAGGCGCCGAGATGCTCAAGCTGCGCGTGATCCCGTGCCTGGACGTCAAGGATGGCCGGGTGGTCAAGGGCGTCAACTTCGTCAGCCTGCGCGATGCCGGCGACCCGGTCGAGCAGGCGGCGCTCTACGACGCGGCGGGGGCGGACGAGCTGACCTTCCTCGACATCACCGCCAGCCACGAGAACCGCGACACCATCCTCGACGTGGTCAGCCGCACCGCCGCCCGCATCTTCCTGCCGCTGACGGTCGGCGGCGGCATACGCAGCACCGCCGACATGCGCCGGCTGCTGCTGGCCGGGGCGGACAAGTGCAGCATGAACTCGTCGGCGCTGGCGCGACCGGAGCTGGTGTCGGAGGCGGCGCTAAAGTTCGGCAGCCAGTGCGTGGTGGTCGCGGTCGATGCGCGGGCCGACGGTCGCGGCGGCTGGGAGGTGTTCAGCCATGGCGGGCGGACCGCGACCGGACGCGACGCGATCGCCTGGTGCCGGGAGATGGCGGAACGGGGTGCTGGCGAGATCCTGCTGACCAGCATGGATCGCGACGGCACCGGCACCGGCTTCGACCAGCCGCTGCTGCGGGCGGTGTGCGACGCGGTGACGGTGCCGGTGGTGGCGTCCGGCGGCGTCGGCACGCTCGCGCATTTCGTCGAGGGCGCGCAGGCCGGCGCGTCGGGCCTGCTGGCCGCCAGCGTGTTCCATTTCGGCCAGTTCACGGTGGCGCAGGTCAAGCAGGCGCTGCGCGATGCCGGCCAGCCGGTGCGGCCGCCTGCCTCCAGCCAGGATCCAGTCTGATGTCCAAACTGCCGAAACGCACCGCCGCGACGCCGCGCAAATCGGCCGCCAAGAAGGTGACGGCCAAGAAGACCGTCAAGAACCAGGCACGCCAGTCCGGCACCGCGCTGCAGAGCGCCACGCTCGACGGCGCCAACGCCGCGGTGCTGGACCGGCTGTTCGACGTGGTGACGGCACGGCGCGACGCCGACCCGAACATCAGCCACTCGGCCCGGCTGCTGTCGCGCGGCACCGCGAAGGTGGCGCAGAAATTCGGCGAGGAAGCGGTCGAGTGCCTGATCGAGGCGGTCGCCGGCAACAGCGCCAAGCTGATCGGCGAAAGTGCCGACGTGCTTTACCATCTGATCGTGTTGTGGGTCGATGCCGGCCTGCATCCCAGCGAGATCTGGGCGGAACTCGGCCGTCGCGAGGGCACCAGCGGCATCGCCGAGAAGGCCGCGCGTGGCGGATCGGGCAGCAGGGAGTAGGACATGCCGGTTTCAGGTCTTGGCGCGTATGATGCGCAGAACGTATTCGCGAAGATCCTGCGCGGCGAGATCCCCTGCCGCACCGTGTACGAGGACGCGCACGCGCTGGCGTTCCACGACATCGCGCCGCAGGCGCCGGTGCATGTGCTGGTGATCCCGAAAGGCGCCTACGTGTCGTTCGCCGATTTCGCCGCGCGCGCCGGCGAGGCGGAGATCGCCGGCTTCATCCGGGCGATCGGCCGGGTGGCGGCACAGCTCGGGCTCGAAGCCCCCGGCTACCGGCTGTTGTCGAACATGGGCCAGGATGGCGGCCAGGAAGTGCCGCACCTGCACGTGCACCTGTTCGGCGGCGCCCCGCTCGGGCGCATGCTGGACCGGTCCGCGACGGCGTAGCCCGGTTGCCGGTCATCCTGCCGGCAGGGCCGGTGGTCCCGCCGGCATTGCTGGCGCTGAACCAGGCCGATGCCGCGCAGCTGTCGCCGCTCGAGGCCGGGCGACTGGCGTGGATGGTGCAGCACGCCTTCGCGGCATGGCGCATCGGCGAGGCCGACGCGCTGCTGATCGCGTTCGACCAGGACGCCGCCTACGACAGCCCGAACTTCCTGTGGTTCAAGGATCGCTACCGGCGGTTCGTCTATGTCGATCGCGTGGTGGTCGACCCCGCCCGTCGCGGCCGCGGCCTGGCGCGGGCGCTGTACGAGGCGCTGTTCGCGCACGCGCGCAACGCCGGCCACGATCGGGTGGTCTGCGAGATCAACGCCGAACCGCCCAATCCCGGCTCCGATGCGTTCCACGCGGCCCTCGGCTTCGCCGCGGTCGGCTCCGGCTCGCCACGACAGGGCAATCGGGTCCGCTACATGGAACGGGCGATACCCGCTCTCTGAGTTTCGTTTCCGCTTCGCTGTGAGGAGCAAAAGCACATGTCGGGCCCGCGCGTGAATATGACGCATCTCTTCGGCGGGGCGACCCTTCTGTCGCCTGCGGACGCGTTGGCCATCTACGATCTCTATCGCCGCTGCGATGACTATTTCCTGGTACAGGATGGTCAAAACGCCTCGCTCTCAGACGCTGATAGCCTTTTCAGCGATGTTCCTTCCAGCAAGACATCCGATGATCAGTTTATCGTCGGATGCTGGCAGCAGTCGAAGCTGTTCGCATTGGGCGCCGTGCTGACCGGTTACCCGGAAATCGACGACTGGTATATCGGTTTATTGCTTATTGATCCTTCCATGCGCAGTCAGGGGCATGGTCAAAGGCTTTTCTCTGCGATCGAAAGGTGTGCAGCGGAAGACGGCGCACGTCGTCTATTTGTCAACGTGCTGGTGAGAAACCAAGCAGCACTAAGTTTCTGGAAGCGCCTCGGATTTGCCGAGGTCGGTGCAACGGAACGAAAGACCTACAAGAGCAAGGTTCATTTTGCGCAAGAAATGGCTCGATCCTTAATCGACTGATCCAGCAAGAGAGCCCAACGAAAGCTCGCCTGGCTGCCGCGCCCGTTCCCTCACACCGTCTCCCGGTCCGCCGGCTCGGTGGACAGGCCCAGCGCCTGGCGGTCGTGCAGGCGCCGATACAGACCGTTCGGGCGCGCGAGCAGAGCGGCATGCGGGCCGTCCTCGACCAGCTCGCCCTGCGCGAACACCAGGATGCGGTCCAGCGACACCACGGTCGACAGCCGATGGGCGATCACGATCACGGTGCGGCCCTGCATCAGCCGCTGCATCGCCTCCTGCACCAGCGCCTCGGATTCGGAATCCAGGCTCGAGGTGGCCTCGTCGAGGATCACCACGCGGGCATCGGCCAGGAACGCGCGGGCGATGGCGATGCGCTGGCGCTCGCCGCCGGACAGCTTCACGCCGCGCTCGCCGACCAGGGTGGCGTAGCCGTTCGGCAGGCGGTCGATGAAGCCCGACGCGTTGGCCAGCCGCGCCGCGCGCGCGATCTCCGCCAGGCTGGCGCCGGGCCGGGCATAGGCGATGTTCTCCGCCAGCGAGCGGTGGAACAGCATCGGCTCCTGCGGCACCAGCGCGATCTGCGCCCGCAGCGATTCCTGCGTGGCCAGCGCGATGTCCTGGTCGTCGATCAGGATCCGGCCGGCGGTCACGTCATACAGCCGCTGCAGCAGCTTGGTCAGCGTGGTCTTGCCGGAACCGGACGGCCCGATCAGCCCGATCCGGCTGCCGGCCGGGATCGACAGATGCAGGTCGCGGTAGAGCGGCGCGGTCTGGCTCTCGTAGCGGAAGCCGACATGCTCGAAGCTGATCGCGCCGGCGCCGATGCGGATCGGCACCGCGCCTGGACGGTCCTGCACGCCGGGCTTCTGGTCGTAGAGCGCCACCAGCTCTTCCATCTCGTTGACGGCGCGCTGCACCATGCTGATCTGCTGGCCGATGTCGCGCAGATAGCCCTGCACCAGGAACATCATGGTCAGGACGTAGGCGACGTCGCCGGCCCCGGCGCGGCCGTGCCACCACAGCCACAGCACCGCGCCGATCAGCGACAGGCGCAGCGCGGTCAGGCTCAGATTCTGCAGGTTGCCGCTGTCGGTGCCGCGCAGCCAGGTGCGGGTGGTGCGCTTCGACCAGCGGTGCAGCACCCGGTCGAGCCTCGCCTCCTCGCGCCGCTCGGCGCCGAACGTCTTGACCACCGCGTTGCAGGTCACGGCATCGGCCAGCGCCGCGCCGACCCGCGTGTCCCATCGGTTGGCCAGCCGGGCGGAGGGCGCGACGTAGAACAGGGTCATGCCGACCGACAGCATCGCGAAGCCGATCGAGCCCAGCCCCAGCAGCAGCCCCATCAATGGCCAGCGCAGCGCCAGCACCAGGGTGGTGCCGAGCAGCACGCACAGTTCGGGCAGCAGCATCAGCAGCAGCGTGTCGTCGAGCTGGTCGACCGCCCACATGCCGCGCGTCAGCCGGCGCACCGTGGAGCCGGCGAAATTGTTGGCGTGCCAGTCGGTGGAGAAGCGCTGCACTCTGGCGAACGCGGTGCGGGCGATATCGGCCATGATCCGCACCGTGAGCCGGGTGATGCCGACGAAGGCAATCCTGCGGCCCAGCACCGCGACCAGCCCGAGCAGGCTCAGCCCGCCCAGCATCAGCAGCGCGTCGTGCAGCGCCGCCAGCGCCTGCGGCGGCCGCGCCCGGCCGGCGCCGAGCAGGCCGGGCGGCAGCCGGGTGACGTCGTCGACCAGCCGGCCGGCCAGGATCGGCGTGACAACGTCGGTCAGCGTGGCCAGGATCATGCCGCCGGCAACCACGATCACCAGCGCCGGGCGCTTGCGCCAGTGCGCGACCAGGAACCCCAGTACGGCGATGAACACGGCGCGGCCGCTGCGCGACGCGCGCGCGGACTGGGGCTGCATGGCTGATGTCTCCGGGCGATCGGCCGTGCTTCTAGCCCGCGCGCGACGCGGACGTCGATGCAGGGCCGGTCAAGCCGGCGTGAGCGCGCGCCGCGTCACCGGACACCGCGACACCAGGCGCGCCGGCAAGGCGGCGGCGGCGGCGAACGGCGCCCTGGCGAGCAGCCGGGCCAGCCCGTCGGGATTGCCCAGCGTCAGCTTGACCAGCACCGGATCGAGCGAGCACCCGGATTCCGCCGCCAGCCAGTCCAGCACCGTTTGCAACGCCGCATGGTCGCGCACCGGCTCGACGATCGCCGCCTCCAGGAACAGGGCGACATGCAGCAGCCGGCCGACGAAGGGGAGCTGGCTCCCGGACAGGCCGAGCGGCACGCCCTGCCCGTCCCAGCGCTCGCGGTGACACCGCGCCATCGCCGCCGCGCTGACATGCAGCCAGCCATCGCCGGCGAGCAGCCGGCCGGCGAGGGACGCGGCCCGCAACGCCGCGGTCTTGTCGTTCGGCTCGCGCCCGCCGGCGGCGGCGGACAGGTCGCCGATCCGGTGCAGGGTGGAGGCGCTGGCGAGCAGCGAGGCCGTCCGCCCGCTGAAGCCGGCCTGGCGGGCTAGGAAGCCGACCAGCGCCGCCACCCGGGCCTGCCGGTCCGAGCCGGACCGGGCCTCCGGGGCGTGCGACAGCGCTGCCAGCCGCGCCAGCAGCTTCCGTTCCGAGCGGCGTCTGCCATATACCCGGGAGACAAGATGCCGCAGCCGCAGACGGGCGGTCCGGCGCGACCAGAGGCCGGCGCAGCCCGCCAGCGCCAGCACCGACACCGGAACCGCGACGAGGGCATGGACGCTGCGCGACGCGACCAGGAGGCAGACCATGGCCAGGCCGCGCACCGACCAGGCGAGGATGGTGGGAGCAGCACGCGGGACCGGGGCTTGCCGGACCTGTCGCGGCCGCGACGCGGCGGACAGGCGATGGATGCCGCGCCTCGATGGCGGCTTGACCCTGGCAGCACGATTCATGACGGCCTTCTTCGGCCGGCGGGCCGCTTTCAACGCTTCACATTTAACTTGGTTGCAAAATACATCGCTCCTCGAAACAATTAAATACAAATAAATCGTTAATATTGTTATAATGGGGAATCCTGAGATGGCGCGACCGCCTGCGAAACAGATGACGGGCCGCGACGTGGCCGCCTTCATCGAGGCGCTGGCGCGCGCCAACCCGGCGCCGGAGAGCGAACTCACCTATCTCGACCCCTACACGCTGCTGGTCGCGGTCGTGCTGTCGGCGCAGGCGACCGACGTCTCGGTCAACAAGGCGACCGTCGGCCTGTTCGCGGCGGCGCCCGACCCGGCGGCGATGGTCGCGCTGGGCGAGGAAGGCGTGGCGCGGCACATCCGCACCATCGGCCTCTGGCGCGCCAAGGCCCGCAACGTGGTGGCGCTGTCGGCGCGCCTGATCGCTTTGCATGGCGGCACCGTGCCGTCGGACCGCGCCGCGCTCGAGGCGCTGCCGGGGGTGGGGCGCAAGACCGCCAACGTGGTGCTGAACGTGGCCTTCGGCGAGAGCGCGATGGCGGTCGACACCCACATCTTCCGGCTCGGCAACCGCACCGGCCTGGCGCCGGGCAAGACCCCGCGCCAGGTCGAGGACGGGCTGGTGGCGCGGATCCCCAAGGACCGGCTGCGGGCGTCGCACCACTGGCTGATCCTGCACGGGCGCTATGTCTGCAAGGCCAGGGCGCCGGAATGCTGGCACTGCGCCGGCCGGCCCTGGTGCCGCTATCCCGACAAGCGCGAGCAGCCGGCGGGCTGAGCCCGGCCGGGGCCGCCGCTACTCCGCCGTGGCGAGCGGCAGGGTCGGCCGCTCATGGCCCGGCGCCTCGGGCACCCACGGCCGCGCGCCGCGATCGCCGAGCGCGCGCCACACCCTGATCCGGCCGGTTTCGAGCCAGACCGCCTGCGGGCCCTCGCGCCAGACGGTGAAGCGGTCGATCCGGCGCACCCCTGGACAGGCGCCATGCGCCGGCGCCGGGGAGACCAGCAGCGCCACGCCGTCGCAATCGCCGGGCAGCAGGCCGCTCCCAAGAGGGTCGCCAACCTCCCCGGCGCGACCGCGCCCCGGCGGCGGCCGCAGCAGCAGCACCGTCTCGCCATGCCGTGTCAGCAGGCAGGCGGCCGGGTTGCAGACCAGGTCGCCCGTGGCGCCGGCGTCCGGCAGCCCGTCCGGTGCCTCGTCGGCCGCGTCGTCGCCGGCCGGCAGCGCCCAAGCGCGCCGCCAATCCTCGAGCGTCATCGGATCGGCGCGGCCGCCTTTCGCCACCACCATGCGGCCCTGCTCGCGGATCGCGATCAGGCCGGCATCGCCGGACACCAGCAGGTCCGGCGGCGCCGACAGCCAGGGCGAGGCGCAGCCCAGCGCCAGCGGCAGCACCGCCAGCAGGCGCCAGGGCCGCCGCCAAAGGCACAGCCAGATCAGCCCTGCGCTGACCACCAGCAGGCCCCAGGCCGGCGGCGCGGGGACCGCCAGGCTGGCGGCGGGAAAGCCGGCCACCAGCCTGGCCAGATCGAGGATCAGGTCGATCCCCCAGCCCATCGCCTGCAGGAACGGCGCATCGAGCCGGAACGGGAACGCCAGCAGCGCCAGCATCCCCTGCGGCAGCACCCAGAACGCGGTCAGCGGCACCGCGACCAGATTGGCGAGCACGAAATAGAACTGCACCCGGCCGAAATGGAACGCCGCGTAGGGCAGCGAGGCGGCGCCGGCGACCAGGCTGGTGAAGAACAGCTGGAACACGTGCAGCGCGATCCTTGGTCGCCAGCCCGGCCGGTGCAGCGACACCGTCAGCGGCCGGACCGCCTCGTAGCCGGCCAGCAGCGCCAGCACCGCGGCGAAGCTCATCTGGTAGCCCACCTCCAGGATCAGCGCCGGGCTGCACAGTAGCAGCGCCGCCGCGGCGAACCCCAGCGCCCGCAGCGAGACCGCGCGGCGGCCGATCACCAGGCCCAGCATCGCCACCGCCGCCATCGCCAGGGCGCGCAGGCCGGGCAGGTGCAGGCCGGTGAGCAGCATGTAGCCGGCGCCGGCGGCGAGTGCCGCCAGGGCGGCGATCTGGCGGCACGGCAGACGCAGCGCCCCCCATTCCCAGGCGGCCAGGCCGGCCCGCACCAGGGTCAGGAACAGCCCCATGACGATCCCCAGATGCAGCCCGGCCACGGCCAGCAGATGCGCCAGGCCGGACGCGGCGAACGCGTCGCGATCGCTCTGCGGGATGGCGCTGCTCAGCCCGGTCAGCAGCGTCGCCGCCACCGCGCCGCGCGGGCCGGGCAGCACCGCCTGGATGCGGGCGGCGATGCGCTCGCGCAGCCGTCGCAACCAGGGCCCCGGCCCGTCGGCGCCGGCCGGCGCCAGCACCGCGACCGCCGACAGCGCCCGCCCGGAGCCGGCGAGGTCGCCGAAGAACGCGTCGCGCTGCGGATCGCGCCCGCCAGGATAGCTCGGCGGCGCCGGCGCGCGCAGCAGCGCGCGGACCGCGACCCTGGCGCCCGGCACCAGCCGCGTGGCGTCGTCCGGGCGCAGCCTGATCCGCAGCATCCTCTCGGTCGGCGCCGGCGGCGCGGCGTCCTGGTCCGGCGGCGGCACGGCGAGCGCGATGCCGACCCGCGACAGGGTCAGCCGCCGCCGCCCGTCCGCCATCAGGTCGACCGCGCCGACCTGGCCGCTGACCAGCGCCGCCTTGCGCGGCAGCACCGGCATCGGCGGCATGCGCCTGGTGGAAAGCTGGGCGGCCAGGAAACCGAGCGACACCGCCAGGGCGGCGGCGGCGAGCGCATGGGCGAGCCGGCTGCGTCGCGCGCAGAGCAGGGCGAGCAGCGACGCCAGGCAGGGCGCGCCGCCGGCCCAGAGCGGCGGCTCCGACCAGAGCCCGACATAGACCAGGATCCCGGCGCCGATCAGCGGCGGCAGCCAGAGCACCAGCCGGTCCTGGTCGGCGGCGATGGCGTCGCACGCCAGCCCCCAGGCACGGGCGGCCGACGCGGCGCCATCGACGCGCCAGGACCGCCGCCGTCGCGGCAGGGCCGGCAGGTGGAACGGCGCCTGCGGGGTGGGGGACGCGATCACTGACAAAACGTTAGCAAACGGCAGCGGCCGAGGCCAGCGCCGCATCGGCGCTGTTCGGGTGCCGGCCGCTGCGTGCTAGAGGGACGCCATGACCGTCCGTACCCGCTTCGCGCCGAGCCCGACCGGGTTGCTGCATATCGGCAACGCCCGCGCCGCCCTCTTCAACTACCTGTTCGCCCGCCATCACGGCGGACGGTTCCTGCTCAGGATCGAGGACACCGATCGCGAGCGCTCGACCCAGCATGCGGTCGACGTGATCCTGGACGGGCTCGACTGGATGGGCCTGAACCCGGACGAGCCGCCGGTCTACCAGTCCACGCGGCAGGCGCGTCATGTGGCGGTCGCGCTGTCGCTGCTCGAGGCGGGCCACGCCTATCGCTGCTACTGCACCGCCGACGAGCTGCGGGCGATGCGCGAGCAGGCCACGGCGGAAGGCCGGCCGCCGCGCTACAACGGCATGTGGCGCGACCGCGATCCGTCCGAGGCGCCGCCCGGCGCGCCGTACACGGTGCGGCTGCGCGCGCCGCAGCAGGGCGAGACGGTGGTGCACGACCTGGTGCAGGGCGAGATCCGGGTCGCCAACGCCGAGATGGACGACATGGTCATCCTGCGCGGCGACTCCAGCCCGACCTACCTGCATGCGGTGGTGTGCGACGACCACGACATGGCGATCACCCACGTGATCCGCGGCGACGACCACATGACCAACACCTTCCGCCAGTCGCAGATCTATGCCGCGATGGGCTGGGAGCGGCCGGCCTTCGCGCATCTGCCGCTGATCCACGGGCCGGACGGCGCCAAGCTGAGCAAGCGGCACGGCGCGCAGAGCGTGGTCGAGTTCCGCGACCAGGGCTTCCTGCCGGAGGCGCTCAACAACTACCTGCTGCGGCTGGGCTGGGGCCATGGCGACGCAGAGGTGCTGACCCGCGAGGAGCAGATCAGGCTGTTCGACCTGGACGGGGTCGGGCGCTCCGCGAGCCGCATGGACTACACCAAGCTGACCCATCTGAACGGGGTATGGCTCCGCCAGGCCGACGACGACCGGCTGACCGAAGACGTGCTGGCCAGGCTGTCCGGCCGCGAGGGGGTGATGCTGGACCAGGTGGCCCGGCAGAGGATCCGCGACCTGATGCCCGGCCTGAAGGAGCGCGCCCGCACCTTGGTCGATCTCGCCGACGCCAGCGCGTTCCTGGCGCGTCGGGCGCCGCTGCCGTTTGACGCCAAGGCCAGCTCGCTGCTGACGCCGGATGCGCGGGCGCTGCTGCGCGGGCTGGCGCAGGCGCTTCAGGCGGTGGAGCCGTTCGACGCGCCGGCGATCGACGCGGCGCTGCGCCGCTTCGCCGAACAGGAGGGCCACAAGCTGGGCCAGGTGGCGCAACCGTTGCGCGCGGCGGTCACAGGCAGCACCATGAGTCCCGGGATCGACGCCACCGTCGCCGCCCTGGGACGGGAAGAGACCATGGCACGCATCGGGGCCGCGATCGGTGAGTGAGGCACGCGGCCGCGGCGGGTTGTTCTCCGGCGCCGACGCGTCCCGCCATCTGCTGGGGCTGCAGGGCATGCAGCCCGGCAGGATCGAACCGTTCCTCGATCTCGCCGAGAGCTACGTGCTGCTCAACCGCAGCCGCAAGACCCAGCGCGACCTGCTGCGCGGCCGCACCCTGATCAACCTGTTCTTCGAGGACAGCACCCGTACCCGCACCAGTTTCGAGCTGGCCGGCAAGCGGCTCGGCGCCGACGTGATCAACATGTCGGTCAGCACCTCCTCGGTGAACAAGGGCGAGACGCTGCTCGACACCGCCGCCACCCTGAATGCGATGCGCACCGACCTGCTGGTGGTGCGGCATGGCCAGTCCGGCGCGCCGGCGCTGCTGGCGCAGAAGGTCGAGGCGTCGGTGATCAATGCCGGCGACGGCACCCACGAGCATCCGACCCAGGCGCTGCTCGACGCGCTGACGATCCGGCGCAATTGCGGCCGGCTGGAGGGGCTGACGGTGGCGATCTGCGGCGACGTCGCCCATTCGCGGGTGGCGCGCTCGAACATCCACCTGCTGACGGCGATGGGCAGCCAGGTCAGGGTGGTCGGGCCGCCGACGCTGATGCCGGCCGAGATCGAGCGGCTCGGGGTCACGGTGTTCCACGATATGGACCAGGGCGTGGCCGACGCGGACGTGGTGATGATGCTGCGGCTGCAGCGCGAGCGCATGAGCGGCGGGCTGGTGCCCAGCGCCAGGGAGTATTTCCGCTTCTTCGGTCTCGACACCACCCGGCTGGCGAAGGCCAAGCCGGGCGCGCTGGTGATGCATCCCGGACCGATGAATCGCGGCGTCGAGATCGACAGCCAGGTGGCGGATCATCCGAAGCAGAGCGTGATCCAGGAACAGGTGGAGATGGGGGTGGCGGTGCGCATGGCGGTGCTGGACCGGCTCTCCCGGGCGCAGATGGATGCGCGGCTGGCATGAGGGCGCGCCGATGACCGCGATCCTGTTCGACCGGGTGCGGCTGATCGATCCGGCCGGCGGCGTCGACCGTCCCGGCCGGCTGCTGGTGCGCGACGGGCTGATCGCCGGCATCGACCAGCCGGCCGGAGACGCGCCGGGGGACGCGCCGGAGGGCGCCACGGTGATCGACGGCCAGGGGGCGGTGCTGTGCCCCGGGCTGGTGGACATGCGGGTGGCGCTCGGCGAGCCCGGGCACGAATACCGCGAGACGATCGCCGAGGCGGCGGAAGCGGCCAATGCCGGCGGCGTGACCACGGTGGCGTCGC
>CAZZZA010000073.1:0-14498 GCA_964658455.1 uncultured Lichenihabitans sp.
GCTGCAGGTCGCCGTCGATCACCGCCACCAGCGTCGCCGAGGACGCCAGCACGCCTTCGATCACCGCCGACGACAGGCCGCGCCGGCCGATCCGCCGGAGCCCGCGCACCCTGGGATCGTCCGCGCCGAGCGCCCGGACTTCCGCGGCGGTGCCGTCCGGGCTGTCGTCATCGACGAAGATCGCCTCCCACGCGTAGCCGCGCAGCGCCACCTCCAGGGCGGCGACCATCGGCCGCACGTTCGGCCGTTCGCAGTAGCAGGGCACGACGACACTGACAGAAGGGCTGGGCAACGCGACGGCCGCCCGGTCAGATCGGCACGCCGGCGAGGTCGCGGCTGGTACGGATGGTCTGCAGGGTCTGCAGCCGGCTCACATGCGCCAGCTCGGTGAGCCTGCGCGTCAGGCTGTTCTCGTGCGCGGTGTCGCGGGCGACCAGGCGCAGCAGAAAGTCGCCGCCACCGCGGATCATATGGCACTCGCGCACCTCCGGCCATTCGGCGACCGCCCGCTCGAACTGCACCAGCACCGCCTCCTTCTGGCTGTCGAGCCCGACCAGCGCGAAGAAGACGATGGTCCAGCCCAGCAGGTGCGGGTCGCTGTCGCCGTAATAGCCGCGCAGCACGCCCAGCTCTTCCAGCCGGCGGACCCGGCGCAGGCAGGGCGGCGCGGAAATGCCCGCGCGGCGGGCGAGTTCCACGTTGGTCATCCGGCCGTCGCGCTGGAGTTCGGCGACGATCCGGCGGTCGATCGCGTCGAGATCCGCGTCCATCTTGTCTGCGATCTGCATGCGCGCCCTATGTATGGCAGCGGGCCGGCGTCTGGAAGCCCGGCCGGCAGCCGCCGGCCCGGGCGCTGGCCGCCATCTTGCTTGCGCCCCGGCGAAGCAGGCTCATATCCTCAAACGTGCTCTGAGAAACGATTCGCAGCCATGACACAGACCCACACCACCGACCTCCTCGTGATCGGCGCCGGTCCCGCCGGTTACACGGCGGCGATCTATGCCGCGCGCGCCAGCCTGGCGCCGATCCTGGTGGCGGGATTGCAGCCCGGCGGCCAGTTGATGATCACCACCGACGTCGAGAACTATCCCGGCTTCGCGCAGGCCGTCCAGGGCCCGTGGCTGATGGAGCAGATGCAGGCGCAGGCCGAGGCGGTCGGCACCCGCGTCATCTCCGACCTGATCATGGAATGCGATCTCTCGCCCCGCCCGGCCGGGACGCCGTTCCGGCTGGTCGGCGATTCCGGCGACATCTACCTCGCCCGCACCGTGGTGATCGCCACCGGCGCCCAGGCGCGCTGGCTCGGCCTGCCGTCGGAGAGCCGGCTGCACGGCGCCGGTGTGTCGGCCTGCGCGACCTGCGACGGCTTCTTCTACCGCGGCAAGCGGGTGGCGGTGGTCGGCGGCGGCAACACCGCGGTCGAGGAGGCGCTGCACCTGACCCACCATGCCGACCATGTGACGCTGATCCACCGTCGCGACACGCTGCGCGCCGAACGCATCCTGCAGCAGCGGCTGTTCGCGCATCCCAAGGTCTCGGTGCTCTGGAACAAGACGGTCGAGGACATCACCGACACCGGCACGCCGCCGGTGGTGAGCGGCGTGGTGCTGCGCGACGCCAGGACCGGCGAGGGCAGCACGCTCGCGGTGGACGGCGTGTTCGTGGCGATCGGCCATACCCCCAATACCGCGGTGTTCCGCGGCTCGGTCGCGCTCGACGAGGAGGGCTATGTGGTGACCGAGCCCGGCACCACCCGCACCTCGGTCCCCGGCGTGTTCGCCGCCGGCGACGTGCAGGACAAGATCTTCCGCCAGGCCGTGACCGCGGCCGGCACCGGCTGCATGGCCGCGCTGGAGGCGGAACGCTACCTGACCGAGATGGTCCAGCCCGCGCAAGGCGACACCAAGGCGGTGGCGGCTTGAAATTCCTCCAGACAGAGAGCCGGACATCATGAGCATGGATTGGGACAAGCTTCGCATCTTCCATGCCGTCGCCGAGGCCGGCAGCTTCACGCATGCCGGCGATGTCCTCAATCTGAGCCAGTCCGCGGTCAGCCGGCAGATCTCGGCGCTCGAGGAGGCGCTGCAGGTTCCGCTGTTCCACCGTCATGCGCGCGGCCTGATCCTGACCGAGCAGGGCGAGCAGATGAACCGCACGGTGCGCGAGGTCTTCGCCAAGCTGGCGATGACCGAGGCGCTGCTCACCGAAAGCAAGGAAAAGGCGGCCGGCCGGCTCAAGGTCACCACCACCACCGGTTTCGGCACCGCCTGGCTCAGCCCGCGTCTGCCGCGGTTCCTGAACATGCATCCCGACATCTCGATCACGCTGATCCTGGAGGATAGCGACCTCGATCTGGGCATGCGCGAGGCCGACGTGGCGATCAGGATGCACCCGCCGCGCCAGCCCGACCTGGTGCAGCGGCACCTGGCCGACATCCAGCTGCCGATCTGCGCCGCGCCGGACTACCTGGCCCGGCACGGCACCCCCACCACCGCCGACGATCTCGACCGGCACCGCCTGCTGATGTTCGGCAGCTACCACCCGCCGGTGTCGGACGTGAACTGGCTCGCCGGGTTCGGCCGGCCGAACGGGCAGAAACGTCAGCCGGTGCTGGAAGTGAACAGCCTGACCGCGCTCGCCGATGCGATCGAGGCCGGTCTGGGGATCGGTTCGCTGCCGCATTACATGCTGACCGACCGGCCCGGCCTGCAGAAGATCATGACCGACATCAAGACGCCGACCATCGAGGCGTATTTCGTCTATCCGGAGGAATTGCGCACCTCCAAGCGCGTCGCCGTGTTCCGCGACTTCCTGCTCGCCGAGATGCCGGCCAGGAGCTGATCGTCAGCCGGCGGCGCCGTCCTCGATGCGCACGATGTCGTCCTCGCCCAGATAGGCGCCGGACTGCACCTCGATCAGCGTCAATGGGATCCGCCCGGGATTCTCCAGCCGGTGGACGCAGCCGAGCGGCAGATAGATGCTCTCGTTCTCGCGCACCAGGATCTGCTCGTGCTCGCGGGTGACCTGCGCCACGCCGGCCACCACCACCCAGTGCTCGGCGCGATGAAAATGACGCTGCAGCGACAGTTGCTGGCCCGGCTTGACGACGATCCGCTTGACCTGGAACCGGTCGCCACGGATCAGGCCCTCGGAGAATCCCCACGGCCGGTAGCTGCGGTTGTGCGCGACCGCCTCGTGACGGCCCTCGGCGCGCAGCTTGTCCACCACCTTCTTCACGTCCTGCGCCCGGTCGCGATGCGTGACCAGCACCGCATCCTCGGTCACCACCACGATCGCGTCGCGCAGGCCGGTCACCGCGGTGACGATGCCGTCGGAGCGGACGTAGCAATTATCTGTATGTTCGAGAAACACGTCGCCGATCGACACGTTGCCGGCGCGGTCCTTGGCGCTGATCTCCCATAGCGCGTCCCAGCTCCCGACATCGGACCAGCCCAGATCGGCGGGGACCACCGCGGCGCGGTGCGTGTGTTCGGCGACCGCGTAGTCGATGCTGATGTCCGGCGCCTGGGCGAACGAGGCCGGGTCGAGGCGGATGAAATCGAGATCGGTGCCGGCCAGCGCGTAGGCACGCTGCGTCGCCGCCAGCACCTCGGGCGCGTGAGCGCGCAACTCCTCGATCAGGGTCGCGGCGGTGGCGACGAACATCCCGGAGTTCCAGAGATGGCGTCCGCCGGCCAGCAGCTCGCCCGCCCGCGCCGCATCGGGCTTCTCGACGAAGGCGGCCAGCGCATGCACGCCGGGATGGCCGGGCAGCGTCTCGCCGACCTCGATATAGCCGTAGCCGGTCTCCGGCCGGGTCGGCTTCATGCCGAAGGTGACGATCCTGCCCTCGCGGGCCGCGGCGACCGCGGCGGCGACCGCGACGGACAGCGCATCCGGCCGGGAGATCGCCGAGTCGGCCGCCATCATCCATAGCACCGCGTCCGGCGCGGTCTCCGCCACCAGCAGCGCGGCCGCCGCCAGCGCCGGACCGGAATTGCGTCCGACCGGCTCCAGCACGATCCGGGCATCCGCGATCCCGGCCTCGCGCAGCTGCTCGGCGATCAGGAAGCGATGCTCATGGTTGCAGACGATCACCGGCGCGGCGAAGGCGGCGCCGATGCCGCGCAGCGCGGTCTCCTGCAGCATGGTCTTGTCGGAGACCAGCGGCCAGAGCTGCTTGGGAAAGCTGGCGCGCGACACCGGCCACAGCCGGCTGCCGGAGCCGCCGGAGAGGATCACCGGCACGATCAGGGCGGCCGGTGCGGCATCGGCGCCGGTCTCGGTCTCGGTCTCGGGAAGCGGCCGCTGCATGGACATCTCCGGTCAGAGCGGACGATGCGCGCGGTCGAGCAGGCGGCGCAGCAGGCCGGGCTTGCCGGTCTGCGCCTCCCGTCCGGGCGCCGCCTTGCGCCGGGCGCGCTGGATCGCCTCGCGCTCGGCCTCGGCGCGGCGTTCCTTCTCCGCCATCCATTTCTCGAGGCCCATGCCGGCCTTCTCGGCCCGGCGCGCCTCGTAGACCAGCTTGCCGCTGGACTTGGCCGTTAAGACGGGTTTGGCCTGGGCCGCCGCCTGCGGTTTCACCGGTGCCGGGTCCCGGTTCTTCCTGTTGAACATTGCCGCTCCTGCCGCGAACCTTCGGATCAGTTTTGTCCCCCGTCGCGTCGCGACCGGCAAGCCCCGTCCGGGGCCGTACCGGCGGGGGCGGCCGGACCGAACCCGGTGCGTCGCATCAGCCCCGGGCCGGCGCGCCGGCATGCCAGATGCACCGGTCGCCGGCATGGGAGAAGAAGACCGCCTGCCTGGTCGGCGCGAAGCCGGGCCGGCGCGCGGCCGCCTGGTCCTGGCGCGAGCCGGCGAAGCGGCCGGAGCGGCTGGGCCGGCGCAGCGAGGTGCAGCGCAGCAGGCTGGCATTCAGGCCGTGCAGGTGGCGCCCGTGGATCGCATGCGGGCCGCCCGGCCGCGCCTGCGCCGGAACCATCGACGCCGCCTGCACCGCCAGCAGGCAGGCGAGGAGACCGCCGAGGCGTCTGGAGTGCGACGGAAAACCCGAAGGCCGGTTCATGCCTCACCCTTGCGACCGACGGCGGTCAGCCACCGCCGCCGCTGCCCGACTGTGCGTTGTCGGCCCCCGGGTTGCAAGATTTCATCGCCGAGTCCCGCCACGCCCGTGGGCGATGCTCACGGCGGCACCACCGCGCAGCCCCACAACCGGCAGATTAGGGGCAGGGAGAGCGACCGGCCCCAGCGCAGCGTGCCGGCATGCGCCCAGACCGGCGGCACCGGGCCGGTGCCGCTGATCAGCAGCGAGCCGAAGAACGGGCGGCGCAGCCCGATCAGCCGCCAGCCGTGGCTGTCCGGCAGCGCGCGGAAATCGCGGATCGACTGCATCACGCCCCGGTCGTCGCGTATCTGCATGGTGGCGAAATAGGCGGCGTCCCAGCCCGGCGTCGGCGCGGCGATCTGCACCATCCAGGCCGGATCCGCCTCGGCGACCGGATACGGCCGCAGCCGTGTCATGCAGACCAAAGCCGTCGCCGCGGTGACCAGGATCACCGGCCAGCGCGGACGCGTCGCCAGGCGCCGCAGCAGCAGGAACCCGAACAGCGCCAGGCCGGGGAAGGTCCATTTGAAGTAGTGGATGTTGTTGTATCGCCAGAGGCCGGACGGGATCAGATCGACATAGGCGAAGAACAGCAGGCTGTAGGCGACGATCATGGTCGCCAGCAGGACGAGCAGCCGCCGTGCCGGCCCGCCGGCGAGCCAGGGCAGGCTCGTGATCCCGGCCAGCCCGAACAGCACCCAGGGCAGCCGCTCGGTGATGCCGGCGCCGGCGCTGAACCACGGTGCCGGCGACAGCAGCAGCAGGTAGCTCTTCCAGCCGATCGCCTCGACGTCGAACCCGAGGCTGCGCGACGAGACCATGTAGGCGTTGGGGCCGAAGCCGTAGATGCGCAGCCACAAGGCCGCGCACGGCAGCACCACCAGCGCGAAGCCGGCCGCCAGTCCGGCCAGATCGCCGAGGCGCACCCGGTCGCCGCGCCGCGCGCAGAGGCAGAAGCCGATCGCCCAGATCGCGACCAGCAGCGCATCGGTGGGCCGGGTCACTGGAATCAGCCCGGCGACGGCGCCGGCCGCCAGCAGCCACGAGAGCCGTCGCCGGCGAGACGCGGCGACCGGGTCGGGCGGCGACAGCAGACGCGCGGTCAGCGCCAGCAGGCTCCAGATCAGCGCCGCCGACAGGCTGGTGTTCCACGGCTCGGCCCAGACCCTGCGCAGCGCCTCGCCGCCGGCGGTCCCGAGCAGGAACAGCAGCGAGGCCGGCACCGGCCCGACGGCGACCGCGCGGGCGAAGACCAGGAACGCCACATAGGCCGCGAGGTAGCAGAGCAGGTCCGGCAGCAGGAACGCATGCAGCGGCGACAGGGCGGAGAAGGGCGCGCCGAGCATTGCGTAGCCGAACGGATACCAGTGCAGCCTGGAGTCGAGGTCGAGATGCGCCAGCGCCCGTGCCGAGCGCAGATATTGCGACTGGTCCCACCAGCCCCACCATCCGAACGGGAACCGGCCGTGGTTGCCTGGGACCGCCGGGTCGGCGAAATAGCCGTATAGATACAGGCAGACGAGCAGCACGCCGACCAGGGTCGGCACGACGTGACGGTTCGGCGTCGCGATCCGGCGGTTGGTCTCGGCGATCATCTGCTCTCATCGGGGAAATCTGGACCGCGGTCAGCTTCGGGCCGGACCGTCGGTCAGCGGGCGCGGACTCCGCGCTGGTTGACGCGCTCGCGCAGTTCCTTGCCGGCCTTGAAGAACGGCACCACCTTCTCGTCCACCGAAACCGGTTCGCCGGTTCGCGGGTTGCGGCCGGTGCGCGCATCGCGCTGCTTGATGGTGAAGGCGCCGAAGCCGCGCAGCTCGACCCGCTCGCCACGCGCCAGGGCCGCCGTCACCTCGTCGAAGATGGTCGAGACGATCAGCTCGACATCGCGACTGAGCAGATGCGGATTGGCGGAAGCCAGCTCGTCGATCAGTTCCGACTTGGTCATCTGGCCTCCCCGATACGTCTCAAGGCTGCCAGAGGGCGACCGCACCGTCAAGCACAAGTCCTTGCTCTGCAACGATTTTTGACGAGATCGCGGCGGGCAGCACGCCTTGCATCGCCGCCGCGGCCAGGCCCCGCACCAGACCGGTGACCCGGCCCTGCAGCCAGCCGCGCCGCGGCTTGTCGTCGAGACCGTCGACCGGCATCGCCCGGTCGATGCCGCGCTTGTCGGCCAGCCAACGGCGCGCCTCGCGTTCGCCGCCGATCTGATCCACCAGCCCGAGCGCGAGCGCCTGCCGGCCGGTATAGGGCCTGCCATCGGCCAGCGCCCTGACCCGCGCCGGGTCCATGTGCCGCCCGTCCGCCACCATGGCCACGAACTGCTCGAACAGATCGCCCACCACGCCCTGCAGCATCGCCCGGCCCTCTGGCGAGAGCGGCTTGACCACGCTCGGCTGGCCCTTCAGCGGACCGGACACCAGCTCGTCGACGCTGACGCCGACCTTGTCGAGCAGGCCGGAGACGTCCGGGCTCTGCAGGATCACGCCGATCGACCCGGTGAGGGTCGCGTTGGAGGCGAAGATGCGCGCCGCCGGCACCGCGATCATGTAGCCGGCGGAGGCGGCCAGCCCGCCCATCGTCACCACCACCGGCTTCCTGGCGGCGAAGCGGGCGATCGCGTCGTGCAGCGCCTCGCCACCGGAGACCGAGCCGCCCGGGCTGTCGATCGCCAGGATCAGGCCCCTGACCGCCGGATCGTCGGCCGCCTTGTCGATCGCGTCGAGCCGGTCGCGATTCTCGGTGATCACGCCGTCGATCCGCAGCCGGTCGAGATGCGGGCCCGTGGCGAAGCCGGTGCGATGGCCGCCGGTCCTGACCGTCGCCAGCAGGGCCAGCATCAGGGCGGCGATCGACAGCACGCGCCAGATCAGCAGCCGGCGTCGCAACCGCAGACGATCGATCACCAGATCACTCTCGAGGCTCATCACGAACATCCACCAGATCGGGCCCGGATGGCCTGGCGCAGCCTATGGCGGAACCGGCCGGCGGACAACGCCGGCCCGGCGATGCCCAGAAACGCCGGCCCGGCGATGTTCAGACCTTGCGGCGCCGGCCCGGCTTGGCCTGGGTGGTCTCGCCAGGCGTCTCCGCCGGCGTCCTGCCGCCATCCTTGCGGCCGAGCCCGATCTGACGCGCCAGCGCCGAGCGGCGCTCGGCATAGTTCGGCGCCACCATCGGGTAGTCCTGCGGCAGGCCCCAGCGCTCGCGATACTGGTCGGGAGTCATGCTGTAGGCGCTCTGCAGATGCCGCTTCAGCATCTTCAGCTTCTTACCGTCCTCCAGGCAGACGATGTAGTCAGGAAACACCGACCGCTTGACCGGCACCGCCGGCTGCAGCTTCTCCGGCTCCGGCGCCGCCACGCCGACGCCTGCCAGCGCCTGGTGCACCTGACGGATCAACGCGGTGAGGCCGTCGGCCGGCACGGTGTTGTTCGATACATGGGCCGACACGATTTGTGCTGTCAGCGCCAGTATTGCCTGAGTGTCTTCATCTGCCATTGTCAGTTCCATACTGTCGTGTTTGTGGTGTCCTACAACAAAAACGCCTGGAGATAAAACAGCCGGCAGGATCGGCAATGCCATGCGTCCGCCGGTTGCATCCAGGCTGGCCGGCAACGGTCTGGCCCGACTCCGGGGCCACCCTGGCGGGAGCCGATTCGCGCCGCGAGGGGCGCTGCGAACCCGGCGGAACGCGGGGCATTCGTCACGATCCGACGCGCTGTGGATCACGGGCATGGACGGGTCTAGGGATTTGAACGGCAAGCGGTTCCGGGACGCCCTATCCTGTGGCACGAAATCCAGCCCGGACATAAATGTGGGGTTAACGCTGGCAATCCGACCCAATATGTAGCGTAGTGTCGTCAGCGCGGGGCGAGCCGGACACGGCATGCGACCGGCCGCCGCCCGGCCGGGCGGCGGCCTGGTCACGAACCGGGCGCCAGACTGCCGGGGGACCGGCACGACCCATCCAGGAGAGACCGCATGACGCTTCACGAGACCCGGGACCATGTGGCCGATGCCGGCGAGAGCGCCGTCCGTCATGAGATGGGCGGCCAGGAACTCGATGGTCAGGGCACGCTGGTCGACGCGGTGCAGATGGAAGGCCGGCATCAGGTCCGGGTGGATCGCTCGCGCGACGCCCTGCTGACCGATTTCGGCAAGGCCACGCTCGACAACCGCTACCTGCTGCCCGGCGAGAGCTACCAGGACCTGTTCGCCCGCGTCGCCAGCTATTACGGCGACGACACCGCGCATGCGCAGCGGCTCTACGACTACATCTCCAGGCACTGGTTCATGCCGGCGACCCCGGTGCTGTCGAACGGCGGCACCACCCGCGGCCTGCCGATCAGCTGCTTCCTGAACGAGGCCTCGGACAGCCTCGACGGCATCGTCGGGCTCTGGAACGAGAATGTCTGGCTGGCGTCGAAGGGCGGCGGGATCGGCTCGTACTGGGGCAACCTGCGCTCGATCGGCGAGAATGTCGGCCGCAACGGCAAGACCTCCGGCGTGATCCCGTTCATCCGGGTGATGGACAGCCTGACGCTGGCGATCAGCCAGGGCTCGCTGCGGCGCGGCTCGGCCGCGGTCTACCTGCCGATCTGGCATCCCGAGGTCGAGGAGTTCATCGAGATCCGCCGTCCGACCGGCGGCGACCCGAACCGCAAGGCGCTCAACCTGCACCATGGCATCCTGGTGTCCGATGCCTTCATGCGCGCGGTCGAGGCCGACGAGGAATGGGCGCTGGTCAGCCCCAAGGACGGCGCGCACATCCGCAAGGTCTCGGCGCGCGGCCTGTGGATCCGTCTGCTGACCGCCCGCATGGAGCAGGGCGAGCCGTACATCATCTATTCCGACCACGTGAACAACGCGCGGCCTGAGCACCACAAGCTGGCCGGCCTCGAGGTCAAGACCTCCAACCTGTGCGCCGAGATCACCCTGCCGACCGGCATCGACCAGTATGGTCGCCAGCGCACCGCGGTCTGCTGCTTGTCCTCGCTCAACCTCGAGACCTGGTTCGAGTGGAAGGACCATCCGCTGTTCATCGAGGACGTGATGCGCTTCCTCGACAACGTGCTCCAGGACTTCATCGATCGCGCCCCCGAGGAGATGGAGAAGGCGAAATACGCCGCCATGCGCGAACGCTCGGTCGGGCTCGGCGTGATGGGCTACCATTCGTTCCTGCAGTCGCAGAACGTGCCGTTCGAGAGCGTGATCGCCAAGGTCTGGAACCGTCGCATGTTCCAGCACATCCGCGCCCAGGCCGATGCCGCCTCCAGATTGCTGGCCGAGGAGAAGGGCGCGTGCCCGGACGCCGCCGACTACGGCATCATGGAGCGCTTCTCGCACAAGATGGCGATCGCGCCGACCGCCTCGATCTCGATCATCACCGGCGCCACCAGCCCCGGCATCGAGCCGATCGCCGCCAACGTGTTCCTGCAGAAGACGCTGTCGGGCAGCTTCACCGTGCGCAACCGGCACCTGCAGAAACTGCTGGCGCAGAAAGGCCAGGATACCGACGAGGTCTGGTCCTCGATCACGCTCACCAAGGGCAGCGTGCAGCATCTCGATTTCCTCACCCAGCAGGAGAAGGACGTCTACAAGACCGCGTTCGAACTCGATCAGCGCTGGGTGGTCGAGCACGCCGCCGACCGTACGCCGTTCATCTGCCAGAGCCAGTCGATCAACCTGTTCCTGCCCGCCGACATCCACAAGCGCGACCTGCATCAGATCCACCTGCTGGCCTGGAAGCGCGGCCTGAAGAGCCTGTACTATTGCCGCAGCCTGTCGATCCAGCGCGCCGACACGGTGAGCGACATGCTGAACAAGCCGGGCGCGATCGAGAGCGAAACCAGGATGCCCCCGGTGGCCAAGAGCACCACCGACTACGAGGAATGCCTCGCGTGCCAGTGACGGCGTCGGTCGCCGCCGAGTTCGGGAGATCGTGATGCTGCGCTACTGCCTGATCTATGTCGCGACCCTGCTGATCCTTCTCGGACTGGACGCGCTGTTCCTGGCCAAGATCGCCGGGCCCATGTTCCGCCAGGCGCTGGGCGACACCATGCTCGAGCAGTTCCGGGCGGCGCCGGCGTTGCTGTTCTACGCCCTGTTCCCGGTCGGCCTGATGCTGTTCGTGTCGCTGCCGGCGGCTCCCGGTTCCTGGCCGCGCGTCGCGCTCTATGGCGCGCTGTTCGGCTTCTTCACCTACGGCACCTACGAGTTCACCAACTACGCGACCCTGCGTCCCTGGACCCTGCGGCTGCTGCTGACCGACCTCACCTGGGGCGCCATCGTCAGCGCCGTGTCCGCCGCCGGCGGCCTGTATATCGGCGACGCCGTGTCGCGTTTCTTCACGCGCTGATCCCGGCCTGCCGGCTCGGCGAGAGCCGGTAGTGGCTCACGCCCCATGCGGTGCCGTCCGCATGGCCGAACAGACCCTCGGTCGCCAGCAGGAACAGCCGCCACCGTCGATGCCATAGCCGGGTCTCGCGCCCATAGACCGGGCGCAGGATCGCATCGACGCCGGCCGGATCGGCATCGAGCAGCGCCAGCCAGTCGCGCGCGGTGCGGGCGTAATGCTCGCCGCTCCAGAACCAGTCCTGATCGAGCGTGAACAGGTCGGCGAACTGGCTGATCAGCCCGTGGCTCGGCATGATGCCGCCGGTGAAGAAATGCTGCGCGATCCAGTCGGTGCGGTCGGTCGGATCGAACCGGTACGGGGTGCTGCGGTGCGTGAACACGTGCAGGAACAGGTGGCCGTCGGCACGCAGCCAGGACCGGGCGCTGGTGAGCAGCGGGCGCCAGTTCGCCATGTGCTCGAACATCTCCACCGACACGATGCGGTCGAACTGCTTGTCGGTGTCGAAATCGTTCATGTCGGCGGTGATCACGGTCAGGTTCGACAGACCGCGCGACGCCGCCTGCGCCTCGATGTAGCGCCGCTGCGGGGCCGAATTCGACACCGAAACGATTCGCGAGCCGGGAAAATGCGACGCCATCCACAGGCTCAGCGATCCCCAGCCGCAGCCGAGTTCCAGCACCGCCTGCCCGTCGGCCAGGCGGGCGTTGGCGGCGGTGCGTTGCAGCGCCGCTTCCTCCGCCTCGGCAAGGCTCGATCCTGGCGCGTCATAGTAGCAGCATGAATATTTGCGCTGCGGGCCCAGGATCTTGCCGAAGAAATCCGGGGGCAGCTCGTAATGCTGCCGGTTGGCCAGATCGGTGTGCAGCGCGATCGGGAACGCGTCCATGGCGTCGGCGAATCGTGCCGTCGCGTCCGGCGCCGAGGAGGCTAGCCGGCGCCGCGTCCGCGACACCAGGGAGGCAATCGCGGCCCGTGAGATGCGATCGGGCAACGGCGCGCGCTCGAAGGCGGCGATGGCGGCGGCGGCAAGGCTCATGATCGGATCAGCGTCCAGCGGGAGGGGAGATCACCGGCGTCGGAAAACCGGGCAGGAAGGCCGCGACCCGCGTCTGATACTCGCGATACGCGTCGCCGCGCGTCGCCAGCATCTCGCGCTCCAGCGGCGGGATGCCCGAGACATAGATCAGCAGCCAGTACATCGTCGCCGGCGCGCCGACGCAGAGCAGGTTGATCGCGATCCACCAGCCATGCGCGTTGCCGAGCGCGATGATCGGCAGGCTGCACCAGACCAGCAGCTCGCCGACATAGTTCGGATGCCGCGAGATCGACCACAGGCCGCGATCGCACACTTTCGAGTCGGTGCTCTTGTCGGCGCGAAAGCGCTTCATCTGCGCGTCGGCGGTGGCCTCGATCAGGATCGCGGTCACGAACAGCGCCAGGCCGAGCCCGTCCGCGATCGAGACGAACGGCGTCGTGGTGTGCGCCGCCAGCAGCACCGCCCCGCTTAGCACCGCCGAGATCGGCGCCTGGACCATGATGAACAGGACCATCCGGCGCTGGAAATCGCTGCCCCACTCCTTGCGGAACCGGGCATAGCGCACGTCCTCGCGCCCGAGTCCAGCGACGCGTCGCGCCACGTAGCTGCCCAGACGCAGCGACCAGAACCCCAGCATCGCCGCCAGCATGATCTTGCGCGGCCAGATCCCGCCGGGTGCGGCCAGCGCGCAGGTGACGCCGCCGGCGCCGGTGCCGAAGGTCCAGAACACGTCCACCCAGCCGACATTGCCGACCCGGCGCTGCACCCAGTACGCCACCCCCATCACCACGGTCAGAACGACGAGCACCACCAGCCACAACCCGATCACGATTGACCTTTCCGACGGCGCCCCGCTGAATGCGGCACGTGAACGAGGCAACGCAGCCGGGGCCGAAACGGATGCACCGCGCGGCATGGTGGCGCACCCGGCATCCGGTTGGCGGTCCCGGCCGTAATGACCGGCAACCAGCGGCGTGGAACAGAGCGATGCGTTGTCCTCGGCAGGCGGGATGATCGAGTCCCGGCACACCACCAACTCGCGCCCGCCCCTCGAAGCGGGGCAGGGACCAGAGCCGGGCGTCCTGCCGCGGCGACGGATCGCCGTGGTCGGCAGCGGCATCGCCGGCCTGTCCTGCGCCTGGGCGCTGTCGGCGTCGCACGACGTGACGCTCTACGAACGCGACCGGCGGCTCGGCGGCCATGCCAACACCGTCGCCGTCGGCCCGCTCGCGGTCGATACCGGCTTCGTCGTCTACAACGCGCCGGCCTACCCCAATCTCGATGCGCTGCTGGCGCATCTCGGAATCGAGACCCGGCCCACCGACATGTCGTTCGCGGTCAGCCTGGGCGGCGGGCGCCTGGAATATGCCGGCACCGACCTGCCGGGCCTGTTCGCGCAGCCGCGCAACCTGCTGCGGCCGCGCTTCTGGCGCATGCTGGGCGACCTGCTGCGCTTCTACCGCCTGGCGCCGCTGGCGCTCGATACGCTCGACGAGGCCACGACGCTCGGCGCCTGGCTCGACCGCAACCGGTTCTCCGCCGCGCTGCAGGACGATCACCTGCTGCCGATGGCCGCCGCGATCTGGTCCTGCCCGACCGGCCAGGTGCGCGACCATCCGGCCGCCGCCTTTATCCGCTTCTGCGCCAACCACGGCCTGCTGCAGGTCAGCGGCCGGCCGGTCTGGCGCACCATCGTCGGCGGCTCGCAGGTCACGGTCGGTCTGCTGCACGACCGCATCGCCCGCACCGGCACGGTGCTGACCGGCCGCGCCGCGACCCTGGTGCGGCCGGCCGCCGACCATGCGCGGCGCGTCCTGGTCACCGACCAGACCGGCGCCGTCGCCGGCTTCGACGACGTGGTGCTGGCCTGCCACGCGCCGGACGCGCTGGCGCTGCTGCCCGACGCGCCGGCCGCGACGCGCGCGGCGCTGGGCGCGTTCCGCACCACGCTCAACCGCGCGGTGCTGCATGGCGACACCGCGCTGATGCCGGCCCGA
>CAZZZA010000074.1:0-14385 GCA_964658455.1 uncultured Lichenihabitans sp.
ATCGCCTTCACACGGCGGGGGTCACAGGTTCAATCCCTGTCGCGCCCACCATCCAGCCGAAGCCCTTCGCGGCCTCGGCCCAGGTCAGAACCCGAACATGTGGTCCAGCGAGAAGCAGCCGCTCTCGTCCATCAGCCCGTGATAGCCGAACAGCCGGCAGGTGGTGTCGCGGATCAGCACGTAGCCGCGCGGGCCCGCCTGCCGCAGCAGCTCCTCGCCGAACGCCAGATGCGGCCAGACCATGGTCGAGCCGGAGCAGGCGATCGCCACCGGCCGTTCCGCCAGCACCTCGCCCTGGCCGTCATGCAGGATCAGCATCGTCTGCGACGTCGCGTGCCACGGGGCCGACGCCGGATACATCAGCGCCGAGAAGCTGCGGCGCCGCTCGTCGCCGAGCCGCAGGAACAAGCGCGTGGAGAGTCCGGGCGGCGGCCCGGAATAGGATTGCGGCTCGTCGCGATAGGTCATCGCGGTGTTGAAGATGTGCGCGCCGAAGCTCGTCTCCGCGACATGCCCGCTATGGATGTCCTCGTAGCGAACCAGCGCATGCATCCAGCCATCCGCCGACCCGCCGTCGCGGAAATCATAGACCAGCTCGGCATGCCCCTCCGGCGCGCCCAGCTCGGCCAGATCCAGCGCCATGTCATGGTCGCGTCCGAGCCGGCCCAGGAACCGCTCGGCGACCTTGACCCCGCCGGCGTCGAACACGTCGAGCCGCAGCGGAAGATCGGTCTGCCCGACCGCCATCGGCGTCGGCTGCACGATGCTGCGATAGCGGTCCGGCGGCAGCACCGGGAACGGCAGCAGATAGCCGCGCCCCAGCGTCTCCGGCAGCGTCTCGATCCCCGGGTCCGCGACCAGATCGGCGCGCTCCACGTTGAGATGCGCGATCCGGTGCCGCCCGACCCGCGTCACCTCGTAGCGCGGCCGGACCATGTGCCGCCCCGCCCTCAGCTCGATCTGCGCCGGCCACGCCACCCCGGGCAGGTGCCGCGCCACATCCACTGCCACCGTCGCATAGGCCGGCACCGCGAACGGCAGGCTGACCGGCCGTTCCGCGCCCATGCGATCCAGGCTGATCGCGCCGGCGGGAATCGGCATCGCGTGGCTGTTCTGCACCCACAGCGTCACCGTCTCGTCGCCGCGCGGCGCCGGCATGTTGGCATAGCGGTCAGACGGCCACGCGTTGGCATCGTGCGTGACCGACAGGCTCTGCTCGCCCTCCCCGGTGCCGAACGTGTCGAGAGCGTACTTCACCACGTCATGCCCGGCGACATTGATCGCATGGATGAAGAGCTGGCCCCGGAACGCCGGCAGGTCGAAGCGCCGCCGCACCTGTCCGCTATCGATCGTCACCCCGCCGGCGCCGGGCGGCAGCCATTCCTCCCAGGTCACGAGCGGCACGCCCTGCTCGTCGAACAACCGCAGCCACAGCCGCACCTGCCTAGCGCCGTACGACGCCCAGTAGTTCGCCGTCACCAGTCTGGTGCCGAGCCCGTCCGCGTCGCGGAAGAACGCGTAATTGGTCGCGAAATTCAGCCGGTCCAGATAGACCCGCGTGCTGGTCAGCATGTCGGCCGGCAGGCGCGCATCGTCCAGGCTCGCCGACTGCATGCCGCGCGGCAGCAGATGCGCGATCCGCGCCAGCACCCGCCCGGCGTCGAACGACGTCACCAGCAGCGTCGAGGCCGCGCTGCGCCCGAGTTCGGTGAGCGGCAGCGCCACCGTGCCCAGCACCGTGCGTCCGACCAGCGACACGTCCTGCACGTAGAGTTCGGTGATCCGCGGCAGATCCGGATGCAGCGCGAACAGCATGGTCGCGATCCCGTCCGGATCGAACACCGCCACCGTTCCCTGCCGACGCAGCCGGTCGCCGAGCGCCAGGATCGCCTCGGCCGCGAGCGGGTGCGCCAGCGCCTTGTACAGGGCATTGCCGCCCTGCCGCGCGTCGTAGGTATGGATATCCAGCATGCGCCTTACGTCCCGCTCCGCTCCGGACCGGCCGCCACCGGCCACGACGGTGCCGGCAAGCCGAGCCTGCGGCACATCTCGTCCGCGACCGGTCCGGTATCGTCGAGCGGGGCCACGTCCCAGTCCTCGAGCCTGTCGTTGAAGGTCCGAATTCGTCCGGCGTCAATCAGCGCGTTCAGGAACAGCCCGATCCGGCGCGATCGGCCCGGCAGCGACGCCACCATCACCGGCGCCGACGTCGCCACCGCCTCCGACACCATCGACACGCTGTCGGCGGTCACCACGATCGCGTCGGCGCAGGCCAGCAGCCCGAGATAGGGATTGTCGCCGGTCATGTCCCAGACCCAGCCGCCGTGCCTCGCCAGCACCCGCTCGAACACCGCCCGCGCCGGCGCCCCGGTGCGGCGCGACGGCGTCAGCGCCAGACCGACCTTGTCCGCCCGCATCATCGCCGCCAGCCGGCCGGCCAGCTGCTCCGCCTCCGGCACGCCGAGCCGGAAGCGGCCGTTCGAGCCGCCGACCAGCACCGCCACCAGCGGCCGCGGCAGGTGCGCCAGGCGCGCTATCCAGTCGCGCCGCGCCGCCGCCAGCACCGCCGCGCTCACCTTGTGCAAGGCGGTCCGCGCCAGCAGCACGTTCGGACCCTCGATCTCGTCGTGCCGGTTCGCCACCACCAGATCGAAGCGGTCCAGCCGCAGCCGCGGGTTCTGGATCTGCACCACGCGGCTGCCCCGCGCGCGCAAGGCCGCACCCACCGCGCCCCCGGTGCCGCCGACCGTGAACACCAGCCCGCCGGCAGCCGCGTTGAGCCCGCCCACCACCGCCAGCGGCCGCGGCCAGAACCGCGCCGGCAGCCGCGACCAGGGACCCCTCGCCTCCAGCCGCTGCGCCGTCATCGCCAGACCGGCCCGCTCCGCCAGCCCGACCGCCTGCGCCACCAGCCCCGCATGGCCCTCGGTGAGGATGATCCCGTCCATGCGCCGCTTGTGCGAGCCCGCCTTCCCGGCGTCAATCGACCCGGCTATTGCACGCCCGACAGGAGGCAGCCGATGAACGCGTTCCGTGATCTCGGCCTGGCCGAACCGCTGCTGCAGGCGCTGGCCAGCGCCGGGCTCGCCACGCCCACCCCGATCCAGACCCAGGCCATCCCGCCGATCCTGTCCGGTCGCGACCTGATCGGCATCGCCCAGACCGGCACTGGCAAGACCGCCAGCTTCGCGCTGCCGATCCTCGATCGTCTGCTGGCGAACGCGACCCGCGCCGATCCCGGCGCCTGCCAGGCGCTGGTGCTGGCTCCCACCCGCGAACTGGCCAGCCAGATCTGCGAGTCGGTTCGCACCTACGCCCGCCGCACCACGCTGCGCGCCACCGTGCTGGTCGGCGGCGTGCCGAAACAGAAACAGGCCCGCGCCTTGGCCAGCGGCATCGACCTGGTGATCGCCACCCCCGGGCGCCTGCTCGACCATCTCGCCGACCGCGCCCTGCAGCTCGATCGCACCGGATGGCTGGTGCTGGACGAGGCCGACCACATGCTCGATCTCGGCTTCATCGACGATGTGCGCCGCATCGCCGCGCACCTGCCGCAGCGCCGCCAGAGCCTGCTGTTCTCCGCCACCATGCCGCCGCCGATCGCGCTGCTGGCCCGCCAGCTGCTGCGCGACCCGCTCACCGTCGCCGCCGCCCCGCCCGCCACCACCGCCGACAGGATCGACCAGCGGATCGTGTTCGCCGAGACCCAGCAGAAGCGACCGATGCTGATCGAGATGCTCCGGCGCGGCCGAATGAAGCGCACCCTGGTGTTCACCCGCACCCGCCAGGGCGCCGACACGCTGGTGCAGGCGCTCGACAAGGCCGGCATCCACGCCTCCGCGATCCATGGCGACAAGAGCCAGCCGCAGCGCGACCGGGTGCTGGCCGATTTCCGCGCCGGCTTGTTCCCGGTGCTGGTGGCCACCGACGTCGCCGCCCGCGGGCTCGACATCGCCGACCTGACCCATGTGGTCAATTTCGAGATCCCCGACGTGCCCGAGGCCTATGTCCACCGGATCGGCCGCACCGCGCGGGCCGGCGCGCGCGGGATCGCCATCAGCTTCTGCGCCGCCTCGGAACGGTCCTCGCTGCGCGACATCGAGAAGCTGCTGGCGACACGGCTCAGGGTGTTCGATCCGCGCCAGGCGAGCGGATGAGCCCGCGCATCCCGGCCAGCAGCTCCGTCACCACCCGCACCCACGCCGCATGCGGGTCGTTGCCCGCCGCCCGGGCCGCCGGCGGATCGGCGACCAGCCGCTCGATCGCCTGTCTGAGCGCGCCCGCCTCCGGCGCGCACAGCACCGACATCGCCTCCTCCTGGAACTGCTCGATCAGCCCGCCGACCCGGGTCGCCACCACCCAGCGGCGCGCGGCGATCGCCGCCGCCGCCACGCCGCTCTGGCTCGCCTCGCGATAGGGCAGCACCAGCGCGTCGGCCCAGGCGATCAGCGCGCCGATCTCGCCCTCCGGAACCCAGCGATTCTCCACCACCACCCGGTCCATCGCCGCCAGCCGCGACAGCTCGCGGCTCCTCGGCCCCTGCCCGACCACCCGTATCTCGACCCCGTCGGGCACCCCCTGCGCCAGCGCGTCGGCCAGCAGATCGAGCCCCTTGTAGGGCAGCAGCCGGCCGAAACAGAGCAGCCGCATCGCCCCGCCATGCGCAAGCGGCGCCGGCGGCACCGGCCCGAACACGAACGGCGGCAGTTTGGCCATCAGCAGCGGGCGCCGGCGGGTCAGCTTCTGCGCCGCCAGACGCCGCGCGACATGGTCCGACAGCGCGACCAGGGCGTCGGCCTGCGCGATCAGGCGACGCTGCAGCAGCATCTGCACCGCCGAGCCGTCGCCCGGATGGCGGTCGGCGTCGTGCACCACCACCAGGAATGGGATCCGCAGGCTGCGCAGCACCGACGCCATTTCCAGATCCAGCGGTCCCGGCATCGCGCAGATCGCCACGTCCGGACGCAGCGCCCGCACCCGGCGTCGCAGGCGCGGCTGCCGCAACCGCCTGGTCAGCATGCGCACCACGTAGCCCAGCACGCTGCGATAGGTGGCGACCGGCAGCGCCACCACCGGCGCGGCCATGCCCTCGACGGCGCCGCCTAGGATCTCGGCCCCGGTCGACAAGGAGAGCGCCACCACGCAGCCCGGCAGCGCCGCGAACCCGGCCGCCATCTCCACCGCCACCCGCGGCCCGGCGCCGTGTCGGCCCCATTGCCACACCAGCACCCTGATCGGCGGCGCGCTCATGCGCGCTGCGCCGGATCGAAGCCGAGCGACGCCACCGCAGCGGCCAGCCCGCGCCCGTCGAAACGCGTGGCCGCCCGGCCCAGCGCCGCCCGGCGCTCGGCGGAGTCCGCCAGCGTGCGCAGCGCGTCCGCCGCCTCGCCGAGATCGGCATCGGCCCAGACCGCGCCCGGCGCCTCGAACACGCCACGCGGATCGCGCGCCGGCACCAGACGGTAGCCGATCGGCATCGCGCACCCGGCATCGAGGAATTCCGCGGTCGCCGACCAGTCGGTCGCCACCACCGGCCGGCCGAGCAGCATCGCCTGCGCCGGCACCAGCCCGAACCCCTCGCTCCTGTGCAGGGAGAGGACGATGTCGCAGCAGCGGGTCAGCGCGTGCAGGTCCGCCTCGGGGAAATTCCGTGTCTCCAGCACGATGTTCGGCGTGTCGCCGATCGCGGCCTGGATCAGCGCCAGATCTGCAGGGTAGTGCGTGACATGGCCGACCTTGAGCAGCAGCAGCCGGTCGCTGCGGCCGCCGAACGCCTGCCTGAACGCCGCGATCGCCCCCAGCGGGTTCTTGCGCTCGAAACTCGAGGCCAGGCTGAACGACACCAGCACCACCACCGCGCGTTCCGGCAGCCCGAACGCCTGACGATCCAGCGCAGCGGCCACCGGCGGGGCCAGCGCCACCGGATACGGCACCACCCTGACCGGCCCCGGGCAGATCGTCTGCAGCGCCGCGGCGGCGAAGCGCGACGGCGCCCAGACCTCGTGCACCAGACCCAACGCCGGCCGCCAGTGCGGCGGCATCGTCGGCAATTCCCAGTTCCAGAAGCCGATCACCCGGCGCCCGGCCGCCGCCCGCCGCCCCAGGCCGATGAGCGCCGCCGGCAGCACCGGCGCATTGACGTGCATCAGCAGCGCCGCCTGCGCCGGCCATGCCGGATCGCCGCGCCGGCGCCGGGCGGAGCCGCGCCAGCCCGGATAGGCCGCGACGCCGGCATGCGGCACGCCGAGCCGCCGTAGCGCCGCCAGCAGGATCCGGGCGCCCTCGCCCAGGCCGGAGCTTTCGCCAAGCTCGCCGGCGACGACGATCCCCCCGCACGGTTCGGCGGGCGGCATTCCGGGCTTCGGCGCAACCCATGCGCCGCACCGCGCCAGCCAGAGCCGGCGCGACCGCGCTGGCAGAAGCTGCCAGGCGCGATGCAGAGGGTGCAGTCTCGGCTCGGCTATCGACATCGTGATGGGCGAACTGTGGTCGCGCCAGCGTCAGCCGGCAAGCCTTGCCGATGGGCCGGTCGCGAATACGCCATGCCGGCCACCGCCGCCATTGCCGCCGGTCCGGCCGCGTATAAGGTGTGGCGATGCCGAACGCGCCGCACCTCTCGACACTGACCGTCCTGGAGCATCTGGTCGGCTTCGACACCACCAGCGCGCGTTCCAACCTGGCGCTGATCGACTGGATCGAGACCTACCTCGCGGCGCATGGCGTCGCCTGCCGGCGCACCACCGACGCCGCCGGCGCCAAGGCCAACCTGCACGCGATCATCGGTCCGCTCTGCGAGGGCGGGCTGGCGCTGTCCGGTCATGTCGACACCGTGCCGGTCGAGGGCCAGGCCTGGAGCACCGATCCGTTCGCGCTGCATGTCGCCGACGGCCGTGCCTATGCGCGCGGCGCCTGCGACATGAAGGGGTTCGTCGCCGCGTCGCTGGCAGCGGTGCCCGATCTGCTGGCGCTGGAACTGGTCCGCCCGGTCCACCTGTTCATCAGCTTCGACGAGGAGGTCGATTGCCAGGGCGCGCATCTGCTGATGCAGGACCTGGAGCGCGGCGGGCTGAAGCCGGCCATGTGCGTGGTCGGCGAGCCGTCGATGATGAAGCCGATCACCGCCCACAAGGGCCGTCTGGCGGTGCGCGGCACGGTCCGCGGCCTGGGCGGCCATTCCAGCCAGCCGGCGCAGGGCGTGAACGCGATCCATGCCGCCGCCGAGGCGATCGCGCAGGTCGCCGCGGAAGCCCGCCGCCTGGCCGGGCACGGCCGGCGCGAGCCCGGTTTCGACCCGCCGCACAGCACCATCCATGTCGGGCTGGTGGAAGGCGGCGCGATCCTCAACATCATTCCCGAGCATGCCAGCTTCGAGATGGAATGGCGCACCATCCCGGGCGACGACGCGCTGGCCGAACTCGACCGGCTGCGCACGCATCTGGCCCGGACCACCGAGCGCTGGATGCACGCCGTCGACCCCTCCACCTCGATCGTGCTCGAACCGGTCAACACCCTGCCGCCGCTGTCGATCGATGCCGGCCACCCGCTGGTCAGCCTGGTGAAACAGGCCAGCGGCGCCAACGACGAGGGCAAGGTCAGCTACGGCACCGAGGCCGGGATCTTCCAGCAGGCCGGCATCGCCAGCATCGTCTGCGGGCCCGGCGACATCGCCCAGGCGCACAAGCCGGACGAGTGGATCGCGCTCGACCAGCTCGACGCCTGCGACGCTTTCATCCGACGGATCGCGCACAGCCTGACCAGACCGGCGGCAGGCGGCCGCCAGCCATCGTGAGCGACGCGCCGGACCCGCCGGCCCAGGACGAGACCGGATCATCGCGGCTGACGCTGCCCCGCCTGCCGAGCATGGCCCGGGCGCTGCGTTTCGACGTCCGCCTGCTGCCCCCGGACCTGGCCGCCTGGCGCACCGGCAATGCCGGGCTGCCCGGCATCATGCGGTTCGATTCCGGCCTGCCGGGCCCGCATGTCGCGGTGACCGCGCTGATGCACGGCAACGAGATCGCCGGCGCGATCGTGCTGGACGGGCTGCTGCGCGACGGCTTTCGTCCGCAGCGCGGCCGGCTGACGCTGGGCTTCCTCAATCTCGCCGCCTACGACCGGTTCGACGCCGCCGAACCGACCGCCTCCCGGTTCGTCGACGAGGATATGAACCGGGTCTGGGATCCGGCCATCCTGGACGGCAACCGCGAGACCACCGAACTGCTGCGCGCCCGCGCGTTGCGCCCGCTGTTCGATAGCGTGGACATCCTGCTCGATCTGCACTCGATGCTGTTTCCCTCGGAACCGCTGATCCTCAGCGGCCCGACCGACAAGGGCCGGCGCCTCGCCGCGTCGCTCGGCACCCCGCCGACCGTCGTCGCCGATCACGGCCACAAGAGCGGTCCGCGGCTGATCGATTACGGTGCGTTCGCCGATCCGTCGGCCGGCCCGGTCGCCTGCCTGGTCGAGGCCGGTCCGCATTGGGAGCCGGAAACCGTCGAGACCGCACGGATCGCGGTGCTGTCGCTGCTCCGCCATACCGGCATGATCGACCACGCGCCGCTGCCGGGTCCACTGCCACGCATCCGCTCGGCGCGCGTCACCGAGGTGATCACCGCCACCACCACCAGCTTCGCCTTCGTGCGCGCCTTCCGCGGCGGCGACGTGATCGCGGAGCGCGGCACGCTGATCGCCCATGATGGCGGTCTGGAGATACGCACCCCGCACGACGACTGCATGCTGGTGATGCCCAGCCTGCAGCCCAGCCGCGGCCATACCGCGGTCCGGCTGGCGCGGCTGCTGGAATCATAGGCCCGCACGGTCGCCGACGGAGCCTATCGATGCCGCGGCGCCACGAAACCGCCGCCGGTCTCGTTGCTCCGCTCATCGCTGCCCATCGGGCTGGCAAGGTTGTAGGCGTTGCCGAACGCGGCGGTGTCGGCGCCGGTCATGGTGTCGCGGATCGCCCGGCCTTCCTCCCACGGCGCCCGGCCATCGCCGTATCCGGGCACCGGTGCGACGCGAAACGCCGGCCGTCTGCCGATGACCGTGACCTGCTCTGCCGCACCTCCGGACCGCACGGCGGGCGCAAGATCGGTCTGCATCGGCGCGGCGAGCAGGGACGGCGCCGCGTCGCCGGCGACCGGACCTGCCGACCAGCCCAGCAGGACCGCCAGGACCCGAAACCCGGCCGGAAAACGCCCTGCCTCGCGCCAAGAAACGAAAGCACCCACCACCATGGCCGAAAGCCTGCCCGATGTCCGAAGCGATCGCGACCACGTTTCCGGGCGGACCGCCGCCGAGCCCGCGAGGCCGGTCGTGAACCCGCCCCGCCGGCGGCACGGATGACCACGACCCTATCCCGCAGGGCGGTGCTCGCCGGCCTGTCGATGGTCCTGGGCGCGGCGCGCACCGCGGACGATCCCGCGATCGCCGCGATCGAACAGCGGCATGGCGGCCGGCTGGGGATGTTCGCCGTCGACACCGGATCGGGCAGAACGCTCGCCCATCGCGCCGACGAACGCTTCCTGATGTGCAGCACCTTCAAGACCCTGCTCGCCGCGCTGACCCTGGCCAGGGTGGATGGCGGACAGGAAGGCCTGACGCGCATGGTGGCCTACGGCAAACGGGACCTGATTTTCACCTCGCCGGTCACCCAGGCGAATGTCGCAAGCGGCCGGATGTCGGTCGAGGATCTGCTGCGGGCGATGCTGGTGCATAGCGACAACACCGCTGCCATCCTGCTGATGCGTCGTGCGGGCGGGCCGGCCGCCCTCACGCGCTTCCTGCGGCGCATCGGCGACCGTGTCAGCCGGTCCGACCGCTACGAACCGGCATCGAACCGCGCCGACGGCGCACGCGATACCACCTCGCCGCGGGCGATCATCGGCGCGGCCCGCCAGCTGCTGCTCGGGAACGTGCTCGCCCCCGCCTCCAGGGCGCAGCTCGAAGCGGCCATGATCGCCTGCGTAACCGGCGCCAGCCGTCTTCGCGCCGCCTTGCCCGAAGGCTGGTCGGTCGGCCACAGGTCGGGCGAGAATCTCACCGAGGAATCGAACGACACCGCCATCGTCCGACCACCCGGCCGGGCGCCGCTGCTGGTCGCGGTGTATTACGATGCGCCGCGGACCAGCGTCGCCGATCGCGAAGCGGTCCTTCGCGAGGCCGGGTCGGCCTTCGTCGCCTGGGCGGGCGGTTGAACCGGCATGCGCCCCGATCGTCGCAACCCCGGGATCGACCTGATCCGCGGCATCTCGATTGTTCTCGTCCTGCTGCACCACTTCAACATCGCCTACCGCCTGAACGACACGCCCCTGGCGCGCCTGATCGGCTGGGACGCCGTGCGCGCGGTCGTCCGCAACGGCAATTACGGCGTGACGATGTTCTTCGTGGTCTCCGGCTATCTCATCACGTCGAATGCCAACCGACGCTGGCCGGACCTCGGACGCATCGATCTGCGCGGCTTCTATGCGCTGCGGATCGCACGCATCGCTCCCTGCCTGCTGTTGCTGCTCGGCCTCGCCGACGGTCTCGCCCTGAGCGGGATGTCGGTTTTCCAGGACCATGCCGCGCCGGGAAGCCCGGTCTCGCTCTGGGTCGTGAATCTCGCCGCCCTGACGCTGTGGATGAATGAACTGATCGGTCGCTACGGCTGGGTCAATTATTCTCTCGGCGTGCTCTGGTCCTTGTCGGTCGAGGAAGTCTTCTATCTCGCCTTTCCGCTGCTCTGCGCGCTGCTGCGGCGCCGCTCGCGGCTGATCGCGTTCTGGGCCGTGATCATCCTGACCGGCCCGCTCTACCGTGGCGCGCATCAGGACGACGAGAGCGGCTTCCTCTATGCCTATATCGCCTGTTTCGACGGGATCGCCATCGGCTGCTGCACGGCCCTGCTGGCAGGCAGACGCCCGCTGTCGCTTCTGGCCAGACGGCCTGCGCAGATCCTCGCCGCGACGCTGATGGCGTGGCTCTATCTGTCCTATCCGATCGGCGAGACGAACCGGCTCGGCGTGACGGCGATGGCCCTCGGCACCGCCGTGCTCCTCATCGGCGCGCATCACGCCGAAGACGGACCGTCGCGTATCCGGCCCGGTGCCAGCCTGCGCTGGCTCGGAAGGCAAAGCTACGAACTCTACCTCTTCCACCTGATCGTTCTGGGCGTCATGCGCAGCATCTTCATCCCCGGCACGATCGGCGGCACCGGCAAGCTGCTCCTGCTGCTCGGCTTCCTCCTGTCCGCCGCCGCCCTGAGCCGGCTCGTCGCGCGCTGTTATGCCGAGCCCCTGAACCGCTTCCTGCGCCGCTCGTTGGCAAGACCTGCCTAGGCCGACACGGTCTTCCATATCTGGTCGACGTCCATGGCGGGCTTACCATGAGCCCGCGACGAATCACCGTCTGGCGCGCCCCGCTCAGGACTTTCCCTGCCCAGCACCCCTGCCCGCCCAGGCTCCCGCCAGCAGCGACCCCGACAGATTGTGCCAGACCGAGAACAGGGCGGCCGGCAGCGCCGCCACCGGGCCGATATAGGCGCGCGCCAGCGCCGCCGCGAGCCCGGAATTCTGCATCCCCACTTCCAGCGCCAGCGTCCGGCACACCGGCTCGTCGAACCCCAGCAACCGGCCGCCCCAGTAGCCGCCGAGCAGCCCGATCCCGTTATGCAGCACCACCGCCAGCAGCAGCGCCGGGCCCATCGTCGCCATGCCGGGCCTGGCGCCGGCCACCACGACGCCGATGATCAGCAACACCGCGGCGATCGACACCAGCGGCAGCACCGGCGCCACGCGCCTGACCACGCCGCCGGCCAGCCCGTTCACCACCACCCCCAGCAGCACCGGCACGGCCACCACCTCGACGATGCTGACCAGCATCGCCCAGCCATGCACCGCCACCGCGGCGGAGACATAGAATCGCGTCAGCAGCGGCGTCGCCACCACCCCCACCAGCGTCGACAGCGCGCCGATGCTCACCGACAGCGCCACGTCCCCCTTCGCCAGGAACACCATCAGCGTCGACGCCGTACCGCTGGCGACGCTGCCCACCAGGATCAGCCCCGCCGCCAGCTGCGGCGACAACCCCAGCACCCGCCCGATCGCCCAGGCCGCGGCCGGCATGATCAGATAGTGCAGCCCGACCCCGGCCAGCACCGGCGCCGGCCGGCGCGCGATCCTGCGGAAATCCTCGAGCCCGAGCGTGACCCCCATCGCGAACATCACCACCGCCAGCAGCGGCGTCACCAGCGGCCCCAGCGGCCGGAACAGTCCCGGCTGCGACAGCGCGAACACGGAGACGAGCACGGCCCAGATCGGGAACAGGCGAGTGATGACGGACAAGGCTTGGACTTTCGCTATCGAACCCCCGTCCTGACGCCAGTCCTCCAGGAGGGCAAGCGACCCCACCGCATTCGAAGCCCTGCCCGGCTTGCATCCCAGCCTCCATCGCGGAACAACCCTGATGGAGCATCGCACGCCCAAGGAGCCCGCCCGCCATGTCCCAGTCCGAAGCGGCCAGCCCGACCTCGTTCCTCTGGCGCACCAAGCCGATCGAAGCGGATGACGAGGCAGGCGGCCTGAAGCGCGCGCTCGGTCCCTGGGCGCTGATCGCACTCGGCATCGGCTGCACCATCGGCGCCGGGCTGTTCTCGCTCACCGGCATCGCCGCCTCGGAGAATGCCGGCCCGGCGGTGGTGCTGTCCTACCTGGTCGCCGGCATCGGCTGCGGCTTCGCCGGGCTGTGCTACTCTGAACTGTCGAGCATGATCCCGATCTCCGGCAGCGCCTACACCTACGCCTACACCGCGCTCGGCGAGTTCGTCGCCTGGATCATCGGCTGGGACCTGGTGCTCGAATACGCCGTCGCGGCGGCGGCGGTCGCGGTGAGCTGGTCCAGCTACATGATCAAGCTGCTGAGCCAGTTCGGCATCTCCCTGCCACCGCGCCTGTGCGCCTCGCCGTACGAGACGGTCCATCTCGCGGGCGGCAGCACCGCCAGCGGCCTGATCAACCTCCCGGCGGTGTTCGTCATCGTCTGCGTCTCGCTGCTGCTGATCCGCGGCGTCACCGAATCCGCGCGCGTCAACGCCGTCATCGTCACCATCAAGATCGCCGTCATCGTCGCGGTGATCGGGTTCGGCGTCGGCTACATCAAGACCGCCAACTACGTCCCCTTCATCCCGCCCAACGACGGCACCTTCGGTCATTTCGGCATCTCCGGGATCATGCGCGCCGCCGGCACCATCTTCTTCGCCTATGTCGGCTTCGACGCCGTCTCCACCGCCGCCCAGGAGGCCAGGAACCCAGGCCGCGACATGCCGATCGGCATTCTCGGCAGCCTGGCGGTCTGCTCGCTGGCCTACGTGCTGTTCTCGCTCGTGCTGACCGGCATGCTGAACTACAAGGCGATGCTGGGCGACGCCTCCCCGGTGTCGAGCGCGATCGACCAGACCCCGTACGGCTGGCTGAAGCTCGCGGTCAATGTCGGCATCCTGTGCGGCTTCACCTCGGTGCTGCTGGTGCTGCTGCTCGGCCAGTCGCGCGTGTTCTACGCCATGTCGCGCGACGGGCTGCTGCCGCGCTTCTTCTCCACCGTGCACCCGACCTGGCAGACGCCCTGGCACTCGAACCTGTTCTTCATGGTGCTGGTCGCCGCCCTGTCCGCGTTCCTGCCGATCAGCGAACTCGGCCACATGACCTCGATCGGCACCCTGCTCGCCTTCATCATCGTCTGCATCGGCGTGCTGATCCTGCGCCGCAGCAAGCCCGACCAGAAACGCGGCTTCGTGGTGCCGTTCGGCCCGGTGATCCCGGTGCTCGGCGTGCTGAGCTGCGCCGCCATCATGGCCTCGCTCGACGGGCTGACCTGGATCCGCCTGGCGGTCTGGCTGTTGATTGGTCTTACGGTGTATTTCGGCTACGGGCGCCGCCATAGCCGGGTGCAGACCGGGCAGCCGCCGCGCACCACCTGACAGCCCGCGAGACGCCATGACCCTCGGCCGCTATCCGACCACCCGCCTGCGCCGCAACCGCCAGGACGGTTTCACCCGGCGGCTGGTCGCCGAGAACCGCCTCGGCGTCGACGACCTGATCTGGCCGATCTTCTTCACCGAGGGCCACGCGACCGAGTCCGACGTGGCCTCGATGCCCGGCGTGAAGCGCGTCTCGCTGGACCGGCTGGAAGCCCATGTCGCGCCGGCCGCCCGGCTCGGCATCCCGGCGCTCGCCTTGTTCCCCGTCACCCCGGTCGAGCAGCGCGACGCCGACGGCACCCAGTCCGGCAACCCGGACAACCTCATGTGCCGTGCCGCGCGGCTGCTCAAGACGGCGTTCCCGGAGATCGGCCTGATCGGCGACGTGGCGCTCGATCCCTACACCGACCACGGCCATGACGGGCTGCTGCGCG
>CAZZZA010000075.1:0-14343 GCA_964658455.1 uncultured Lichenihabitans sp.
CCGCCTGATGCAGTCCTGGCGCCAGGGCGTCGAACACCAGATCAGCCTGGCCGACGAGACCGCGACCGGGGACTCCCGGGGCATCGTCCGCCACAACGCCACCGACCTCGCCGACATGCCCGCGATCAAGGACAAGATCACGGATATGATTCAGGCGGAGCAATTGTTGATGGAGGCTCGTACCAGAGCCCAGGCCGTGCCCTACAGCGCGGTATTGGCGTCTCTGGTGATGGGTCAGGTGCTGGTCGTCCTGTTCGCGATCCTGGTCGGCTACGTCCTGGTGCGCCTGGTCTCCCGCCCGGTGCGGCAGATGACGCAGGCGATGCGCCGCCTCGCCGACAAGGACCTTCAGGTCGAGATCCCGTGCGCCGGCCGCACCGACGAGGTCGGCGAGATGGCGGCGGCGGTGCAGGTGTTCAAGGACACCATGATCCTGGGCGAAAACCTGGCTGCCGAGCAGGAACTCCAGCGCCAGGCCAAGGACCGTCGGGTCGCCAGGCTCGAGACCCTGATGAAGGAGTTCGAGGTGCGGATCGGCAGCATGACGACCATGCTCGCCTCCGGCGCCACCGAACTGCAGGCCACCGCGCAGTCGCTCAACGCCACCGCCGCCCAGACCGATGGCGACGTCGCCGCCGTCGGCTCCGCCGCCAATGTCGCCAGCCTCGGCATGCAGACCGTCTCCGCCGCGGCCGAACAGCTCTCGGCCTCGATCTCGGAGATCAGCAACCAGGTCGGGCGGTCGGCGAAGGTGGCGGACGAGGCGGTCGCCGATGCGAAACGCACCGATGCGCTGGTGCGCGCGCTCGCCGAGGGCGCCGGGGTGGTCGGCAAGGTGGTCGGGCTGATCAACAGCATCGCCACCCGCACCAATCTCCTGGCGCTGAACGCCACCATCGAGGCGGCGCGCGCCGGAGAGGCCGGAAAGGGGTTCGCTGTGGTCGCCTCCGAGGTGAAGGGCCTGGCGACGCAGACCACCAAGGCCACCGAGGAGATCAGCACCCAGATCGGCCAGATCCAGAACGCGACCCGCGATGCGGTCACTGCGATCCAGTCGATCTCGAAGACGATCGGCGAGATGGGTGCGATCTCCACCGGCATCGCCGCGGCGGTCGAGCAGCAGGGTGCGGCCACGGCCGAGATCGCCCGCAACGTCTCGCGCACCGCCGACGCCGCCCGCGACGTGAGTGCCAGCATGGGCGGGGTCAGCACCGCCGCCCGGCACAACGGCGTCGCCGCGACGCAGCTGCTCGGCGCCGCGGCCGACATCTCCCGCCAGGCGGAGAGCCTGACCGCGGAGGTCGGCAGCTTCCTGGTCGATGTCAGGGCCGCCTGAGGCGGCCCCGGGCTTTGCCGGCCGGTGCTTGCATGCGAGACTTGGATCGCATGCCTGTCCCGGCCCTCACCCTGCTGCTCGGCGGCGCCCGCTCCGGCAAGAGTCGCCACGCCGAGGCGATCATGGCCGGGCTGCCATCGCCCTGGATCTACCTCGCCACCGGCCGCGCCTGGGACGAGGAGATGCAGGCCCGGATCGCCGAGCACCGGGCGCGTCGCGGTCCTGGCTGGCGCACGATCGAGGTGCCGCTGGCCATGCCTGCGGCGCTCGATGCCGCCGGGGCGAATCCGGTGCTGGTCGATTGCCTGACGCTCTGGCTGACCAACCTGCTGCTCGAACCGTGCGATATCGAGCAGGCCGTCGCCGATTGTCTCGCCGCCCTGCAGCGGCGCACCGCGCCGACGCTGCTGGTCGGCAGCGAGGTCGGTCTGGGGATCGTGCCCGACAACGCGCTGGCGCGCCGCTTCCGGGACGAGGCCGGCCGGCTGCACCAGCGGATCGCCGCGGTGGCGGACCAGGTGGTGCTGATGGTGGCGGGCCTGCCACTGCTGGTGAAGGGCGGCGCCGCGCCATGAGCCAGAGCGCCGATCCCGATCGCCACAGGACCAAGATGGCGGCCCGCAAGTCGGTGCAGGACCAGGAGGTCGCCTCGAAATCGATCGAGAAGGGGCTGCTGATCGTCCATACCGGGCCGGGCAAGGGCAAATCGACCGCGGCGTTCGGGCTGGCGCTGCGCATGGTCGGGCGCGGACGAAAGACCGCCGTGGTGCAGTTCATCAAGGGCGCCTGGACCACCGGCGAGCGCGACGTGCTGGAACGGTTCGGACCGCTCGTCGAATGGCACACGATGGGCGAGGGCTTCACCTGGGAGACCCAGGATCGCGATCGCGACGTCGCCGCCTGCCGCAGGGCCTGGAACGTCACGCGCGGCCTGTTGTCGCGCGCGGACCTGTCGCTGGTGGTGCTCGACGAACTCAACATCGCGCTGCGCTACGACTACCTGCCGCTCGAGGAGGTGCTGTCGGCGCTGTCGGCGCGTCCGCCGATGCAGCATGTCGTGATCACCGGGCGCAACGCCAGGCCGGCGCTGATCGAGGCCGCCGACCTGGTGACGGAAATGACCCAGGTGAAGCATCATTTCGCGGCCGGGGTGAAAGCGCAGGAAGGGATCGAGTTCTGACCGATAGCGGTCCGACCGGGCGAGGGCCGAACCACGGGCGCGGCCTGGCGCTGATGTTCCAGGGCACCGGTTCGTCGGTCGGCAAGTCGGTGCTGGTCGCAGGCCTCGCCCGCGCGCTGACCCGGCGCGGCATGCGGGTGCGGCCGTTCAAGCCGCAGAACATGTCGAACAACGCCGCCGTCACCGCCGATGGCGGCGAGATCGGCCGGGCGCAGGCGCTGCAGGCCCGCGCCTGCGGGGTGGCCGCCTCGGTGCACATGAATCCGGTGCTGCTCAAGCCGCAGAGCGAGATCGGGTCGCAGCTGGTGGTGCAGGGCCGGGTGCGCGGCAACGCGAATGCGCGCGACTACCAGGCGCTGAAGCCCGGCCTGATGCCGGCGGTGCTCGACAGCTTCGCGCGGCTGCGCGCCGAGGCGGAGATCGTGCTGGTGGAGGGTGCCGGCTCGGCCTCCGAGATCAACCTGCGAGCCGGCGACATCGCCAACATGGGGTTCGCCGCCGCGACCGGGACCCCTGTGGTGCTGATCGGCGACATCGACCGTGGCGGCGTGATCGCCAGCCTGGTCGGCACCCACACCGTGCTCGGGCCCAGCGACCGCGAGCGGATCGTCGGTTTCGTTGTCAACAGGATGCGCGGCGATCCGACGCTGTTCGCCGACGGCATGGCGGCGATCGCTGCCCATACCGGCTGGGCGCCGATCGGGCTGGTGCCGCATCTCGACGCCCTGCGGGCGCTGCCGGCGGAGGACGCGGCCGATCTCGCAGCACTCGCCGATGCGGCGCGCCTTGCCGGGTCCGGCGCCGGCACGCTGCGGATCGCGGTGCCGCTGCTGCCGATGATCGCCAATTTCGACGATCTCGACCCGCTGCTGGCCGAGCCGGCGGTGCGCTGCGTGTTGGTGCGTCCCGGCACGGCGCTGCCCGGCGATTGCAACCTGGTGATTCTGCCGGGCTCGAAGGCCACCATCGCCGATCTCGCGGTCCTGCGCCGCGAGGGATGGGATGTCGATTTGGCCGCGCATCGCCGTCGCGGCGGGTCGGTGCTGGGCCTGTGCGGCGGCTACCAGATGCTCGGCCGCAGCATCGCCGATCCGGACGGGGTCGAGGGCCGGCCGGGCCGGGTGGACGGGCTCGGGCTGCTGCGGATCGACACCGTGCTCGGCGGCGACAAGCGGCTCGATGCGGTCGGCGGGGTGCTGCTGCCGGAGAACAGCGTCTGCTCGGGCTACGAGATGCATATCGGCCGCAGCGAGGGGCCGGATCGACGCAACCCGTTCCTGCGCCGCGACGATGGCAGCGAGGAGGGCGCACGCTCCGACGACGGCCGGGTCGCTGGCACCTATCTGCACGGGGTGTTCGCCGGCGATGCCGCCCGGGCGACGCTGCTGGCCCGGCTCGGCCTGGCGGTGGCGCCGCGCGACCACGAGGCGGGCATCGAGGCCGCGCTCGACGCGTTGGCCGCCCACCTGGAGCGTCACCTCGATATCGACCGGCTGCTGGCGATCGCCGAGGCCGCCGCCCGATGAAGCGGGAGCGCCGACTATGACCCTCAGCCTCTTGATCGCCGCGTTCGGCGCCATCTTGGTGCTGATCGCCGCCGCGACCCTGATCGCCAGCCTCGCCGGCTGGCTGCGGCGGCGCCACAACGCGGACCGGCCCGATCCGGTGATCGCCGATTCGCGCGACCAGTTCGACCCGAAATAGCCGCGGCTTCGCGGCTCAGCCCTGGATCAGATTGCCGAGCAGGCTGGTCAGGTAGATGAACAGGAAGGTGCCGCCGATCATCAGCACCACGGGCACCCAGGGTTTCATGCGATCCTCGCCTCGTGTCGCGTAGCGGCGGTGATACGGGATTTTCAGGCCAGCGTCATCAGGCTGGCATTGCCGCCGGCGGCGGTGGTGTTGGTGCTGATGCTGCGCTCGTGCATCAGCCACTCCAGCGGCAGCCCCCGCTCGGCCGCGTCCAGCCGGAACACCTGCACCAGCGCGCCCTGCCGCGCCGACAGCGCCGCCACCAGCGCCACCAGCCGCTCGCGGCTGGCCAGCGCGACGGCGACCGGCCGTGCCGCGTCATCGAGCGACACCAGCCCGGGCAGCGCCCGCATCGCGCCGGCCACGATCGGCATGCGCTCCGCGACCGCCGGGAGCCGCGCCGTGTTGCCGGTCGCCAGGGTGGCGGCAATCTGCAGCAGCAGGTCGGGCTCGTCTGTGGCTTCGCACAGCACCGCGCCGCGCGGCCGCAGCGCATAGAGGTTGCGCTCGCCGACCGGACCGGGCAGCAGCCTCTCGAAGCCGAACGGGCTGCGCGCCAGCAGCGCCGCGCAGGCGGGCCGGATCGGCTGGCCCTCCAGCAGCGCCAGGAAACGGTGCGCCGGCGCCGGCGCCGCGCCCGGCAGCAGGGCGGCGCGCTGTTCCTGAGCGGTGCCGGGCTGGCGTCGCAGGCGGTGCAGGATCAGCGGACCGCCTGCCTTCGGACCGGTGCCGGACAGGCCGGCGCCGCCGAACGGCTGGCTGCCGACCACGGCGCCGATCATGTTGCGGTTGACGTAGATATTGCCGGCGTCGCTCCTGGCGGCGAGGCGCTCGGCCGTCTCGTCGATCCGGGTATGCAGGCCGAAGGTCAGCCCGAACCCGGTGGCGTTGATGCCGTCGAGCACCCGGTCCTGTTCGGCCTGCGCATAGCGCAGCACATGCAGCACCGGCCCGAACACCTCGCCGCCGATCTGGTCGATGCGGTCGATCTCGATCAGCGTCGGCGCCGCGAAACCGCCGCGCGTGCAGGCCTCGGGCAGCGCGGCGCGGACGATGCGACAGCCTTGCGCGGCCATCGCGGCGACATGCGTCTCGATGCGCCGACGCGCCGCCTCGGAGATCACCGGGCCGACATCGGTGGCCAGCAGCGTGGCGTCGCCGACCGCGAGTTCGGCCATCGCGCCCTCGAGCATCGCCAGCGTGCGCGGCGCGACGTCGTCCTGCACGCAGAGCACGCGCAGCGCCGAGCAGCGCTGGCCGGCGGAATCGAACGCCGAGGCGATCGCATCGGCCACCACCTGTTCCGGCAGCGCGGCGCTGTCGACCAGCATCGCGTTCTGGCCGCCGGTCTCGGCGATCAGCGGCACCGCGCCGCGCTCGGGGTCGGCGCGCCGCGCCAGGGTGGCGGCGATCAGGCGCGCGACCTCGGTCGAGCCGGTGAACATCACCCCCTGCACCGCCGCCTCGCCGACCAGGGCGGCGCCGACGCCGCCGTCACCCGGCAGGAACTGCAGCACCGCGCGCGGGATGCCGGCGGCGTGCAGCAGCGCCACCATCCTGGCCGCGATCAGCGGCGTCTCCTCGGCCGGCTTGGCCAGCACGGTGTTGCCGGCGGCCAGCGCGGCGGCGACCTGGCCGGTGAAGATCGCCAGCGGGAAGTTCCACGGGCTGATGCACAGCACCGGTCCCAGCGCCGCGCCGGACGCCGCGCCTTCTGGCAGCTCGCGCGCCGCGACCGCGTAGTAGCGCAGGAAATCGACCGCCTCGCGCACCTCGCCGATCGCGTTGGCGGCGGTCTTGCCGGCCTCGCGCATGATCGGGCCGAGCCATTCCGCACGCTGCGCCTCCAGCCGGTCGGCGGCCCGTTCGAGGATCGCGGCGCGGTCGGCGGCAGGGGTCGCGGACCAGCCTGGCTGCGCCGCTTCGGCGGCGGCGGCGGCCGGCGTCACGTCGCCGTCGGCGACGTCGCGACAGCGCCCGACCGTGCGCGTGCGATCCGACGGGTCCGGGCAGTCGCGCGCCGGTGTGTCGGCGGCGGGGAATGCCAGCAGCGGCACCGCCTCGGCAGCGGGCGCGGCGGCGTCGGCGATCAGCGCCGCCAGCCGCTCGAGCGTGGTCTCGCAGGCCAGATCGAGCCCGGCGGCGTTGCGCCGCGCCGCGCCGAACAGGCCGGAGGGCAGCGGGATCGACGGGTGCGGCGCGCCGACCGGAGCGGCGGCGGCGGCCTCGGCCACCGGATCGGCGACGAGGTCAGAGACCGGCACCGCCGGATCGGTGATGCGGTTGACGAACGAGCTGTTGGCGCCGTTCTCCAGCAGCCGGCGCACCAGATAGGCCAGCAGCGTCTGGTGGGTGCCGACCGGGGCGTAGATGCGGCATGGACGGTCGAGCCTGGCCGGGCCCACCACCTGTTCGTAGAGCGCCTCGCCCATGCCGTAGAGGCACTGGAACTCGTAGTCGGCGCCGTCGCCGGCGATCGCCATCACCGCCGCCACGGTCTGGGCGTTGTGGGTGGCGAACTGCGGAAAGATCGCGTCCGGCGCCGCCAGCAGCCGCCGCGCGCAGTCGAGATAGCACAGGTCGGTGTGCAGCTTGCGGGTGAAGACCGGATAGTCCTCGAGCCCCGCCTCCTGCGCCTTCTTGATCTCGCTGTCCCAGTAGGCGCCCTTGACCTGACGCACCATCAGGCGATGCCCGGTCCGCCGGCCCAGCGCCACCAGATGCGCGATCACCGCCGGCGTGCGCCGGGAGTAGGTCTGGATCACGAAGCCGATCCCGTCCCAGCCGGCCAGGTCCGGCTGCAGGCACAGGCTCTCCAGCAGGTCCAGCGACAGCTCCAGCCGGTCCGATTCCTCGGCGTCGATGTTCAGCCCGACCCCGCAGCGCCGGGCGAGGCTGGCCAGGCCGGCCAGGCGCGGCAGCAGCTCGGCGCGGACCCGGCCGACCTGCGCGCGCCCGTAGCGTGCATGCAGCGCCGAGAGCTTGACCGAGATGCCGGCGCCCTCGCGCAGCGGCTTGCCGCGGTTGTGCGCGCCGATCGCCCGGATCGCGTCCTGGTAGGCGGCGAGGTAGCCGCGGGCGTCGGCGTCGGTCATCGCCGCCTCGCCCAGCATGTCGAAGGAATAGCGGAACCCCTCGGCCTCGCGCGGCCCGGCATGGCGCAGCGCCTCGGCGATGGTCTCGCCCATCACGAACTGCTCGCCGAGAATGCGCATCGCCCGGTCCATCGCGCGGCGGATCAGCGGCTCGCCGCCGCGTCCGAGCGCGCGCAGCAGCGCCGCCTGCAGGCCGGGCTGGTTCTGGCCGTCCTGCAGGCGGCCGGTGATCAGCAGCCCCCAGGTGGCGGCGTTGACGAACAGGGACGGGCTGCGGCCGAGATGCGCACGCCAGTCGCCGCCGCCGATCTTGTCGCGGATCAGCAGGTCGCGGGTGGCGGCGTCGGGAATGCGCAGCAGCGCCTCGGCGAGGCACATCAGCGCCACGCCTTCCTGGCTGGACAGCGCATACTCGCGCATCAGCCCCTCGACCGGACGCGGCCGGCCGCGCGCCCGCAGCCCCTCGACCAGACGGGCGGCGAGCGCGGTGGCGCTGTCCGGCGTGACGGGCGCGCCTGCCAGCAGCTCGGCGACACAGTCCGGCTCCGGGCGCCGCGTCGCCTCGGTGATCCGGCGCCGGGTCGGCTCGGCGGCGCGCCAGGCTGGAGCGAAGGGTGGGGAAAGCGCCGGCTCGGGCGCGAGCGGTTCCGGATTCGCTGGCTGCAGGGTGTCCATGGCGGCGATCTCCGGGCGGGGCTCCGAGTGCGTCGTGAACCATACAAGCCCGGCCGATGCCAGTATCATCCGCCGTTGATCGCGCGCGGCGGCGCGACCATCTGCAACGATCCGGGCTGGAGGGCTGAACCGCTGATGGCAGACGATCCGTACGACATCCTCGGCGTCTCGCGCGATGCCGACCAGGAGGCGATCCGCAAGGCCTATCGCCGCCTGGCCAGGTCGAGCCATCCAGACCTGCATCCCGGCGACAAGGGCGCCGAGGAGCGGTTCAAGCGGCTCGGCACCGCCAACGCGATCCTGTCGGACCCGGAGCGGCGGGCGAAGTTCGATCGCGGCGAGATCGATGCCAGCGGCCAGGAGCGCCACCAGCCGCCGCCCGGCGGAGCCGGCCGCTACCGCGAGCAGGCGCAGGGCGCGTGGGGCGCGCGCTATGGCGGGCACGCGGCCGGCGCCGGGGCGGCGGGCGGGTTTTCCGAGGACGATTTGGGCGACATCTTCGGCGAGATGTTCGGCGCCGCCGGCCGCGCCGGGGGCAGGGGCGGCTTTCGCAACGGCGGCCGGCCTGGCGGCCCGGCGCGCGGCGAGGATCGCAGCTACACGCTGGCGGTCTCGTTCGTCGATGCGGTGCTCGGCGCCACCACCAGGATCACCCTGCCGGGCGGCGCCACGCTCGACGTCAAGGTGCCGCCGGGGATCGCCGACGGCCAGACGCTGCGGCTGCGCGGCAAGGGCGGCGAGGGGCGGGATGGCGGTCCGGCCGGCGACGCGCTGATCGAGGTCCACGTCACGCCCGATGCACGCTTCGTCCGCGACGGCGACGATATCCGCACCGAGGCGCCGGTCTCGCTACGCGACGCGGTGCTGGGCGGCTCGGTGCAGGTGCAGACGCCGGGCGGCCCGGTGGCGCTGACGGTGCCGCCCGATTCCGATTCCGGCACCACGCTGCGTCTGCGCGGCCGCGGCGTGGCGGCGCACGGCAAGCGCGAGGCCGGCAACCTGTATGTGACGCTGACGGTCAGGCTGGGTCGCGCCGATCCGGCATTGCGCGCGTTCCTTCGTGGCGACGCCGCATCCGGTCACGGCGCCAGCCAGGGCGGAGCCAACGCGTCGGCTGACGGAGGGGCGGCATGATCACGCTGGAGATGCTGTGTCTGCGGGTGGAGCGCGTCACGCCCGCCGAACTGGAGGACTGGATCGCGCGCGCCTGGATCAGGCCCGATGGCGAGCCCGGCCGGTACGTGTTCCAGCCGATCGACGAGGCGCGGGTGCGACTCATCCTGGAACTGCGCCACGATCTGCGCATCGACGACGAGGCGTTGCCGCTGGTGCTGTCGCTGCTGGACCAGCTCTATGCCGAGCGCCGCCATATCAGCCGCATGCGCGATGCGATCGCTCGCGGAAATGCGATATCACTGCAGGAGACGATCGGTCGGATTCTCGACGAAACGACACCCGAAAGCTGATAGATTGGTCATGAAACCGCCACGTATGCCACGCGCTGCCTTCTCCGGGGACTGAAGCCTATGCCGTTCGATGGAGCGAACTTTCAGATACCGAAGACGCCGCGCAAGCGCGCCAGCCGTAGCGAGAACGTGCTGACGATGCTGATCCTGGTGGCAGCCCTCGGGCTGCTGGTGCTGCCGGTCTCGGCGACGGCGCTGCTCGACATCGCGGTCTATTTCGGCGGCCACTGAGCGCGGCGTCGCCGGACATCCCATAACGGAAAGCGCCAACCGGCGCCGCGACCGGCTAGCCCGGACGCGGCGCCGGCTGGTCCGGCTTCAGGCGGTGTGCGGGTTGGGCGAGAGCAGCTGGGCCTTGCCGGGCTTGTCCTTCCATTCGTCGGCGTCGGCCGGCGGCGTGCCCTTGCGGGTGATGTTCGGCCAGGTCTTGGAATAGTTGGTGTTGGTCTCGGCCCAGGCGGTGGCGCGGTCGTCGCTGTCCGGCAGGATCGCCTCGGCCGGGCATTCCGGCTCGCAGACGCCGCAATCGATGCACTCGTCCGGGTTGATGACGAGCATGTTCTCGCCCGCATAGAAGCAATCGACCGGACAGACTTCGATGCAGTCCATGTATTTGCAGCGGATGCAGTTCTCGGTGACCACGTAGGTCATCGTCCATCTCCGATCATGCGACTGAGGCCACAGCGGCGTCGCGTCCAACTGGTAAAATGAGGCGTGCGGCCAGGGCGACAAGCCCGGCCGGCGAGGCCGGGCGGCGAGATATGAAAGCCTTTGCCATCCAGCGCAAGGCGGTCAATCCGGTATCTCCTCGTACAGCAGGCGCGCTTCCGGCGCCGGACCGCGACGGCGTGCCAGCGCCAGCACCCTGACCACCCGGATATCGAGGGCTGCGTTCGCGCGCGGCAGCGGGAACGTCAGCACGTCGCCGGGCCGCAGCCTGGCATGCGGCTTGTCGGTCGGCTGGCGGTTGATCCGCACCAGCCCCTGCTGGATCAGCTTGGCGCAGTCGGAGCGGGCCTTGAGGAAGCGGGCCGACCACAGCCATTTGTCGAGCCGCTGCCAGTCCCGGTCCTCGGTGACGCCGCCGCCCTGGTTGATCGTGTGGCAGGCGGCGCACTTCTTGAACACCTCGGCACCCTTGGCGGCGTCGGCGGTCGGCAGCAGCGAGGCGATCGGCACGTCGGCGGCGGCACCGCCTGCGCCTTCCTCGACGACGCCCTCGATCGCGTAGCCCATCTTCTCGGGGCGCTCGCCGTGGAACATCATCCCACCGACGATCGACAGCCCGAGTGCCGCACCACAGCCTGCGAGCACCCAGCCGGCGATCGTATTGGTCCGATTGTCCATCTTGTGCATCCGCCCTGTTCTGTTTGGGATAGCCATAGAAAAGGCGGACGCGCACCGCAACCCGCGGCTGCACCCACTCTTGAACATGCGCGCGCGCCTTAGTACGCGCCCGGCGCATGGAAAACTTCGCCGCACCCGCCCGCCCCATCGTCGCGCGGATGACACAGGCCGCCGCCGCAGACCCCGCGCGCGCGGTCGCATTCCAGGGTGCGCCGGGCGCCAACAGCCATGTCGCGGCGGTCGAGGCGTTCCCGGATGGCCTCCCCCTCCCCTGTTTCGATTTCTCCGACGCGATCGACGCGGTGAAGGATGGCCGCGCCGACTGCGCGATCATCCCGATCGAGAATTCGCTCCACGGCCGCGTCGCTGACATTCATTTCCTGCTGCCCGAATCGGGGCTGGTCATCACCGGCGAACATTTCCTGCCGATCCGCCATGCGCTGATGGGGACAGGCCCGCGCGACGGGATCCGCCAGGCGATGAGTCATCCGCAGGCGCTCGGCCAATGCCGCCACTGGCTGAAGGCGCACGGGATCGAGCCGGTGAGCTATCCCGACACGGCAGGCGCTGCGGCGGTCGTCGCCGAACTTGGCGATCCCGCGATCGCCGCGCTCGCGCCGCCGGCCGCCGCGGGGCTGTACGGACTGGAACTGCTCGCGACCGACATCGCCGATGCGGATCACAATACGACCCGGTTCGTGGTGCTGGCGCGCGGCGGCAAGCCGCCCGCAGCGCAGGAGCCGGTTGGCGGCGCGTGGATGACGACGCTGATCTTCGAGGTGAAGAACGTCCCCGCCGCGCTGTACAAAGCGGTTGGCGGGTTTGCGACCAACGGGGTGAACATCACAAAGCTCGAAAGCTATCAGCGCAACGGGAGTTTCTCCGCGACCGAATTCTACGCGGATGTGGTCGGCAAGCCGGGCGACGCCAACCTCGATCATGCGCTGGAGGAACTAGGGTTTCATTCGAAGTGGCTGCGCGTGCTGGGGACATATCGCCAGGCGCGGTCGCGGGGGTAATCAACTCAGTCCGTCATCCTGACGAAAGTCAGGATCCAGAGTAACAAAAGGGATCGCTCGTGGCTCTGGATCCTGACTTTCGTCAGGATGACGATGTGCTAGTTCGCGGCGGGCAATCTGAGCCGGACCAGCAACCCGCCGAGATCCTCGCTCTCCTCGAGCGCGACCGTTCCCTCGTAGATTTCCGCCACGTCGCGGACGATCGCGAGGCCTAGGCCAGTCCCGGGCTTGCCCGTATCGAGCCGCACGCCGCGATCGAAGATGCGGACGCGTTCCTCCTCGGGGATGCCGACGCCGTCGTCCTCGACGAGGAACTCGACGAACCCCGATTGCGCGCCGACCGTGACGAACACGCTGCCCCCGCCATATTTCGCCGCGTTCTCGATCAGATTGCCGAGCATCTCGTCGAGATCCTGCCGCTCGACATGAACCTGCAGTCCGCGCGGCCCGGTCACGTCGATCCGGACATGGCGGTACAGCCGCCCGACCGCCCGCTCGACCGATTCGAGGCTCGGCCATACATCGGCGCGACTGTGCGCCGACCCGCGCCGGCCCACCGCGCGGGCGCGGGCGAGGTGATGATCGACCTGCCGGCGCATCGTCCGCGCCTCGCGGATCACCGTGTCGGCGAGGTCGTCCGACTGCGCGGTGGCGGCGTTCATGATCACCGTCAGCGGCGTCTTGAGCGCATGCGCTAGGTTGCCGGCGTGGCGCCGCGCCTCTTCCGCCTGGCGCTCGTTATGCTCGATCAGCGCATTGAGTTCCTCGACCATCGGCGCGACCTCAACCGGCATCGCGCTCGACACACGGTTCGACTGGCCCGCGCGCATCCGCGCGATCTCATCGCGCACGCGGCGCAGCGGCCAGAGCCCGTAGAAGGTCTGGAGCGCCGCCATCACGATCAGCCCGAGCGCCAGCAGCGCGAAGCTGCGGACGAGCGTGCGGCGCAGCGTGGTGATCTGCGCGTCGAGCCCGTCGCGGCTCTGCGCGACCTGGAACCGCCAATGGACCTTGGAGCCCGGGATGACCGCGTCGCGCTCGACGATCCGCAGCTTCTCGTCGGGGAACTGCGTGCTGTCGTAGAAATGCGCGTTGCGATCATCGTGCGGGCCGCCGAACGCGAGCTTGCGATCCCAGAGCGAGCGCGACGGGAAATCCTCGCGCCCCTTGCCCGACACCTGCCAGTAAAGCCCCGAATAGGGCTCGACGAAGCGCTGGTCGGCAGCGGCGTCGCGCGAGAAGATCACTTCGCCCTCGGGCCCGATCTCCGCGGAATTCAGCAGCGAGCGGAGGACATATTCGAGCTGATCGTCGAAATTGCGCGTCACCGCCTGGCTCAGCACGCGATCGAGCGCGAACCCGCCGCCGCTGAGCAGCACACCGATCCACACCGCCGCGATCAGGATCATCCGCCGCGACAGCGATCCCTTCACCGCCGCCGGCACGCGGATCGGCGTGTCGGTCTTGGGTGGATCTGGTATCGGCACGCTGTCCGTGGGAGGGGCCGTAACGGTGTCCATGACCGGACCGATCAGGCGTCCGGATCTTCGAGGCTGTAGCCAAGCCCGCGGATCGTCGTGATCACGTCCTGGCCGAGCTTCTTGCGGATGCGCGTGACGAACACCTCGATCGTGTTCGAATCGCGGTCGAAATCCTGGTCGTAGATATGCTCGATCAGTTCGGTGCGGCTGACGACCTTGCCCTTGTGATGGAGCAGATAGCTCAGCAGCTTATATTCCTGCGCGGTCAGCTTCACCGGTTCGCCGGCGCGCGTGACCTTGCCGCTGCGCGTGTCGAGACGGATGTCGCCCGCGGTCAGCTCGGACGAGGCATTGCCCGACGCACGACGGATCAGCGCGCGAAGACGCGCGATCAGTTCCTCGCTCTGGAACGGCTTGGCGACGTAATCGTCCGCGCCAGCATCGAGGCCTGCGACCTTGTCCGACCAGCTGTCGCGCGCGGTCAGCACGAGCACGGGCATCACCTTGCCCTCTTTACGCCAACGATCGAGCACAGTCAGCCCGTCGATCTCGGGCAGGCCGAGATCGAGCACGACCGCGTCGTAATTCTCGGTCGAGCCGAGGAAATGGCCTTCCTCGCCGTCCACCGCGAGATCGATCGCATAGCCGGCCCCCTCGAGGGTGTTCTTCAGTTGCTGGCCGAGATTCGGCTCGTCCTCGACGATCAGAACGCGCATGATACTCCTCTCGATTACGGTTTTCAGCGACCCGTGCGGCCGACGATCTGGCCGGTGCGGCCATCGACGTCGACCCAGATGACGGTTCCATCGCGCAGGAATTTCAGCGTGTAAATGGCGCTGCCCGAATCATAGTCGGAGCCGAGATACTGCGCGCCCCGCATCGTCGGGATGACGCGCGATTCGATCTCGCGCAGCGACGGCCCCCCGGTCTGACGCGCCTGCAACGCCGACAACTGATCGCTGCGGCGCTGCGGGGGCTCGCCCCCCAGCATC
>CAZZZA010000076.1:0-14260 GCA_964658455.1 uncultured Lichenihabitans sp.
GCGAGGCCAGGGTGCCGATCGCGTAGGAGCGGAAATCGAGCGAGGAAAGACCGAGTGCATAGGATGTCACCGCGAACGGCATCACCGGTGAAATGCGCAGCAGGCACACCAGCCGCCAGCCGTCGCGCGCCACTGCCTGGTCCAGCCGCTGGAAGCGTGGACGACGGGCGAGCATCCTGGCGATCACCGGCCGGAACAAGGTGCGGGTCAGCCCGAATGCCAGCGCCGCGCCGATCAGCGTGCCGAACGTCGACACGCAGAAGCCGCCGACCACCCCGTAGAGCATGCCGGCGGCGAGCCCGCCCACCGACGCCGGCAGGATGCCGCACAGCGCGATCACAACCTGCACCAGCGCCGCCAGCACCCAGCCCGCCGCGCCGAGCGCACGCTCGATCGTGGTGGCCTGGTTGATCAGGGTGGAGATCGCGTCAGGCCATTCCCGGACCGCGACGATCCCGACCAGTACCACCATGCCGAGCATCACGCCCATCAGGGTGAGCACGGCGCCGGGCCGGGCGCGCTCCGGGTCATGGTTCGCGATCGATCCGACCCCGCCGGTGTCAGGGACGGTCGGCATCGAACAACCGGTCCGACCGCAGCCTGGCCTTGTGCAGCCGGTACTGCGCCGCGGTGCGCAGCACCCCGAGCCCGTAGACGATCGAACGCTTCAGATTGATCGAGGACGCCTCGGGGAAATACTTGGTCGGGCAGGAGATCTCGCCGATACGGAAGCCCATGTGGAGCGCCTGCGCCAGCATCTGGTTGTCGAACACGAAATCGTCCGAGCAGCGATCGAGCGGCAGGCGTTCCAGCACCGCGCGGGTCCAGGCGCGATAGCCGCTGTGGTATTCCGACAGCTTCGCGCCCATCAGGAAGTTCTGCGTCAGCGTCAGCGCGCGGTTGGCGACGTACTTGTAGCGCGGCATGCCGCCGACGATGGCGCCGCGGCCGAGGATGCGCGAGGCCAGCACCGCGTCGTACTGGCCCGACGCCAGCATCGCCGCCATCGCCGGCACCAGGGTCGGCGTGTACTGGTAGTCCGGGTGCAGCATGACAACGATGTCGGCGCCGCGCGCCAGCGCCGCGGCGTAACAGGTCTTCTGGTTGCCGCCATAGCCGAGATTGCGATCGTGCCGGATCACGTGCAACCCGAGTCGGGCGGCGATCCGCACCGTGTCGTCGCGGCTGGCGTCGTCGGTCAGAATCACGTCGTCGACGATGTCGCGCGGGATTTCGGCGCAGGTCCGCTCCAGCGTTCTGGCGGCGTTGTAGGCGGGCAGCACTACGGCGACGCGGCGGGTGGCGATCATCGGTCAGCGGGTTCGGGGGCGCGGTGCATCGACGAGCAGGCTGGCGGTCCGGGGAAGATGCTGCGCCGGCCGGCGGCGTATCAGCCCCCAGGTGGCGGCGACGCAGAGCAGGTTCACCAGCGCCAAATACCAGGCCGGCGCGGTGGGGTCGCCGGTGACGTGGATCGCCCAGGTGAACACGATCTGAGCGGTGCCGCCGAACAGGGCGATGCCCACCGCATAGAGCAGGCCGAACCCGGTGCTGCGGATCTCCGGCGGGAACAGCTCGCACAGCAGCACCAGGCTGGCGGCGAAGCTGCCGACCTGCAGGATCGCGATCAGCGCCGTCACCAGCCCGAACATCCACGCCCCCGGCACCGCCTGCAGCGCCAGCAGCATCGGCACGATGCCGAGCCCGAGCAGCAGGCGCGGCAGCACGACGATCGGGAAACGGCCGGTGCGGTCGGACAGCAGGCCACCGGCCAGGGCGGCCAGTGTGCCGGCGACGCCGCCGATCACGGTGCCGAGCAGCGACACGCTCTGCGGCAGATGCAGCACGGTCAGCGCGTAGGTGGTGATGTAGTTCAGGAAATACTGGCTGACGGTGCCGGCCACCACCAGCATCAGCGCGCAGGCCAGCGTCAGCGGCCCGGCGGCACCCAGCGCCCGCAGGCGCGAGCCGTGCGCGGGCGGCGCCGCCTCCGGCAGGCCGCGACGCAGCACCAGCCCGATCGGCAGCACCAGCACCCCGAGCGCGAACGGGATCCGCCAACCCCAGGCGGCCATCGCCGGCTCGCCGATCAGGCGCACCGACACCAGGCCGACCAGCCCGGCCGCCAGCACCGCCAGCAGCTGGCTGGCCGCCTGCCAGGAGGCGTAGTAGCCGGCCCGGCCCGGCGGGGCGTTCTCGATCAGGTAGGTCGTCGCCGGACCGGCCTCGGCGCCCCAGGCGAGCCCCTGGATCATCCGCGCCACCACCAGCAGCACCGGGGCCGCCAGACCGATGCTGGCGTAGCCCGGCAGCAGCGCGATCATCAGGCTGCCCAGCCCCATCAGGCCAAGCGAGACCATCATGCCGGCGCGCCGCCCGTGCCGGTCGGCCAGCAGCCCGACCACCAGGGCGCCCAGCGGACGGGTCAGGAAGCCGACGCCGAACGTCGAGACCGACAGCAGCAGGCTCACATAGGGGTCGTGGGCCGGGTAGAACGCCCGGCCGATCAGCACCGCGAAGGTGCCGTAGGCGATGAAGTCGAACACCTCGAGCAGGTTGCCGAACACCGCGGCGGCGATCGCCGCCGCCCCTGCCCGGTCGGCGCCCGGCCCGGCGGCGAACCGCGGCGCGGGCGCCGGATCGCTCAGGGAAGGATCTCGGTGTGGGCGAAGAAGAACGCGATCTCGGTGGCGGCGTTCTCGGCGCTGTCGGAGCCGTGCACCGAGTTCGCCTCGATGCTCTCGGCGAACTGGGCGCGCACGGTGTGCGGCTCGGCCTTCTTCGGGTCGGTTGCCCCCATCACCTCGCGATGCTTCAGCACCGCGTTCTCGCCCTCGAGCACCTGCACCACCACCGGCGCCGCGGTCATCGAGGCGACCAGGCTGGCATAGAACGGCCGCTCCTTGTGCACGGCGTAGAACGCGCCGGCGACCGCGTCGGTGAGCTGGATCCGCTTCTGGGCGACGATGCGCAGGCCCGCTTCCTCGAACAGGGCATTGATCCTGCCGGTGAGGTTGCGGCGGGTCGCGTCCGGCTTCAGGATCGACAGGGTGCGCTCGATGGCCATCGTTGGTCTCCTAGAGGTTGCGCGCGGCTTAGAGCAAATCGACCGGCCTTGCCAGGGGCGCGCCCATGCCGCGTGCCCGTGCCGCTTATGGAGGACACATGATGACCGACAGCAGCCAGGCCGGACGCTTCACCCTCGGCGAGCGGACCGTGTCGCGGATGGGCTACGGCGCGATGCAGCTCGCCGGGCCGCACGTGTTCGGACCGCCCAGGGATCACGCGCAGGCGCTGGCGGTGCTGCGCGCGGCGGTGGAGCACGGCGTCGACCATATCGACACCAGCGATTTCTACGGCCCGCACGTCACCAACAGGCTGATCCGCGAGGCGCTGCATCCCTATCGCGACGGGCTGACGATCGTCACCAAGGTGGGGGCGCGGCGCGGGGAGGATGCGTCTTGGCTCCCGGCGCTGTCGGCGGCCGAGATCACCGGCGCGGTGCACGACAACCTGCGTCACCTGGGGCTCGAGGTGCTGGACGTGGTCAACTTGCGCACGGGCGGGCGCGAGGCGCCGGGGCCGGGGCCGGGGTCGATCGCAGCACCGTTCACGGCGCTGGCCGAGCTGCAGCGCCAGGGGCTGATCCGACATCTCGGGGTGAGCAACATGAGCCTGGCGCAGCTGCGCGAGGCGCAGACGATCGCGCCGGTGGTCTGCGTGCAGAACCACTACAACCTGGCGCACCGCGACGACGACGCGCTGATCGACGTGCTGGCGGCGGACGGGATCGCCTACGTGCCGTATTTCCCGCTGGGCGGGTTCTCGCCGTTGCAGTCCGAGGCGCTGTCCGCGGTCGCGGCGCGGCTGGGGCACAGCGCGATGCAGGTGGCGCTGGCCTGGCTGCTGCACCGGGCGCCGAACCTGCTGCTGATCCCCGGCACCGCCTCGCTGGCGCATCTGCGCGAGAACCTGGCGGCGGCGTCGCTGGCGCTGCCGGCGTCGGAGCTGGCGGTGCTGGACGGGATCGGCGCCGGGGCGGGGTGATGGCGGCGCTGTTTTTTACCGGCGGGGGCGGCTAGACCGTCGGCATGAGCCTGCTGGTGATCGCGTCGCTGAGCCTGAGGGTCGCCGGCCGCACCCTGCTGGACCAGGCCGACCTCTCGGTCGAGCCGGGCCGCCGGATCGGCCTGGTCGGCCGCAACGGCGCCGGCAAATCCACCCTGCTGGCGGCGATCGCCGGCGACATCGCCCCGGATGGCGGCGAGATCAGGCTGTCGAGCCGGGCGCGGATGGCGCGGGTGCGGCAGGAGGCGCCGTCCGGGCCGGCCAGCCTGCTCGACACCGTGCTGGCCGGCGACGCCGAGCGCACCGCGCTGCTGGCGGAAGCGGACAGCGCCGAGGACGCCGCCCGCCTGGCCGACATCCACGAGCGGCTGCGTGCGATCGGCGCCGACAGCGCCCCGGCGCGCGCCGCCGCGATCCTGTCCGGGCTCGGCTTCGATGCCGCGGCGCAGGCGCGCGCGGTGGATGATTTCTCCGGCGGCTGGCGGATGCGGGTAGCGCTGGCCACCGCGTTGTTCCTGAACCCGGAACTGCTGCTGCTCGACGAGCCGACCAACCATCTCGACCTGGAGGCGACGCTCTGGCTCGAAGGCTGGCTGGCGCGGTTTCCCGGCGCCGCGCTGATCGTCAGCCACGATCGCGGCCTGCTGGACCGGGCGGTAGAGGCGATCGCGCATCTCGATCGCGGCAAGCTCAGCCTGACGCCGGGCGGCTACGAGGAGTTCGTGCGGATCCGCACCGAGCAGGCGCTGCAGCAGAACCGGGCGGCGGAGCGGATCGCGCTGCAGCGCGCGCACATGCAGTCCTTCGTCGACCGGTTCCGGGCCAAGGCGACCAAGGCGCGCCAGGCGCAGGCCAGGATCAAGGCGCTGGAGCGGCTGCCGGCGCTGGAGAGCGTGGTCGAGGACGCGCCGACCCGGTTCGCCTTCCCGCCCCCCTCGCCGCTGGCGCCGCCGATGCTGACGCTCGACCGCGCCACCGCCGGCTATGACGGGCGGACGGTGCTGGGCGCGATGTCGCTGCGCATCGACATGGAGGACCGCATCGCCCTGCTGGGCGCCAACGGCAACGGCAAATCCACCTTCGCCAAGCTGGTCGCCGGCCGGCTGGCGCCGCTCAGCGGCAGCCTGCGCCACAGCCCGAAACTGAAGGTCGGCTATTTCGCCCAGCACCAGGCCGACGAGCTGGTGCCGGACGAGAGCCCGGTGCAGCACATCGCCCGCGCCCTGCCGACGGCGCTGCCGCCGGCGCTGCGCGCGCAGCTGGCGCGGTTCGGGCTCGATGCGGAGCGCGCCGACACGCCGACGCGCGACCTGTCCGGCGGCGAGAAGGCGCGGCTGCTGCTGGCGCTGGCCACCAGGGAGGCGCCGCATCTGCTGATCCTGGACGAGCCGACCAACCATCTCGATCTCGATGCCCGCGAGGCGCTGATCCGGGCGCTGGCGCAGTTCGAGGGCGCGGTGCTGCTGATCAGCCACGATCCGCATCTGGTCGAGCTGGTGGCCGATAGGCTGTGGCTGGTCGGCGACGGCAAGGTGGCGCCGTTCGACGGCGACATGGCGGATTACCGGGTCTGGCTGACGGAGCGGGCGCGGCTGGCGGCCAGGGAGCCGGGGCCGTCGCCCGCGCCCGCCCGCGCCGACGACCGGCGCGACCGGGCCGAGCAGCGCCGGGCGCTGGCGCCGCTGCGCAAGCAGGCCCGGGACGCCGAGGCGGTGCTGGCGAAGCTGGCGGCGGAGCGGTCGGCGCTGGAGGCGCGCCTGGCCGACCCGGCGCTCTATGCCAGCGGCAGGACCGCGGAGATCACCGGCGCCAACACCAGGCTGGCCGCGATCGCCCGCGAGGAGGCGGCGGCGGAAGCGGTCTGGATCGAGGCCGAACAGGCGCTGGAGGCGGCCGGATAGGCGTCCCGCCGCGCGCCGGCCCCCTCACACCTTGAGGTATTTGCGCTCGACCTTGCTGATCGCCTCGACATTGGGCGCCGACGCGCTGGCGGGATCGAAGCTGTTGGCCAACCAGGTATCGACGATCGCCTTGGCCAGTTCCGGGCCGATCACGCGCGCGCCCATGGTGATGATGTGGGCGTCGTTGCTCAGCGCCGCCCGGGTCGCCGAATAGGTGTCGTGGGTCAGGGCGGCGCGGATGCCGGGGATCTTGTTGGCGGAGATGCTGACGCCGATCCCGGTGCCGCAGCACAGGATGCCGCGGTCGTAGGCGCCGGATTTCAGCTTCGCCACCACGCGATCGGTCATCTCCGCGTAGTATTCGGAATCGCCGCCGGGCTCCGGCTGCGAGAGATCGGCGATCTCGTGCTTGCCCTGCTTGCGCAGATGCTCCGCCAGCACCGTGATCAGGGGCTCGCCGGCGCTGTCGCCGCCCAGAACGATACGCATGATACTGTCTCCTCAGCCGGTTGCTTGGTCGCCGGCGATCCTGAGATCGATGCCGGCATTGACGAGGTCGGTGCGACGCTGCGGGTCCAGCCCGCTATCGGACAGCACGACATCGAACTCTGACAGGTCGGCGAGGCGGTTCAGCGCCGTCATGCCGAACTTGGCGCTGCCCACCATCAGGATCCGGCGGTCGGCGATCCGCATCAGGGCGCGCTTGGTTTTCACCACCAGCTCCTCCTGGTGGTAGGCGGCATGCCCGATCACCGTCGATGCGGACATGAACAGGGTGCTGGCGCGCAGCGAGGCGATCGCCTGCTCGCAGACCAGACCGAAGAACGCATGATAGGTCGGAAGGTAGCTGCCGCCGAGGCAAATGATCTTGATCCCGTGCATGCCGGCCAGCGCCTGGATGGCGCCGAGGCTGTTGGTCAGCACCGTCAGCGGCCCCAGCGCCGGCAGCAGCGGAACCAGCGCCGCGGCAGTGGTGGAATCGTCGATGATGATCGCCTGGCCGGGCTCGATGAAGCCGGCGGCGAGGCCGGCGATCGCCTGTTTCTCCGCCTCCGCGACGGTGTGGCGCGAGGCGATGTCGCTCTCGACCAGCGCCGAGGACCGGGTGGTGGCGCCGCCATGCACCTTGCGCACCAGCCCGCGGCCGGCGAGGTCGTCGAGATCGCGATGCACCGTCATGCGGCTGATGGCGAAGCGCGACGCCAGCTCGTCCACCTGCGCCGACCCCGCCTCGGCGACCGCGTCGAGCACCTGGCGACGGCGGCGGGCGACGTTCCTGGAGGCTTGGCGTTCGGGGGCGGCCGGACTGACCGTCACATCGATGATCCTCTGCAAGCCGGGCGGCGCGGACCGCCGCCCGGTGGCGCCGTGGCCTACTGCTCGGCGTAGTTGCCGGAGGTCAGGTTCTTGTTGATCAGCGCCGGCAGGTCCGACTGGAACTTCGACGGGTTGCCGTAGAGCTGGTCGTAGTAGTGCGCGACATTGGCCTTGGTGATCTCGGGCATGACGAACATCGCCGTCTTCGGCACGTCCTTGCCCTGGACGTGGTTGACCGCGACCTGCAGGCCCATTCCCAGCTCGAGCGGGCCGTCCTGCAGATTGGTCTCGAGCAGGGTGCCGTCGCGCACCGCGCGCATGCCGTCCTTGATGCCGTCGACGGCGGTCACGGGGATCTTGCCGGCCAGACCCTTCTCGCGCAGCGCCTGGATCGCGCCGATCGCCATGTCGTCGTTCTCGGAGATGATGCCGGTGATCTGGTTGCCGTAGCGCGACAGCCAGTCCTGCATCACGGAATAGGCCTGGTTGCGCGCCCAGTTGCCGGGCTGGATCGCCAGCAGCTTCACGTCCGGATTCTGCGCCAGCACCGACTTGATGCCCTTGGTGCGGTCGATCTCGCCGGACTGGCCGAGCGGACCCTGCAGCACCACGACGCTGCCCTTCTTGCCGATAGCATCGACCAGATGCTGCGCTTCCTGCTCGCCCGCCTTCACGTCGTCGGGACCGACATAGGAGACGGCGTTGGCCATCACCGCCGGCGACGCGGTCAGGTTGACGATCACCACCGGGATTCCGGCCGCCTTGGCGGCGTCGACCTGCGGGCCGAGCGTCGAGGAGTTCACCGGCGCGATCACGATCGCATCGACCTTGCGGTTGATGAACTGCTGGATCTGCGAGATCTGCGTGTTCACGTCCATCTTCGCCGAGTTCCACAGCAGCGTGGCCCCGTTCGCCTTGGCGATGGATTCCGCACCGGCTTTGCCGAGCGAGATGAACGAACTCATGTCGTACACGGTGAAGCCGATCACCGGGTGGGTCTTGTCGGCCAGGGCCGGCGCCGCCGACAGCGCGATGCCGGCGAGCATCGTGCACCCGGCCAGGGCGGTCCTGATGGATTTGGCGATCATGGTTGTCGTCTCCCGTTTGTGTTCTTGCAGGTTCAATCCTCGGTGCGGTGCGTCAGGCTGTCGACGAACACCGCGCCGATGATGATCAGGCCCTTCACGATGAGCTGATAGAAGGGCGAGACGTTGATGATGTTGAGGCCGTTATCGAGCACGCCGATGATCAGGAAACCGAACACGGTGCCGATCATCGAGCCGCGTCCGCCGGCCAGGCTGATGCCGCCGATCACCGCGGCGGCGATCGCGTTCAGCTCGTATCCGGTGCCGCTGTTGGCGATGCCGGCGGTGGCGCGCGCCGCCAGCAGCACGCCGGCCAGGCCGGCCAGCGCGCCGGCGATCACATAGACGGTGAACCGCACCCGGCCCAGGCCGACGCCGGCCACGCGCGCGGCATGCGGGTTGCCGCCCACCGCATAGACATGCATGCCGAAACGGGTGCGCGCGAGCACGATCCAGGCGACGATCACCACCACGATCATCACCAGCACCGGGATCGACACGCCGTAAACGGTCCCGGACAGGCCGAGGAACTGGTCGGAAAGGCCGGAGATCGGCTGGCCGTCGCTGAACACGAACGCCAGGCCCGACGCCACCGTCATGTTGCCGAGCGTGGCGACGAACGGCGGCACCTTGGCGAACGCCACCAGCGCGCCGTTGAACGCGCCGATCGCGGCGCCGGCCAGCACGCCCAGACCGACCGCCTCGGCGCAGGTGATCGCGCCGTCATTCTGCGCGAACAGGGCGGCGACCACGCCGGACAGCCCGACCACGCTGCCGACCGAGAGGTCGATGCCGCCGGTCATGATCACGAAGGTGGCGCCGGTCGCCAGCAGCGCGTTGGCGGCGACCTGGATCAGGATCACGTTCATGTTCGACACGGTCAGGAACGACCGGTTCGAGATCGCCAGCGTCACCAGGAAGATCGCCAGGATGATCACCAGCGAATAGCGCAACGCCAGGCGGCGCAGGCTGCGCGCGTCGAAGCCGCCCTTGGGCGCGGATGCGGCGAGAGACTGTGCCATTGTCAAACCCTGTCGGTAGCGGAAGTTCGGCCGGCGGACGGCAGCCCGGCGGGTCCGGCCGAGCGTCCCGCGTTGCGTTCAATGCACGACATCGTCCGGCCTCCCCATCGCCAGACGCAGGATGCGCTCCTGGTCCAGCTCGTCCTTCTCCAGCGTGCCCATGATCGCGCCGCCGCGGATCACCAGCACGCGGTGCGACAGGTTGATCAGCTCCGGCATGTCGGAGGAGGCCAGCAGGATCGCCACGCCCTGCGCCGCCAGATCGTTGATCAGCCGGTACAGCTCCGAACGGGCGCCGATATCGATGCCGCGCGTCGGCTCGTCGAGGATCAGCACCCGCGGCATGTCGGTCACCAGCCAGCGGGCGAGTGCCACCTTCTGCTGGTTGCCTCCCGACAGATGGCCGACGCGCTGGCCGAGCGTGGCGTAGGCGACGCGGGTGCGGCCGAGCACGTCGAGCGCTTTGGCGCGACGCCTGGCATTGTCCATCCAGCCGCCCGCTCCGGTGAAGGCGTCGAGATGCGGCAGGGTGATGTTGTCGAGGATCGACAAGGATGTGAGCACGCCGGCGAGCTTCCGGTCCTCCGGCACCATGGCGACGCCGCGCCTGATCGATTCCGACATCTGGCCGAGCTTGAGCGGGACGCCGTCGAGCACCACGCTGCCGGTGGCGGGCCGCAGACCGAAGATCGCCTCGAGCATCTCGCTGCGTCCGGCCCCGACCAGCCCGCCGAAGCCCAGGATCTCGCCGGCGCGCAACGTGAACGACACCCGCGAATCGTATCCTTCCACATGCAGGTTAGTGACCTCGAGCACCGGCCTGGCATCGCCGGTCGCCGCCGGACGATCCGGGAACAGCTCCGTGATCTCGCGCCCGACCATGTCGGCGATGATCTGCTGCTCGGTCAGCGCGCTGGTCGCGTCATGCCGGATGATGGCGCCGTCGCGCATGATGGCGACGGTGTCGGAGATCTGCTCGATCTCCTCCATGCGATGGCTGGTGTAGAGGATGCAGGTGCCACGCTGGCGCAGCAGGCCGATCACCCGGAACAGCTGCTCGGTCTCGCGCGAGGAGAGCGACGAGGAGGGCTCGTCCATCAGCACGATGCGGCTGTCCCACGAGGTCGCCTTCAGGATCTCGACCATCTGCGTGGCCGCGACGCCCAGCGACTTCATCGGCATCACCGGATCGAGATCCAGGCCGACGCTGGCCAGCAGCGACGCCGCCTGGGCGATCATCTCGCGCCGCTTGACCAGACCGAACAGGCCGGTGGTCTCGTGGCCGATCAGCAGGTTCTGCCACAGCAGCATCTCCGGGATCGGCGCCAGCTCCTGGGGAATGATCGACACGCCGAGCGCCTGCGCCGCCTTGGGATCGAAGCGGCGGATGGTCTCGCCGAACAGCGCCAGCGCGCCGCCATCCGGGCTGAGCTGGCCGGAGATCAGCTTGAACAGGGTCGATTTGCCGGCGCCGTTCTCGCCCGCCAGCACGTTGACGGTGCCCGCCATGAACCGGACCGACACGTCGCGCAGCACCGGCACCCCGTCGAAGCCCTTGGACAGCGCGCGGCAGTCGATCGCGCAGGTCGTGCCCATGCTTATGTCCGTGCCCGGCGCCTTACGCGGCGCCGGCCCGGCCTGCCCGGCCGTCGCCAATCCTGGTGCCATCCGCCCCTCCGTACGCCATTCGCCGCCGCCTGGCCGGTGCGCGGACGGGCCGGACCATGGCACAGCCGGAATAAAGCGCAAGACAACGTCACACCGCGATGTGACGTTTACGCCAAACATCACATGTGGGATGAGAAGCGCCTCACCGTCGCGCCGGTCCGCAGCCACAGGCGCGGCCGGGTCGGCCGGAACGGCTTTGCGGCGCTCGCTCAGGGAAACCGGCCATGACGCATCTGTTCGACGAGCCCAGCGACTTCGCCGCCTCGGCGTTGCGCGGCTACTGCGACGTCCACGCCAGGCTGGTGCGGCCCACCGAGGGCGGGGTGCTGCGCGCCACCGCCACGCCGCACGGCAAGGTGGCGGTAGTGGTCGGCGGCGGCAGCGGCCACTACCCGGCCTTCGCCGGCTATGTCGGCGCCGGGTTCGCCGACGCCGCGGTGGCGGGCGACGTGTTCGCCTCGCCCTCGACCCGCTACATCCGCGCCGTCTGCGCCAGGGCGCACAAGGGCGGCGGCGTGCTGCTCGGCTACGGCAACTATGCCGGCGACGTGCTCAATTTCGGCCTGGCGGCAGAGCAGCTGCGCGGCGACGGGATCGACGTGCGCATCCTGGCGGTGACCGACGACGTCGCCAGCGCCGCGAAGGACGCGCAGCACCAGCGTCGCGGCGTCGCCGGCGATCTCGCGGTGTTCAAGCTGGCGGGTGCCGCCGCCGAGGCCGGCCAGGATCTCGATGCGGTCGAGCGGGTGGCCAGGTCGGCCAACGCGCGCACCCGGTCGTTCGGGGTGGCGTTCGGCGGCTGCACCCTGCCCGGCGGCGACGGGCCGCTCTTCACCGTGCCGGACGGGCAGATGGCGATCGGGCTCGGCATCCACGGCGAGCCCGGCGTCGAGGAGACCACGATCGCCTCGGCCGCCGCGCTGGCGGCGCTGCTGGTCGACCGGCTGCTCGACGAGGCGCCGGACGAGCCCGGCGACCGGGTCGCCGTGATCCTGAACGGGCTCGGCAGCACCAAGCACGAGGAGCTGTTCGTGCTATGGAGCCACATCGCGCCGCGACTGCGCGAGGCCGGCCTGACGCTGGTGGCGCCGCTGGTCGGCGAGTTCGTCACCAGCCTGGACATGGAGGGCTGTTCGCTGACCCTCACCTGGCTCGACGACACGCTCGAGCCGCTCTGGCTGGCGCCCTGCGACACCGCCGCCCTCAGGCTCGGCGCGACCGGCGATGCGGCGCCTGGCGCGGCGCCAGACGAAGCATCAGGCGAGGCGGGGCAAGAATCCTGGCCGGACGCGACCCCGGAATCGGCCCGCGCCGGCCGACACATCGCCGACGCGATCGCCGGACTGGCACACGCGCTCGCCGGCGCCGAGCAGGAACTCGGCCGGATCGACGCCCAGGCCGGCGACGGCGATCACGGCCAGGGCATGACGCGCGGCGCGGCGGCGGCGGCGGCGGCGGCCACGGCGGCAGCCGGGGCGGGCGCCGGGGCGGCGAGTGTGCTGGAAGCGGCCGCCGATGCGTGGGCCGACCGCGCCGGCGGCACCTCCGGCGCGATCTGGGGGCTCGGGCTGCGCTCCGCCAGCCAGTGCCTCGACAACACCGGGCCGGTCGAGCCTTCGCAGGTGGCGCGCGGCGCGGAACGCGCGCTCGAGGCGGTGACGCGCCTGGGGGGCGCCAAGGTCGGCGACAAGACGCTGGTCGATGCGCTCGAGCCGTTCGTGCGGGTGCTGGCGGCCAGGATCGATGCCGGCGCGGCACTGCCGGCGGCCTGGCGGGAGGCAGCCGACGCGGCGGAGGCGGCCGCCGAACACACCGCGCAGTTGCTGCCCAGGCTCGGCCGCGCCGCGCGGATCGTCGAGCGCAGCCGCGGCCATCGCGATGCCGGCGCGGTGTCGCTGGCGCTGTGCGCGCGCACGGTGCTGGACGGGGGCGCCGGGGCGTGAGCATGGCCAACGCACCGGGCCGGCGGCTGATCGGCGTCAGCCTCAAGATGTACATGGGCCTGGCGCAGACCCATGACTGGATGAGCGGGCTGGCGGCGATCGCCGGCGAGGCGCTTCCCGGCGGCGTCGAGCTGTTCGTGATCCCGAGCTTCCTGTCGCTCGCCGACAGCGCCGCGGTGCTGGCCGGGACCGGGATCGCGCTCGGCGCGCAGGACGTGTTCTGGGAGGATCGCGGCGCCTTCACCGGCGAGGTGTCGGCGCCGATGCTGGCCGAGGCGGGCTGCCGTTTCGTCGAGATCGGCCATGCCGAGCGACGCCGGCTGTTCGGCGAAACCGACGCCGACGTCGCGCGCAAGGTGGCGGCCACGGTCCGGGCCGGGCTGACACCGCTGCTGTGCGTCGGCGAGGAGAGCGAGACCGATCTCGACGCCACCGCGCAGGCCTGCGCGCGCCAGATCGCGGCGGGAACCGACGGCACCGCCGCCGACGCGCCCCTGGTGATCGCCTACGAGCCGGTCTGGGCGATCGGCGCCGCCGCGCCGCCGCCGGCCGAGCGCATCGTCGCCGTGGCGCAGCGGCTGCGCGCGATCCTGGCCGGGCGCGGCGACACCAGGCTGATCTATGGCGGCAGCGCCGGGCCCGGCCTGCTGACCAAGCTGGGCGACAGCGTCGACGGGCTGTTCCTCGGCCGGTTCGCGCACGATATCGCATCGTTGCGGCGCGTGCTCGGCGAGGCCGCATAGGCGACGCAACAACAGGGAGGAACCGTCCGATGACCAAAGCCCGCGCCCTGGTGCTGGAGAAGCAGAACCAGCTGGCGATCCGCGACATCGAGCTCGATGCCGAACTCGGCGCCGACGATGTGCGGATCGCGATCCACACGGTCGGCATCTGCGGCAGCGACGTGCACTACTACACGCACGGCCATATCGGACCGTTCGTGGTGCGCGCACCGATGGTGCTCGGACACGAGGCCTCCGGCACCATCACCGAACTCGGCCGCAACGTGCGCGGCCTGTCGGTCGGCGACCGGGTGTGCATGGAGCCGGGCATCCCCGATCCGACCTCGCGCGCCTCGCGCCTGGGCCTGTACAATGTCGACCCGGCGGTGCGGTTCTGGGCGACGCCGCCGATCCATGGCTGCCTGACCGCCTCCGTGGTGCATCCTGCCGCCTACACCTTCAAGCTTCCCGACACCGTCAGTTTCGCCGAGGGCGCGATGGTCGAGCCGTTCGCGATCGGCGTGCAGGCGGCGG
>CAZZZA010000077.1:0-14150 GCA_964658455.1 uncultured Lichenihabitans sp.
CCGTTATTGTAGAGCATGCCGTCGATGTAGCGGACGGTCCAGGCGAACGAGAACGGGCCCTTGGAGTAGGTGAGCGTGGCGTTGTCGCGCAGCACCGGATAGCCGGCCGGATACAGGCCGGTGTTCAGCGCGGTGATGCGGCCCTTCAGGTTGTAGAACGGTCCGTTGGGGATCAGCTGCTCGGTGTAGCCGATGGTGTCGACCAGCTCGTTCTGCAGGGTGAGGCGATGGCCGCCGCGCAGACGGATGGTGTAGGCCAGGTCGAAATCGAGCCCGTTGGTGCGGGTCTCGCCCAGGTTCTGCTCGGTGGCGATCGCGTTGTTGATCTGGCCGTTGGCCAGACGCTGGCCGGCATCGGCGCAATAGGGGCTGGAGAAGTTCACGCTCGTGTAGCACTGGTCGAGCACGAACTGGGTGGACACCTCGCCGATCGTGTTCTCGATCTTGGTGTGGAAATAATCGATCTCGGCGGACAGGTTCGGGATCCAGCGCGGGGTCAGCACCGTGCCGATGGTGTAGGTGCGCGAGGATTCAGGCAGCAGGGCCGGGTTGCCACCGACCAGCGTCGCGACCTGGGCGCTCGGCTCGACGAAGGTCTTGGTGTTGATGCCCTGACGGGCGCAGTTCGCCGACACGATGCCGGACGCGGCGCCGTAGCTGGTCACCTGGTTCATGTCGCAGGGATCGGAGGCCTGGTTGAACGACAGCGTGTTGCCGCCGAAGGCTTCGGAGATCGCCGGCTGACGCACCGAGGTGCCGATATTGGCGCGGAAGCGGATGTCGCGCGACGGCGACCAGTTGATGCTGGCCTTCCAGTTCTCGACCGAGCCGAAGGTGCTGTAGTCGGAATAGCGGCCGGACAGGTCGATATGCAGGTCCTTGGCCATGATCAGGTTCTTGAGCAGCGGGATGTTCAGCTCGCCGAACGCTTCCGTCACGTTGAAGCCGCCGCCGGTCGGGTTCTCGATCGACGCGGTGGTGTCGCCGGACTGGAACACCGGATCGGGATGGTAGGCGCCGTTCTCGCCGCGATGCTCCATGCCGAGCGCCAGGCCGAGCGGGCCGTAGGGAAGCTGCAGCAGCTTGTTGTTGGTGATCGAGGCGCCGATGTCGCGGAACTGATACAGCGCCTGGCTGCGCGCTGTGAAGGTGGCGTAGTTGATCGCCTGCTGGCTGAACTTGCCGGCGCCGAACGGGTTGGCGAGGACGCAGCCGGTCGAGGCGACGCAGACGGCGGGGTTGTAGACGCCGTCATCGACATTGCCGTCGTTCAGGCTCTGGAAGCCGACTTCCTGCTCGAGATGGCTCCAGCGCACGTTGCCGGTGTCGCTCAGCGTCGCCACCGACTTGCCGTAGGTGAAATAGCTGTCGTAGTCCCAGTTGCCGTAGATGTTGCCCTTGGCGCCGAGGGTGCCCTGGTAGGAATCCAGGCCGGTATTGTAATCGCGCAGGCCCCAATCCGTGGTGCGCTTGAGCGCATACACCTCGCCGGCGAAGCCGTTGGCGACGGCATAGGGGTTGCCGGCGGGGATGTCGAAGCTCTGGCCGATATTCGGGTTGCCGGTGATCGGCTGGCCCGAGAGCTGGGTCTGGGTGTTCTTGTGGGTGTAGTAGGCCGATCCATACAGCGTCAGGTGGCTGTTGACGTCGAAATGGGTGTTGGCGGCCACGTTGCCGTCGGTGAGGCGCTTGGTCAGGTAGGTGTCGTAGCCGTAATCGTAGCGGCCGTTGACATCCTGGTTGCCGCCGTTGGCGCCCTGATACACGCCGGAGAATTTCTGCGGTACGCCGCCGACATTGGTGATGTTCTGTGGATCGTTGATCGCGGTGCCGCTCGACGCATAGGGCGCGTCGTAGCCGAAATAGCGGCCGGCGACCGGATAGCCGGAGCCGATCGTGTAGGGATTGCCCGGACCGGCGTCGGCGGAATCGACGGGGGTCGCCCAGTCGCGGTCCTTCTGCGCGACCGGGCCCTGGTCGACATAGCGGCCGCTGATGGCGAAGTTGCCGCGGCCCTGGGCGAAGTCGAAGCCGGTGGCGGCCGAGATGTCGCCGGTCAGGTCGTCGCCGGAGGCGCTGATCGTGCCGCCGGTGTTGATCTGGGTGCCGGTGAAATTCTTCTTGGTGATGATGTTGATGACGCCGGCGACGGCGTCGGCGCCGTAGATGGTCGAGGCGCCGTCCTTCAGGATCTCGATGCGGTCGACCATCTGGATCGGGATGGTGTCGAGATCGACGCAGTCGTCGCCGACGCCGTAGCCGGAATGGACGAAGCGCTTGCCGTCGACCAGCACCAGGGTGCGGTTGACGCCCAGGTTGTTGATGTCGAGGCAGGAGGCGCCGTTGCCGCCGTTGTTGGTGGTGTTCTGCACGCCGTCGGTGCCGATCGAGGGGATCTTGTGCAGCACGTCCTCGATGGTCTGCGACGAGGATTGCTCGATCTGCTTGGCGGTGACGACGGTGATCGGCGCCTCGCTGGTGGCGTTGGTGGTGCGCAGGCGCGAGCCGGTGACTTCGATGTTCTCCGCGCCCGGCGCGGCGCCGGGCAGCGACGAGGCGGTGGCGGCCAGCGGGGCGCCGGTGACCTGGGCAAGTGCCGGGGCCGCGCCTAGGATCGGCGACAGCGCCAGGGCGGCGATCGAACCGGTCAGGGCGAGACGACGCGAGGAAGAGCGGGCGGGCATCATCGAAAATACTCCAGTCCCGGCTCGTTGCGCGGGCAGATCAGCGGAAAAACCAGGGCGAGCAGGCGGTCCGTCTGCGGACGGCAGTCGGGGTTCGGCACGGACGACGTGTCGAGTTCGTTGGCGGAACCAGCGGGATCGGAAAAACCGGTCCTCCGGGGCGTGGATGGGACCGTCTGCGCTCCGCAACGGAACGTGACGGGGTGTGACGACACTTAAAGTTCAAGACACCCCACCCATGCAATGCCCGCATGGAACCATCGTATGTAACGCTGCCGTCACGTTGCGAAAAAGTCACAGATTATTTACCCGTCCGTGAGACGATGTGGCCGGGCTGTCGCGCGCCGGCACCGCAGAGGACGCGGCGTCGCATCGGACGCTTCTGCCGACGCGGAAAACCGGCTACGTCGTCAAGACCAGCGGGCGGCGTCCCGGGCAGGAAGCAGAAGGCGTGGCACGACGATGAAGAGACGGAACTGGCTCCTGACGGTCTGCACCGCCGCCCTCGCCGGCGTCGCCGCACCGGCGCTCTCACCCGCCCTGGCCCAGCCGGTGCAGGGCCTCTATGTCGGCCTCGCCGGCGGCGGCAACCTGGCGCAGGACCAGACCGTGCGCCTGTCGCCGCAGGCCCCCAGCGGCAAGCTGCGCTTCGGGCCGGGCGTGGTCGGGCTCGGCAGCGTCGGCTACGGATTCGGCAACGGGCTGCGGCTCGAGGTCGAGGGCAACTACCGCAACGACACGCTGCAGCATTTCCGCGGCACCAGTTTCCCGACCCAGGCCGGCGGCCACGAGGAAACCTACGGCGGCATGGTCAATGCGCTGTTCGACATGGATATCGGCAAGAGCTGGCTCTATCCGTATTTCGGCGTCGGCGCCGGCTATGGCTGGTCGCACATGGATGCCTACTACGCGGCGCCGAACTATGCCGAGCATCTGGGCGGCACCAGCGACGGCAACTTCATGTACCAGGGCATCTTCGGCCTGTCGGTGCCGGTGCCGTGGGTGGTCGGGCTGTCGACCACGCTCGAATACCGCTTCACCTCGCTGCTCGGCCCGCAGCGTTTCTCCGGCAGCGGCATCGGCAACGAGGGCGCGTTCGGCGTGAAGCCGTATGGCGTCTCACGCGGCAACCAGGACATCACCACCAACTACAACCACTCGCTGCTGCTCGGCGTGCGCTACGAGTTCAACCCGGCGCCCCCGCCGCCCCTGCCGGCGGCCCCGGTGGTGCCGGCGGCGCCGCCGCCGGCGGCAGCGCGCACCTACCTCGTGTTCTTCGACTGGGACCGCGCCGACCTGACGGCGCGAGCGCGCGAGATCGTCGCCCAGGCGGCGCAGGCCTCGACCCACGTGCAGACCACCCGCATCGCGGTCAACGGCTACACCGATACCTCGTCGATCCACGGCGGCGCGCGCGGCGCCGCCTACAATCAGGGGCTTTCGGTGCGGCGCGCGCAGAGCGTGAAGGCGGAACTGGTGCGCGACGGCGTGCCGGGCTCGGCGATCGACATCCACGGCTTCGGCGAGAGCCATCCGCTGGTCGCCACCGGCCCGAACGCCCGCGAGCCGCAGAACCGCCGCGTCGAGATCATCCTGGACTGAAGCTCGAAACCGCCCCGGGGTCGTTTGCCCCGGGGCCGTTCGCTCAGGCGAGGCCGGCGAACAGCGACGTCGAGAGATAGCGCTCGGCGAACGACGGCACGATCGCAACGATCTGCTTGCCGCGATGCTCCGGCTGCTTCGCCAGACCCAGCGCCGCATGCAGCGCCGCGCCGGACGAGATGCCGATCGGCAGACCTTCCAGCCGCGCGCAGCGACGCGACGCGGCGATCGATTCGCGCTCCGATACGGTGATCACGCCATCGAGCGCGTCCAGCTCCAGCACGTTGGGGCAGAAGCCGGGGCCGATGCCCTGGATGCCGTGCGGGCCGGGCTCGTCACCATTGAGCACCGCGCTCTCGGTCGGCTCGACGCCCCATACCGCCAGGCCGGGACGACGCGGCTTGAGCGCGCGGGCGATGCCGGTGGCGGTGCCGCCGGTGCCGATGCCGGCGACCACGATGTCGACATCGCCGGCGGTGTCGGCCCAAATCTCCTCGGCGGTGGTCAGCGCATGGATCTCCGGGTTGGACGGGTTGTCGAACTGGCGCGGCATCCAGCTCTCCGGGGTCTCGGCCAGGATCTCCTGGGCGCGGGCGATGGCGCCGGCCATGCCGAGCCGGGCCGGGGTCAGTTCGAGCTGCACATCCATCAGCCGCAGCATCTTGCGGCGCTCGATCGAGGCGCCTTCCGGCATGGTGACGATCAGCCGGTAGCCCCGCGCCGCGGCCACGAACGCCAGCGCGATGCCGGTATTGCCCGAGGTCGGCTCGACCAGCACGGTGCGGCCGGGGGTGATGCGCCCGTCGCGCTCGGCATTGAGCAGCATCGCCGCGCCGATCCGGTCCTTGACCGAGCCGAGCGGATTGAAGAATTCGAGCTTCAGCGCCACCCTGGCCAGCAGCCCGTCCTCGACGGTCAGCCGCGGCAGCGCCACCAGCGGGGTGCCGCCGATGGTCTCGATGATGCTGCCGTAGATGCGGCCGCGCGGCGCGGCGAACCCGTGCGGCACCGGAACCGGCGCTGGGTCGGTGCGGCCGGTGGACGCACCGCTGGGACGGTCGATCTGATCCATGCCCGGACCTATAACACCAATCAGCGTCGTGGATAAGCGGGCGCCGGTCTGGTATGCCGGGACCGCGAGACAGGGAGGTCAGGGCATGCTGTTGCGGCGGGATCGGGCGATGGTTGCGGTGCTGATCATGCTGGACGTGGCGTTCCATGCCGGGCGCGCCGGGACCGTGAGCGCGGCGGACATCGCCGAGCGGGCCGGGCTCGCCAGGCGCGGCATCGAGCCGCTGCTGCAGGCGCTGTCGCGCTCCGGGCTGCTCGAGAGCATACGCGGGCCGCGCGGCGGCTACCGCCTCGGCCGGCCACGGCGAGACATCCGGCTCTCCGACGTGATCGACGTGACCATCGCCGAGGATGCAGGCGGCGATGACGGGCCGGTCGGCGCGCTGTTCGCCAAGGTGGTGGAGCCGGCCTGGCGCAAGCTGGACGACCGGCTGCGCGCCGAACTCGACACCCTCACGCTGGACGATCTGGTGCGACGGGCGGAGGCCGCCGGTCTGCGCCGGCCCCTTTCGGAGCCGATCACCTTCTCTATATAACGATTGTGCGGTGAGACAGGCCGCGATCGGAAAACCACAGCCCGGCATCGTGGTCCGCCCGGCGATCCGCGCGCCGGCCGGCGCGACCGGAGCCAAGGAAAGCACCATGACGATCCAACTGGGCCAGACCGCGCCCGATTTCGAGCAGGACACCACCCAGGGCCGGATCCGGTTCCACGAGTGGCTGGGCGACCATTGGGGCGTGCTGTTCAGCCACCCGAAGGATTTCACCCCGGTCTGCACCACCGAGCTCGGCGCGGTGGCGCGCCTGGGGCCGGAGTGGAAGAAGCGCAACGTGAAGGTGATCGGCCTGTCGGTGGATCCGGTCGAGAGCCACCACCGCTGGGAAGGCGACATCGAGGAGACCCAGGGCGCGGCGGTCGATTTCCCGATGATCGCCGACCCGGACCGCACCGTCTCCAACCTCTACGGCATGGTGCATCCCGAGGCCGATCCCAGCATCACCGTGCGCAGCGTGTTCGTGATCGACCCGAAGAAGAAGGTGCGGCTCAGCCTGACCTACCCGCCGTCGGCGGGACGCAACTTCGCCGAGGTGCTGCGGGTGATCGACAGCCTGCAGCTCACCGACGGCTACAAGGTGACGACGCCGGCCGACTGGCAGCATGGCGACGACGTGATCATCGCGCCGAGCGTCAACGACGAGACCGCCCGGGGCCTGTTCCCCGATGGCTGGAAGACGCTCAAGCCGTATCTGCGGATGGTCAAGCAGCCGGTGGCCAAGTAGCGGCGACCCGCGCCCGCCCCCTCCTCTACCCAAGGTTTCCGCCCGTGCCCGACCAGACCATGACCGCCCCGCCGCCCGCCAGCGCCCGCAAGCCGAGCGGGGTCGAGACGCTGAAACAGGGCAGCCACGGCCTGCGCGGCCGGCTGGCCGAGGAACTGGCCGAGGGCGGCACCCAGGTCAGCGAGGATGCCTACAACCTGCTGAAGTTCCACGGCAGCTACGAGCAGTTCGACCGCGACACCGCCACCGCGCTCAAGCAGCAGAAGCTGGAGAAGGACTACCAGTTCATGGTCCGGGTCCGCATGCCGGGCGGCATGCTGACCGCCGACCAGTATCTGGCGCTCGACGCGCTGGCCGACAGCCACGCCAACGGCACGCTGCGGATCACCACGAGGCAGGGCCTGCAGTTCCACGGCGTGCTGAAGGGCGACCTCAAGCCGACCATCGCCGCGATCAATCACACCCTGTTGACCACGCTGTGCGCCTGCGGCGACGTGGTGCGCAACCTGATGACCACGTCGGCGCCGCGCAACGACGCGCGCCATGCCAGACTCCGCGCCGACGCGCGGATGCTGTCGCAGGCGCTGCTGCCGCAGAGCCGGGGCTACCACCAGATCTTCCTCGACGAGGCCCCGGTCGCCGGCACCGACGAGACCGAGACGCTCTACGGCGAGACCTACCTGCCGCGGAAGTTCAAGATCGGGCTGGCGACACCGGACGACAACAGCGCCGACGTGCTGGCCAACGACCTCGCCTTCATCGCCCTGTTCGACGAGCAGGACGTGCTGACCGGTTACAACGTCGCGATCGGCGGCGGGCTGGGCATGACGCACAACCGCGCCGACACCTTCCCGCGTCTGGCGAGCCCGGTCTGCTTCATCGGCCCGGACGCGCTGCTGGACATGGCGCGCGCGGCGGTGTCGCTGCACCGCGACCATGGCGGCCGCACCGACCGCAAGCGGGCCCGGCTGAAATACGTGGTCGCCGATCAGGGCCTCGCCTGGTGCAAGGACCGGCTCGACGAATACATGGGCGCCGCCCTGGAGCCGCCGCGGCCGATGGCGCGGCTGCACATCCCCGAGCTGCTCGGCTGGCACGAGCAGGGCGACGGGCTGTGGTGGCTCGGCGTGCCGGTGCCGTCGGGACGGATCGAGGACAACGCCGCGCAGGCGCTGCGGTCCGGGCTGCGCGCGGTGGTGACCCGGTTCCGGGTGGATCCGATCATGACCGGGCAGCAGGACATCCTGCTGTCGAACGTGCGGCCGGACGACCGCGACGCCATCGACGCGCTGCTGGCCGAGCACCGGGTGGTGCCGGCGAGCGCGCTGTCCACCTTCGCGCGGTTCGCGCTGGCCTGCCCGGCGCTGCCGACCTGCGGCCTGGCGCTGACCGAGGCCGAGCGGGTGCGGACCCCGATCGTCGAGCGGCTGGAATCGATCCTGCGCCGGCACGGGCTGGAGAACCGCCGCATCAGCCTGCGCATCACCGGCTGCCCGAACGGCTGCGCCCGCTCCTATGCCGGCGATATCGGTCTGGTCGGCAGGATACCGGGCCACTACGCGATCTATGTCGGCGGCGATTTCGACGGGCACAGCCTGTCGTTCCGCTGGCTGGACCGGGTGCCGGAAGCGCGGCTCGGCGACGCGTTCGCGCCGCTGTTCGCCGCCTGGGCGGAGCAGGGCGGCAAGAAGGAGGGGTTCGGGGAGTTCTGCACCCGGCTCGGCAGCGACGCGCTGCTGGCCCTGGCCGCCGCGGAGTCGGGAAAGCTGCCGCCGCCCGTCTAGGGCGGCGGCGCGCGGCCGGTTGCCGGGGTCAGTTGCCGGAGGTGGGCTTCTTCCTGACCGCGTGATGGCGCACCGTCTTGTGGCCCTCGCTGGACGGGGGCGGCGCCACGGCGGCGACCGGCGCCACCGGCCGCATCACGCCGGTGGCGTCGACCACCGCATCCACCCGCAGCAGCGAACGCGGCCCGCCGCCGACCGGCACCAGGCTGACGGTGAAGCTGTCCGGGCCGGCATAGGCGGTGGTCGGCGTGTAGCCGATCAGCGTCTGGTTGTTGTAGTTGTGGATGAAGGTCTTGCCGTGCGCCGGCGGGGTCGTCAGCAGGAACGAGGCGTAGGCGGTGCCGTCCGGCTGCGACACCGGAACCGCGCACAGCCCGTCATCGGAGCGCACGCTCATGGTCGCCACGCGGCCGGCGGGCCCGTTCTGCATCGGGCCCAGGGTGCAGACCGCCGACACCTTCTCATAGCCGTACGGGTCGGGAGCGACCGCTTCCACCGGCGCCGGCGCCGGCTTGTGCGCGCAGCCGGCCATGAGGAAGCCTGTGGTCAGAAGGGATGCAGCAGTTCGCAAACGCACTCGTCAGCTCCGAAATCTGGCCGCCCGCGACCGAAGCGGGGTTTCGTGCCATAGGCCAAAACCCCGCCGCGCGAAAGGCCCGTGTCCCCATCTTGCTCCGTGTCCCGGGCGGGATTATGCAACCCCTGTCGATGCGTACGGCGAAAAGCCGATGCCGTTTTGCCACACACGGCGAGGCGGAGCAGGCAGCTTCGATGAATATGGTTGCAAAACCGCGTGTTACGGCTGCACCTTCAAGTTCCAGGTGAGCGTGCCGGTGGGTCCTGCGACGCTTTGCTGGCTGTTCACAACATTGGTTCCGGAGAACACCATGTCTTTTCCTCTGCGGCACGTCGGTGCGGGACTGGCCATCGTCGGCCTGTTGTCCGGGCCGGCCATGGCGGCTGGCCAATGCGGCATCTCGTCGGCCAGGCAGGCGTTCGACGTGCAGGGGCTCAAGAGCGAGCTGATGGTGACCGCGCTCTCCTGCAACGTGCAGGATCGCTACAACGCCTTCGTCGAGAAGTTCCGCCCCGACCTGACGGCGCAGGAAGCGGCGCTGAATGGCTATTTCCGGACCGCCTACGGACGCGGCGCGCAGAACGCGCATGACGACTACATCACCCAGCTCGCCAACGTGCAGTCCGAGCGCGGGCTGAAGGCGGGCGTGGCGTTCTGCCAGCAGCGGGTGGCGATGTTCGACGAGGTCGCGGTGCTGCGCGACGCCACCGATCTCGGCGGCTATGCCGAGGCCAAGGACATCGTGCAGCCGGCCAGCTACGAGACCTGCGCCGCCCCGGACACGATGAGCCGCCCCGCCCGGGTGCGCCGCATCAAGGCGATGGTCCACGCGCATCACGGCTGAGCGGCCGCCCGGGCAGCGACGGCGTGCGGCGGTGACGCCGCGCGGAAGCGGTGAGGTACCAGCCCGATGCCATCGCTGATCCTGTCCCGCGAGACCGTCGATTTCCTGCTGTTCGACTGGCTGGAGGTCGACCGGCTGGTGCGGCGCCAGCGTTTCGCCGAGCACGAGCCGGAGACGTTCCGGGCGGTGCTCGACCTGTGCGAGATGATCGCCGCCGAGCGGTTCGCGACCCACAACAAGAAGTCCGACGCCAACGAGCCGCGCTTCGAGAACGGCGCGGTGACGATGATCCCGGAGATCGGCGCGGCACTGGCGGCGTTCCGCGAGTCGGGCATGTTCGCGGCCGCCGCCGACGCCGGGCTGGGCGGCATGCAGCTCCCGGCCAGCGTCGCCGCCGCCGGGATGGCGTTCTTCAAGGCGGCGAACATCGCCACCGCCGCCTATCCGATGCTGACGATCGCCGCCGCCAACCTGCTGGCGGCGCACGGCTCGGCGGAGCAGATCGACCGCTACGTGCGCCCGATGCTCGAGGGCCGGTATTTCGGCACCATGGCGCTGTCGGAGCCGCAGGCGGGCTCGTCGCTGTCCGACATCACCACCCGCGCCGAGCCACAGCCGGACGGCGGCTGGCGGCTGTTCGGGCGCAAGATGTGGATCTCCGGCGGCGAGCACGAGCTGTCGGAGAACATCGTGCACATGGTGCTGGCGCGTGCCGCCGGCGCGCCGCCCGGGGTACGCGGCATCAGCCTGTTCGTGGTGCCGAAATTCCTGGAGGACGGTGCGCGCAACGACGTCGCGCTGGCCGGGCTCAACCACAAGATGGGTTATCGCGGCACCACCAACACGCTGCTCAATTTCGGCGAGGGCGCGCACCGGCCGGGCGGCGCGGAAGGCGCGGTCGGCTTCCTGGTCGGCGAGGCGAATCGCGGCCTGGCGGCGATGTTCCACATGATGAACGAGGCCAGGATCGGCGTCGGCATGGGCGCGGTGGCGCTGGGCTATACCGGCTACCTGCATGCGGTGGAGTATGCCCGCACCCGCCTGCAGGGCCGGGTGCCGGGCAGCGACCGGCCGGCGCCGATCATCGCCCACGCCGACGTGCGGCGGATGCTGCTGGCGCAGAAGGCCTATGTCGAGGGCGGCCTGGCGCTGGTGCTGTACTGCGCCCGGCTGGTGGACGAGACGCGTTCGGCCCCTGACGCGTCGGCGGCCAGCGAGGCGCATGCGCTGCTCGAACTGCTGACCCCGATCGCCAAGAGCTGGCCGTCGCAATGGTGCCTGGCGGCCAACGACCTGGCGATCCAGGTGCATGGCGGCTACGGCTACACGCGCGACTACGCTGTCGAGCAGTTCTACCGCGACAACCGGCTGAACCCGATCCATGAGGGGACGCACGGCGTGCAGGCGCTCGACCTGCTCGGGCGCAAGGTGGGCATGGAGGGTGGCGCCGCGCTCGCCGCGCTGCTGTCGCGGATCGGCGAGACGGTCGCCCGGGCGCGCGACCACGCGCCGCTGGCCGGCTGGGCGGAGGCGCTGGAGCGCGCAACGGCGGAACTGTCGGCGGTGACGCAGGTCTGCCTCGCCGCCGCGGATCCGAAGCGCGGGCTCGCCAACGCCACCGCCTATCTGGAGGCGTTCGGGCACCTGGTGGTGGCGTGGATCTGGCTGCAGCTGGCGCTGGCCTGCGTTGGCCGCGACGATGATTTCGCCCGCGGCAAACGCCATGCCTGCCGCTATTTCTTCGCCGTCGAGCTGCCGAAGATCGGCCCGATGCTGGCGCTGCTGCGCGACGCCGACACCACCATCGCCGAGACCGATCCGGCCTGGTTCTAGACCGCCTCCAGGCCGCTCAGCTCTTGGCCTTCTGCTCCGGCAGCACGTGCACCGCGTCGCCGTCGGCCAGGGTGGCGGGCGGATTGACGATCACCTGCTCGCCGCCATGCAGCCCGTCGCTCAGATCGGCCTCGGTGCCGGTGTCGCGGGCGATGGTGACGTGCTGCAGGTGGGCGTGGCCGTCCTTCACCACCGCGACCCGCATGCCGCTCTCATCGAAGATCAGCGACGCGTCCGGCACCACGATCCGCGGCGCCTCGCGCTGCACCACGAAGCTGACATCGACGAACAGGCCGGGCGCCAGCGTGCCGTCCGTGTTGTCGATATCGACCTCGACCAGCATCGACCGCGAGTTCTGCGCCAGCGCCGCGGCGGAACGCGACACCGTGGCCTTGAACACCCGGCCGGGCAGCTCCGGCACCGTGACCCGCGCCGCCAGCCCGTCATGGATGCCGGCGAACTGGCTCTGCGGCACGTAGACCTGGCAGCGCAGCTTGTCGGTCTGGTCGATATGCAGCAGCGGGGTGCCGCTGTTGGCGTCGCTCTGCACCAGGGTGCCGATATCGACCTGGCGCTGGGTGATGACGCCGTCGAACGGGGCGACGACGCGCTCGAACGCGGCCAGCGCCACCAGCCGATCGACCGTGGCCTGCTGCGCCCGCACGTTGGCGACCGCGACGCCGATCCCGGCCTCGGCGCTGGCCACGTTGTGGGTGCTGTTGACGTAGTTGGTGGCGTTGTTGTCGCGGTTCTGCCTGGTCTCCCAGCCCTCCTGGGCCAGGATGCTGGAGCGCGCGCTGGTGACCTTGGCCAGTTTGGCGCTGGCCCGCGCCTGGTCGAGCGACGCCTTGGCCTGGACCAGCTGCGCCTCGATCTGGCCGAGCTGGGCGCGGCCCTGGGCCAGCTGCTGATCGAGGTCGGGTGCCGCGATCCGCAGCAGAAGGTCGCCCTGCTTCACATGGCTGCCGATGTCGACCCGGCGCTCGGCGACATAGCCGGTGGCGCGGGCGAACAGATCGGCCGAGGCGAAGGCCAGGGTCTGGCCGGGCAGCGAGACCGCGTTGCTGTCGCTGCCCAGCTTGGCCTGCTGCACCTGCACGTCTGGCGCCTGCGCCCGGGCCTGGCGCAGCGTGTCGGCGGCGGCGTGGCTCTCGCGCCAGTGCGACAGGCCGCCCCAGGCGAGCAGCAGCAGCAGCGGCACGCCAACGAACAGCGCCAGCCGCCGGCCGGATGGCGCGGGCGGAGGTGCGGGCGGCGGATCGGCGGGCTGCCCGGTTGCGTCGGACGGCCGATCGGCATGGGGATCGCTCATAGGTAATCCTCGGGAGAGCGCACGGGACCGCTGCGCAGCAGCGTGTACAGGAAGGGCACGAACAGCAGCGTCGAGCAGGTGCCGACCAGGATGCCGCCGATCACGGCGCGGGCCAGGGCGGCGTTCTGCTCACCGCCCTGCCCCAGATCGAGCGCCATCGGGATCAGCCCGACCACCATCGCGCCGGCGGTCATCAGCACCGGCCGCAGCCGCGCCTCGCCGGCGGCGATCGCGCCCTCGAACGCCGAGCAGCCGGTGGCGACGCGGTGCTCGCGGGCGAAGGTGACCAGCAGGATCGAGTTCGCCGAGGCGACGCCGACGCTCATGATCGCCCCCATCAACGAGGCGATCGAGAAGGTGGTGTGGGTGATGAACAGGCTCAGCACGATGCCGGAGAACACCAGCGGCAGCGCGCACAGCACCACGAACGGATCGCCCCAGTCCTGGTAGTTCAGGACCATCAGCAGGTAGACGGCGATCACCGCCACCGCCAGGCCGATCTCGATATGCAGGAAGGCGCTGTTCATGCTCTCGATCTGCCCGCGCACCAGGATCTTGTCGCCGGGCTGCAGATGCGGGCGCTCGTCGGCGACCACCCGGTCGATCTCGCGTGCCACGGTGCCGAGATCGCTGTCCTGCACCGCGGCGTAGATGTCGTAGGTCGGCTCGGAATTGACGTGGCTGAGCACCGAGGGCTGGGCGCCGCGATGGAAGGTGGCGACGTTGCGCAGCAGGGTGATCGGCTGCGCGCTCTGCACGCCGTTATTGTCGGTATAGATCGGCGTGTTGGCGATCGCCGAGAAATCGTCCACCCGGTATTCCGGGGTCTGCACCGTGAGCTGCCACGGGATGCCGGTCTTGGGATCGGTCCAGAAGTTCGGCGCCACCTGGAAGCTTCCAGAGAGCGAGATGTTCACCTGGGTGGCGATCTGCTGCTCGGTCAGGCCGAGTTCGGCGGCACGCTGGCGGTCGATCTCGGTGAAGAATTCCGGCGACGCGGTGACCTGCTGCAGATGCACGTCGACCACGCCGTGCAGGCCGCGCAGCTTCTGCTCGATCCTGGCCGCCACCTTCTGGTCCTCGTCGGAATGGCGGCCATGCACCTGGACGTCGATCTGCGACGGCACGCCGAAATCCAGGATCTGGGTGATCATGTCGGCGG
>CAZZZA010000078.1:0-3263 GCA_964658455.1 uncultured Lichenihabitans sp.
GCTGTTCGCCGCCGCCGGCATCACCGACTGGCTGGACGGCCGCATCGCCCGCTCGCGGCGCCAGTTCTCCGAACTCGGCCGCATGCTCGATCCGATCGCCGACAAGCTGTTGGTCGGCGCCTCGCTGATCGTGCTGGCCGGATCGGCCCGGCTGCCGCTGTTCGCGCTCTACCCGGCGATCGTGATCCTGCTGCGCGAGATCCTGGTCAGCGGCCTGCGCGAGCATCTGGCCGGGCGCCGCGTCAGCCTGCCGGTGACCCGGCTCGCCAAGTGGAAGACCGGCTTCCAGATGGGCGCGCTCGGCGTGCTGCTGGCCGGCGACGACACCGCGTCGCTGCTCGGCATCGGCGGGCTGCCGGTCGGCGCGATCGGCGCCATCATGCTGTGGCTGGCGGCGCTGCTGACCCTGGTCACCGGCTGGGACTACCTCGTCACCGGCCTGCGCCACGTCAACGGCCCGGTCACGCCCGACATCGCCTCGTCCTGAACCGGCGATGCAGGTGGTCGGCATCGTCGGGCGCTCCGGGAGCGGCAAGACCACGCTGATCGAGCGCCTGCTGCCGCTGCTGCGGCTGGCCGGCCTGTCGGTCTCCACCGTCAAGCACACCCACCACACGGTCGATCTCGACGCCCCCGGCAAGGACAGCCACCGCCATCGCAGCGCCGGCGCCCAGGAGGTGCTGCTGGTCTCGGAGCGGCGCTGGGCGCTGCTGCGCGAGACCGCCGACGCGCCGGCGCCGCTGGACGCGCTGCTGCGCCGTCTGGCGCCGGTCGATCTGGTGCTGGTCGAGGGATACGGCGCCGAGCCGGTGCCGCGGCTGGAAGTGGCGTGCGCGGCCAGCGCCGCGCGGCCCGGCCGGCGGCCGCTGTTCCTGGGCGACCCGGCGATCGCGGCGCTGGCGTCCGACGCGCCGATACCGGGCTGGACCGGCACCCGATTCGACCGCGACGACCTGCCGGCGATCGCGGCATGGATCTTGGCGGTGCCGCAACAGGCGAACGCCCGCTCTTGAGCAATACCCTCGGTTGAGGGCACATTCCGGCACGCGCGGCCGTCGAGCCGCAGGAGGATGGATATGCGGCGCTCGGCTCTGCTTGCGACAATACTGCCGAGGATGATGGCACCGGCCGGCTTTACCGCGCTTCTGCTGACCGCCGGCTGCTCCGGTCTCGGCCATTTCGTCGCCGACACCGAAACGGTGCCGGGGCAGAACCCGAACAGCGCCACCGGCGTCAGCGAGAACGTGCAGCGCGCCCGCGGCCGCGCGCCGGCCACCGAGGCGATGCTGCCGGAGCCGGGCAATGTCTGGCCCGGCCCGCCGCAGCCGCTGCCGACGCTCACCGACGTGGCGCATGGCGGGATCGGCAACGACGTGCTCGGCGCCGGCGGCGCCACCCTGCCCAGGGGCGGCAGCATGAGCATGGGCGAGCAGAACGCCGTGCGTGGCGGGGTGCCGCTCGACCGCGACTTCTCCGGCGGCGGCCTGTCCGAGTCGGTGCCCGACCCGGCGGCACGGCTGCAGCACCAGCTGGGCAAGCCCACCGGCGATGCCGGTCCGGCCAGCGCCAGCGGCGATATCGTCATCCCCAACGGCGACGGCTCCAGCACCGTCATCAGCCCGGATGGCAGCGTCAAGACGATCAAGGGGTCGCCGCGCTAGCGATGCCGCGCCCGGTCCGGCTGCTCTATTTCGCCTGGCTGCGCGACCGGCTAGGTCGGTCCGAGGAGGCGGCGCTGCTGCCGGACCACGTGCTGCGCGCCGGCGACCTGCTCGACTGGCTGCGCGCGAACGATCCCGCCTTCGCCGCCCTGGCCGCCGAGGGCCGGATCCGGGTGGCGATCAACCAGCAGTTCGCCGCGCCGGACGATCCGATCGCCGCCGGCGACGAGATCGCCTTGTTCCCGCCGGTGACCGGCGGCTGATGGCGACGGTCAGGGTCCAGACCGCGCCGTTCGACACCGCCCTGGAGCTGGAGCGGCTGGCCGCTTCCGGCGGCGACGCGATCGGCGGCATCGGCAGCTTCATCGGCCTGGTGCGTGGCCACGAGGATGCGAACGGCCGCCGGCTCGCGGCGCTGACGCTGGAACATTATCCCGGCATGACCGAGCGCGCGCTGGCCGGGATCGCCGACAGCGCCGAGCGGCGCTTCTCGCTGCTGGGCTGCACGGTGATCCATCGCGTCGGCCGGCTCGGCATCGGCGCGCCGATCGTGCTGGTGCTGGCCGCGGCGCCGCACCGGCGCGACGCGCTCGACGCCACCGGCTTCCTGATCGACTGGCTCAAGACCAGGGCGCCGTTCTGGAAATGCGAATGCTTCGAGGATGGCGGCAGCGCCTGGGTCGAGGCGCGCGACGAGGACGAGCAGGCGGCGCGCCGCTGGGACGGGCACTGGTGAGCCGGCGCGCCAGCTTCTAGAACCGGACCAGGAAAATCCAACGCCGGGGGCAGCGAACTTCATGGGACGCATCGCGGACGCGCAGGCAGCCTTCGAGGAAGTGTATGCCAAGGATCTTTGGGGGCTCGGCACCGGCGAGTGGAACGCGCCGCGCGAGGGCGAGCTGTCGGAGGACGAGCGCACCAGGCTGCTGGTGGCGACGATCCAGGAGTTCCTGCGGGTCAACGAGATCCGCTCGGTGGTCGAGTTCGGCTGCGGCTTCTGGACCTACGCCAAGCATATCGACTGGACCGGCATCCGCTATGACGGGTTCGACGTCTTTGAGGGCGCGCTGCGCTGGAACCGCGACCAGTTCGGTAGCGACACGATCAGGTTCCATCGCGTCACCGACGGCGCGGTGCTCCCCGCCGCCGATCTGCTGATCAGTAAGGACGTGCTGCAGCATCTGCCGATCGCGCACGTCCAATATTATCTCGCCGTGTTCCGCAAGACGTTCCGCTTCATGCTGATCGGCAACGACGCGGTGCCGGTGGCCAACATGAATGGCGAGGTCGCGCCCGGCGGCTACCGGGCGCTCCGGCTCGAGCTGCCGCCGTTCAACCTGCCGAACGCGGTGCTGCATCGCTGGGAGACGTGGGAATACGGCATCCCCACGGTCAAGAATTTCTGCCTGTTCTACGGCGATGCCGTCGGCAGCCGCACCGGCACCATCCTGCGCGACCTGTCGGATGCCGCCGAGCCGGCCGGCCCGTCGGCGACGGCGCGCCGCCGTGGCCCGGTGCGACGCGTCGCCCGGGCCCTGGTGGTGCGGATCCCGCCGCTGGCGCGGCTGATCGGTGCCGCAGCGACGCGCTCGCAGGTCGTGG
>CAZZZA010000078.1:3273-14049 GCA_964658455.1 uncultured Lichenihabitans sp.
GCCGCTGGCGCGGCTGACCGGGCGGATCCTGGAGACGCTGCGCGACCGGCGCGGCTAGCGCCGGCCGCCCTCAGGCGGCCAGCGCCGCCGGATACGGACCGGCATGGACGATCTCGACATCGAGATAGACCGGCCCGCTGCCCAGCGCCGCCTGGTCCAGCGGCAGGAAGGCGCTGCCGTCGGTCCAGCGGCCTGGCGCACCGGGCTCCGGCGCATGCCAGCCGGGAAGGGCCTCGCCCTCGATGTGCGCGGTCAGCAGGGCGCGACTGCGTCCGGTGCCGGCGCCGATCCTACCGACCAACACGCCGAGCGCGCGTCGGTCGTCGAGATACGGGCCCACGCATTCCGCCGGGCTCGCGGCGCGGGACGCCAGGCGCAGCCGCTTCACGCCGGCCGGCACCACGAACCCGTAGGTCGTGCCGTCGCACAGGACCGGCTCGATCCGCAGCCCGGTCTCGGACACCAGGTGCAGGTCCGGGTCGTTGCCCAGCGCCACCGGCGACGCGATCCCGTCGCCGAGGCCGATCGCGACCGCGCGGTCGCGCAGCCGCGTCCAGATCGGCTCCACCGTGTCGCGGTCGACGGCGAGCGGCGCCGCGGCATCGCGCTCCCAGCTGGCATGCGTGCTGTCGATGCCGAAATCCGGCAGCATCGCGGGCTGCGCCGCATTGGCGAAGTTGCCGCGATTGCCGGTATCCATGTAGCTCTCGGTGGCGAGCCCCTGCGCGCTCAGGATCGAATGCCGCGCCAGCTCGACATGGAAATATTCGTAGCGGCCGATCGACCGGTCGACCACGATCGAGCCGCCATTGACCAGCATACGGACCGGGATCAGACGCCCGTCCACCAGCACGCAATGCTCGGAGGTCAGCAGCACGTCGCTGTGCGGCGCGCCATCGCCGAACGCGTCGGCGCGGATCCGCACCGGATAGGCGTCGCGCGCATTGTGCAGCGTGCGCACATCGACCCGCCTGTGGCCGATCCAGACCACCGGCTCGAACAGCGTCTCGCCGTCGCGGCGCACCGCCACCAGATCGCCGGGCGCCAGCGATTCGACGGCGCGCTCGCCCTTGTCGGTGTCGATCCGGGTGCCGCGCAGGAAACAGGCAAGCTGGATCTGCAGGACCGACGACGTGGTCGACAGTGACAGCGGGCCGCTGCCGACGGTGTAGTTGCCGGCGGCAAAGGTTCCGGCGGCAAACGACAGCCCGCCGAGCGAACCGGTCTCGTTGGCGCCGCTGTAGAAGGTGACGGTGCCGTCGGTGCCGACCGAGTAGCTGGCCACCGAGGTGCCGGCGATGTTGTCGTCGGTGATGGTGTCGCCGCTGGTGAAGCCGGCGATGGACACGCCGCTCAGCACGCTGGCCGACAAGCCTGTCGATTCGATCACGTAGTTGCCGCCGCCAGTGCCGAAGGTGACGGTGCTGGAGGAGAGGACCGAGACCAGCGAGCCGTAGGCCTCGTAGGTGCCACCCTGGGCGATGTTGACGTTGACGATGCCGAGTGCGGTGACGCCGCTGCCGATCGATACCGTGCCGCCGACCGCATTGAAGGTGGCGACGCCGGTGACAGTGCCGACCAGCGCATTGACGTTCGCGGTGCCGCCGGCCGCGGCGGTGATGGAGACGTTGGTCAGCGCCGAGACGCCGGTGATTCCGAGATCGACGCCGATGGTGATGTTGGCGATCGTGCCGGACAACACGGTCGCGCCGGCATTGCCGGTCAGCCCGGCCAGACCGTCCCCTTCGAGGGTGTAGAGGCCTGTTCCGACGCCGTCGAAGACGTTGCCTGTTCCGGTATAGGTTCCGGGACCGCCCACCTGGTCTGCCATTTACCGCCCTCTCCTGTATCCCCGACTGTCCGGCCGCCAACGGCCTCTGCAAGCACGCCCGTCCTGGCGCCGGCATCGCGAACTGCGACAACCGTCGCGCCGGGCAGTCTCGCCGGTCGCTGACAATCGTTTGTCTGTATCAGCACCGTGGCGGCGGCGGTCGAACATGGTCAAGCATTGGTTTTGAGACTGATCCCGTCATTGAATCCATCTTTGTTCCAGTCCTCTATTTGCGGACGTTTTCTCCCGTGTTGACACCCGGTGCGGCAATTGCGCCTCCGGAGCGAGGGAATGGCGCTCGTTGCGGATGGCAATTTTGGCGCTGCCGTCTGATGTTTTCGGCTCCGTGATGGACCGGTTTGGCGGCCTCGAAGCCGCCGCGGCGCCATCTTCGCCTTATCCGGCGCGGAAAAAGCCGATCCCGGCGCCGGCCGATCGCCGGCGGCGACAATGCGGGAGCAGCGATCGAGGCGGTCCGTGGCGGTGTGTGGCCGACCACCCGGCCGCATGTTCGACATCACGAAAATCTGTTGTCGAACCTGCAGGTTTCCATTCCGATCTCACCCGCGCCAGAAACCGAATCGATGCCTGCTGGAAGCGGGGCAGGGTCCGACTCGCTCTAGCAACGGCGACGTCGCGCTGCGGCTCGCCTCCGGGCTCTTCAGGTGTGACGCCAGGACAACCAACTATCCCGGAGCCTCCACAAAATATCTCACAAACCGGAAGCGTAACTAGATTGACAAGTGGCGACACCCTAAATACATAATATTCCCTCGAATTGACTGGAACTTCGAGTGCGCTGCTGTTCTAAAGCGTGTCTGGTGGCAAAACAATAGTAAAGATCAGCTTATCCGATCCTTGAGGTTATACTATGCGATACGACAAAATTCAGGCTGCCGCACGCGCGCAAGCACTTGATTATATCTCGCGCGTAATTGCGGAAGAGGCAACGCTCCCAGAGAAGGTAGTTTCCGGTCAATACAGAAATTTCCTGTTTGCCGAGTCAGATGCCGTGTTTTCCGAAAGATTCTCGGATACGATTAGGTTAGTTATGAAGGCAGAGGCATCAGATATCGTTTGCATCGCCAGCATTGACCGTTCGCCACCTGATAACTTATTCCCTCTTTTTGAGTTTGGAATTCTTACAACAGGTGATGAATATTGGAAAGTTCTGACAAAATCAGTAAATGGGATACCTCCTATTGCAGAAATGGGGCGGTATGTCGTTGCGTCAGAAAAGGCAGACTGGTTCGTCTACGCTGAACGTATAAACGATGTCGCTCTCGTGGGTATCAAAGATACAGCTCGTTCGGATGCACTTTTAGCCGCGTTTTATGAAATGCCCGCTCGGCCCTTGGCCGAATTACTGTCTAACGGGTCATTTCCATTATTTCCATTTACTCACCTCACAGATTTGTGGGCGAAGAAATTGCGAGAAAACTACACATAGACCGATGCGAGTAAATATATAATCCGAAGTCGACTAGGTTCTGTTCCCAATAGACTGGTTAGAGCGACGCGACGGCTTGCTAAGTTTCCTCGCTCCTTTTGAGCCATTGCAAGGCGCGCTCCTGCACCGCGGACACATCCAGATGCCATCCACAGTGAACGTAGCCAGGTCTACTGGCGGACTCGCGCTCATCCACATACCCTACCACGAGGTCGATCAATACACTGCTGTGTTGTGCGCAGAACATCTGCTCGGAGTAATGTATAAGCAGCGGAGAAGCCATGATGAAGACGGCTTTTACCGAACCGGCGAAGGCAAGATTGAACAAATTGCTGCCGCTGCAACCGGCAATGTGAGAAGCGCCCCGGAACGCTCGAATCTGGTCATGGATGGTGAAAGCCTCCGGATAGAGAACGAAGAAACCGCGTTGCGCGAAGAATCCCTCTATCTCTTCCTCCTCCAGGAGACGTCGGGTCGGGTTCGCTCGCCGCGAGACGTAGATCCTCGATGGCGTCATACCCTCGCTGACGACGCTGTGACGCATGACTTTCCACAAACTAAAAGCAGGCGGCGCGACATATTCCTGTATCTGAAAGGCCTTCGTCGCTATTATCAGATTCCTGCACAATACGGGCTGGTCAATGAATACCAAATCTTCATGACGTACGCCAATAGTAAGAAGCAGCACTCTTACATAGTCTTTATCTGGTTTGGAACATATTACCTGCAGGCGCTCCGAAGACAGATAGAACTTTATGTAAGCAAAACTCCACGCCCTGCTCAAAAGATCCCCTATGACGTGTCCGAACCAGTCGATATGTTCATTGTCCAGATACAGAACGTCATTCCCTATCTCCCCGTGCACAGGGGCGTCGGCAAGAGCGGCCTTGAGCGTCCATCGCCCCTCATGGGCAACGAGGCTCCTGTGCTGACCGCGTTCCCAGGTCGCGTTGAAGCTGTCATCCAGAACCGTGCCGCCGCGTCGTATCACCCCGCCAGGGTAACAAATGCAGTCATCCAGCCTCGCGATCGTCATCCTTGGGAACAGGACCTCGTTCAGCAATCCATTGCCTTGGAACGGCATGCCGACAGGACGCTGAACGGGCACATCGACCTGACTGACGCTGGCCAGTCGGCCCGGTGCCGGACCCTCGGTCGATGTGACGAAGCATCTGACGCTCGGCAGCCGGGTCGAGCCGGACGGCATGACCTCGTAGAATCCGGTTGCGCCGCTCGCGAATGTCTCGGCATCCAGCTCGGGCTGATCGAAATCCGGACTTTGTCTGACGTCGGCTTTTTCAGAGCTGTTCTGGGTCAAGCGGAAGCGCGCCTCCCTGAATGATGCTGCCTCCGGGCCGGCAGTGGCTTACCAGGCAAACCTCAGGATCGGTGCGGCCGGCATTCACGACGTCGCCTCGACCGACCAGGTCGAGGACAGGACCAGCGGCGAGCGCTCCAGGGCCGACACCACCGCGTCGAGTTCGTCCTCGTCGGCAGTGTTCGGCACCAGGATCGCCGCCAGCTCGACCTGTTCGTCGCCGTCGGACAGCGTCTCCACCTCGCGCACCGGGTAGCTGGCGCGTTCCAGCTCCTCGTCGATCAGGTCGCGCACGTCCGAGACGTCGCGCGGCCGGCACACCACATGCACCAGGTATTTCGCCTCGGTGACGTCGGGCGAGAGCGGCCTACGGTTGACCCAGTTCACCAGCGGCCGAAGCAGCGTGTTGCCGGCCAGCACGAAGCCGCCCAACGTCGCCGCCTCCGCCGGCAGGTGGCTGCCCGCCAGCGTGCCGACCGCCGCCGAGCACCACAGCGTAGCGGCGGTGTTCAGGCCGCGTATGTTGGTGCCGTCCTTCAGGATCACCCCGGCGCCCAGGAAGCCGATCCCGGAGACCACATAGGCGATGATCCGCGTCGCCCCCTCGGCGCCGAGCAGCCGGAACCCCAGATCGGAGAACGCCGCCGCGCCGACCGCGACCAGCACGGTGGTGCGCAGTCCGGCGCTGCGCTGCCGCCACTGCCGCTCCAGCCCGATCAGCGTGCCGAGCACGAAGGCGGTGGCGTAGCCCTCCAGCGTGTGCGCGTAGGCGCTGTCCGGCAGCAGACTCACGCCGCGCGCGCCGGCAGGCGTCCCGCATTGATCGCGCGGACGAAATCCGACCAGTCGCGCTCGGTCTGGTCGGCGTAGGCCACGGCGAAGTCGGCGATCGCCGCCGAGAACACCCGGCCGCGCCCCAGATAGCCGGCGAGCCCGGCCGTGTCGGCCGAGCGCGCGTGCGCCCGCCCCAGTGTGCGCCCGCACAGCAGCGCGTAGTCGTGCAGCCCGTGCTCCTCGATCTTCAGGCCCAAGGAGGCCAGGCGCGCATCCTTCAGCCGCCGCACGTAGAAATGCCGCTCGCCGGCACGGGTGGCGCCCAGGAACGCATCAGAGGCCGCCTGCATGGTCCGCTGCCCGGCCACCACCCGCTCGCCGCACCCGGAAAACACCGAACGGCCGGCGAACGGCTCCAGCACCGACGCCTGCGCCTGCTTGATCTGCAGCAGCAGCGGCTCGCCGTCGGCGGTGGTGAACAGGCCGATCGCGCAGAACGTGCCGACGCTGCCGATGCCGACGACCTTGAACAGCACGTCGGTCAGCCGGTAGCGGTCGAGCAGCAGCGCCCGCTCCGGCGGCAGCGCCGCGACATAGCGGGCGAAGGCCTGCCGACTGTCGTCCTCGTGCTCCGGCAGCCGTACCGCCAGCGGCGGGTTTTCGCGCAGTCTGGGCGCGCCGTCCGGCCCGGTTTCCAGCAGCCCGTAGCCGATCTCCTGGCTGTGCAGCCTCTCCGCCAGGGTCTGTCGGGAGCGGTGCCGGGCGCGATGGTCGGCGATGTGGTCGATCGCGTCGATCAGGTCGATCCGCGCCGACCAGGCGGCGACCGGTGAGAGTTCGGCCAGACGGCCGATCTCGGCGACGTAGGCGCGGGTGGCGTCGCGCGCCAGCGCCTTCGCGTGGTGCGCGTCGAGCCCGGCCTGCCGCCCGCTCAGCACCAGGCTGGCGCCCAGACGCTTCAGGTCCCATTCGAACGGCGCCGGCAGCGTCTCGTCGAAATCGTTGATGTCGAACACCGCCTGGCCTTCCGGCGTGGCGAAGCTGCCGAAATTGGCCAGATGGCAGTCGCCGCAGCTCTGCGCGACGAAACCCGACCGCGGCGTCGCCGCCAGGTCCGCCGCCATCACCGCCGCGGCGCCGCGCAGGAACGCCAGCGGCGAGGCCTGCATGCGGCCGTAGCGGATCGGCAGCAGCGCGCCGATCCGGCTCTCGCCCTGGCGCTGCAGGATCTCGACCGGGTCGCGCCGGTCGTCGGGCGGCATCCAGCCGCCATGCGCGCTGCGCGGCACCGCCTGGCGGCGCGCCCGACCGGCCAGGCGCCGCTCGCGCCTGGTCGGCAGATCGGCGTTCATGCCCGCCCCAGCACGGTGCGGATGGCGCCGGTCAGGACCGACAGCTCGGCCGGGGTGATGGTGAAGCTCGGCGTCAGATAGACGATGTCGCGAAACGGTCGCACCCAGACGCCCTGCGCCACCAGCGCCGCCTTCAGCCGGTTCATGTCGTCGATCCTCTCCATCTGCACCACCCCGATCGCGCCCCTGACCCGCACATCGACCACGCCGGGCAGGGCGCGGCACGGTTCCAGCTCGCCGCCGAGCTGAGCCTCGATCGCCGCCACCTGGCCGAGCCTATCCTCGCGCTCGAACAGATCGAGCGAGGCGTTGGCGGCGGCGCAGGCCAGCGGGTTGCCCATGTAGGTCGGCCCGTGCATCAGCGCGTGCATCGGATCGTCGGACAGGAACGCGGCGAACACCGGCTCGCGCGCCACCGCCGCCGACAGCGCCATCGTGCCGCCGGTCAGCGCCTTCGACAGGGTGATGATGTCGGGCACGATCCCCGCCGCCTCGCAGGCGAACAGGCTGCCGGTGCGGCCGAAGCCGGTGAAGATCTCGTCGAGGATCAGCAGCACCCCGTGCCGGTCGGCGAGCCTGCGCAGCCGGCGCAGCACCGACGCGTCGTGGAACAGCATCCCGCCGGCGCCCTGCACCAGCGGCTCGACCAGGATCGCGGCGATGGTGTCGGCCTCGGCAGTGAGCAGCGCGTCGAGCGCCGCCTCCGAACCGTCGTCGCGCGGCAGGGCGGCGATGTGGTGCCGTGGCAGCACGCCGGCGAACAGGCTGTGCATGCCTTCCTCCGGGTCGCACACCGCCATCGTCGCCAGCGTGTCGCCGTGATAGCCGCCCTGGAACGCCACCAGCCTGGTCCGCCCGCGCACCCCGCGGTTGAGCCAGTACTGCACCGCCATCTTGATCGCCACCTCGACCGCGACCGAGCCGCTCTCGGCGAAGAACACCCGGCCCAGATCGCCCGGCAGCAGCGCCGCCAGCCGGTCGGCCAGCCGCAGCGCCTGCGCATGCACCAGCCCGCCCAGCATCACGTGCGGCATCCGGCCGAGCTGCGCCGACACCGCGCGGCCGATATGCGGGTGGTTGTAGCCATGGCAGGCGGTCCACCAGCTGGCGATGCCGTCGATCAGCACCCGGCCGTCCGCCAGCCCGATCCGGCAGCCGTCGGTCCATTCCGCCCGCAGCGGCGGCGGCGCGGTCTGCATCTGCGCGTAGGGCAGCCAAAGCCTGCCCGCTTCCCCGGCATTCTCGCTCATGGCGCCAGTGATGGACCGTCGGCGCCCGGGCGTCACTATCGCCCGGTCGAGCCGCGCGGTTGACCCGTATCGGCGGCTTCGGCATCCCTGGCCGCCATGTCCCGGCTCGATCCCCTGTTCGCAGACGCGCTGGCCGGCCTCGCCGCGCGGCGGATGCGGCGGCGCCTGCATCCCGGCCAGCCGGGGCCGGGCACGGTGCTGCGCGACGGGCGGCTGCTGATCAACGCCTCCGGCAACGACTATCTGGGCCTGGCGCACCACCCGCTGCTCGCCGATCGTGCCGCCGATTGGGCGTCGCGCTTCGGCACCGGCGCCGGCGCGTCCCGGCTCGTCACCGGCACCCACACGCTGCACCAGCGGGTCGAGGCGCGCCTGGCCGGCTTCAAGCGCACCGAGGCCGCCCTGCTGTTCGCATCCGGCTGGCAGGCCAACGCCACGGTGCTGCCGGCGCTGCTGGCCGCCACCGGCGCGGCGGCGCCACCGCTGCTGTTCACCGACCGGCTGATCCACGCCAGCCTGCATGCCGGCATCCGCGCCTCGGGGGTGCGCCAGACCCGATACCGCCATAACGACCTGGCGCATCTGGAGCAGCTGCTCGCCGACAGCGCCGACCGGCCCGGCCAGCGCTTCATCGTCACCGAGAGCGTGTTCAGCATGGATGGCGATCGCGCCGATCTGCCGGCGCTGCGCCGCATCGCCGACGCGCACGACGCCTTCCTCTATGTCGACGAGGCGCACGCCACCGGCGTCCTGGGGCCGGGCGGGGCAGGGCTGTCGGTGGGCGCCGGCGGCGTCGATCTGGTGATGGGCACGCTGAGCAAGGCGTTCGGCAGCTTCGGCGCCTACGTGGCCGGCTCGGCGACGCTGTGCGACTGGCTCGCCAATGTCTGCTCCGGCTTCATCCACACCACCGCGCTGCCGCCGCCGGTGCTGGGCGCGATCGACGCCGCGCTCGATCTGCTGCCCGGCCTGCAGCCGGCGCGCGACCGGCTGGCAGACGCCGCAAGCACGCTCCGCGCCCGTCTCGCCGCCGCCGGCATCGACAGCGCCGGCTCGACCACCCAGATCGTGCCGGTGCCGACCGGCGACGCCGCCGCGGCACTCGGCCTGGCGGACCGGGTCGCGGCGCGCGGCGTGCTGGCGGTGGCGATCCGGCCGCCGACGGTGCCGCCGCTGGGCAGCCGGCTGCGGCTGACCCTGAGCGCCGCGCACGATGCCGATGCCTGCGCGCGGATCGCCGAGGCGGTAATCGCGGCGTGGCGCGCGCCATGATGCGGCCGCTGCTGCTCGCGCATGGCTGGGGCTACGATGCCACCGTGTGGGACGCGATGGTGGCGCTGCTGCCGCACGGTCCGGTGCAGCGGGTCGAGCTGGGCTATTTCGGCGCTTTGCCGATCCTGCCCGCAGTGCCGGAGGGCACGCTGGCGGTCGGGCACTCGGCCGGCTTTACCACCCTGCTGCAGGCCCTGCCGGCCGGTTGCGCCGGGCTGGTCGCCATCAACGGCTTCTCGCGCTTCGTCGCCGATGCGGGCTTTCCCGGGGTGGCCGACCGGCTGCCGTCGCGCATGCAGGCCAGGCTCGCCGCCGACCCGGCGGCAACGCTGCGCCGGTTCCGCGCCGCCTGCGGCGACGATACCGGCTTCGGGCCGCCGGACGCGCGGCGGCTGGGGCTCGGCCTCGAGCAGATGCGGCGCACCGACCTGCGCGCCCGGCTGGCCGGGCTCGACCTGCCGGTGCTGGCGCTCGCCGCCACCGACGATACGATCGTGCTGCCGGCCCATGCCGGCGCCTGCTTCGCGCCGGCGACGCTGCGCTGGAGCGATACCGGCGGCCATGTGCTGCCGCGCACCCGTCCGGACTGGTGCGCGGCGCAGATCGCGGCGTTTCCAGCGTGAGCCGCATCGCCCAGCTGGCGCGCGCGTTCGACCGCGCCGGCGGCTACGAATCGGCGGCGATCCTGCAGCGGCTGGTCGCCGACCGGCTGGCGGCGCGGATCGTCGCCGCCTGCGAGCGGCCGCCGTCGCGCATCCTGGAGATCGGCTGCGGCACCGGGCTGCTGACCCGCCGCCTGCGCGCGGCGTTCCCGGACGCGCTGATCGTCGCCACCGACATCGCGCCGGCGATGCTGCGACGCTGCCGCGACGCGCTGCCCGGCGACCGGCGGCTGCTGCTGCTGGCGACCGACGGGCACGATCCGGCGGTCGCGCCCGACTTCGACCTGATCTGTTCCAGCCTGGCGCTGCAATGGTTTGATCACCCGCCGCGCGCCTGGCGGGCGCTGTCAGCGCTGCTGGCCCCCGGCGGCCGCCTGCTGGCGGCGACGCTGCTCGATGGCAGCCTCGGCGCCTGGCAGGCCGCGCACCGCGCCGAGGCCTGCACCGCCCGCACCCCGCCGCTGCCGGTGCTGTCCAAACTGTCGCGTCGCACCGTCGGCGCCTGGCAGCAGGAGCCCATCTGCGTCGCCTACCCGGACGGCATGGCGTTCCTGGGCGGGCTGCGGGCGATCGGCGCCACCCTGCCGCGCGCCGGCAGCCGGCCGCTCGGCCCGGGCGCGCTGCGGCGGGTGCTGCGCCGGTTCGAGACCGAGCACGGCGCGCTCGCCGACTATCTGGTCGGCTACGGTGCCTTTAGCCGCCCGCTGCGCGACGGCGTGTTCGTGACCGGCACCGATACCGGCATCGGCAAGACCCTGGTCAGCGCCTGCCTGGTTGCCGCCTGGGACGCGGAATACTGGAAGCCCTGCCAGACCGGCCTCGAGGAGGATCCCGGCGACACCGCCACCGTCCGCGCCCTGACCGGCT